>CAYQDX010000001.1:0-28932 GCA_964416345.1 uncultured Ectothiorhodospiraceae bacterium
CGGTCCAGGCATAAGCGTGCTCGGCGGTGCATTCTGCGCTCAACGTGGGGTTGGACAGAGGCAAGATCAGGGGCTGGCGGACGTGCCGGTGCATTGCCCGCACCACCTCTTCGGTGAAGACGCCCGCCTGGCCGCTCACGCCTACCAGTATGGTCGGCCGGACCCGGTCGACCACTTCCCGAAGATCATCGAGCGGGGGCCCCGGTTGGGCATAGTCCCGCTTGTGTGCCCGCAGGCTATCCAGCCGGTCGCGTGTGATCAGGCCGCGGGAGTCGATCATCCAGATCTGGCTGCGCGCCTGCTCCAGCGTCAGACCGTCCTGCTCCACAATGCCGCCGGCGATGCTGTCGGCGATGCCCCGCGCCGCGGCGCCGGCACCCAGGAGCAGCACCCGCTGCTCGGCCAGGGTCTGCCCGGTGATGCGCAGGGCGCACAGGATGCCGGCCAGGGTCACCGCACCGGTACCCTGGATGTCGTCGTTGAAGCTGGGCACGCGGTGACGGTAGCGGGCGAGCAGATCGAAGGCGTGCTCATTGGAGAAGTCCTCGAACTGAATCAAGGCACGGGGCCAGCGCTCGTGCACCGCAACGACGAAGGCCTCCACCACCTGGTACAAGTCCTCACCGTGCAGGCGCCGGGTGCGCTCGCCCAGATACAGCGGGTCCTCGCGCATGGCGGCGTTGTCGGTGCCCACGTCCAGCATTACCGGCAGAGTCTTGCAGGGATAGATGCCGGCGCCCGCCACGTAGAGGGACAGTTTGCCGATCGGGATGCCCATGCCGCTGGTGCCCAGGTCCCCTAGGCCGAGAATGCGACTGCCGTCGGTGACGACGATGATGTCGACCTCAGGCTCGGGCCAGTTGCGCACCATGTCGCGAAAAGAGGGTACCTCGCGGGCACAGAAATACATGCCCCGGGCACGCCGGTAGATATGCCCGAAACGCTGGCAGGCCGTGCCGACGGTGGGGGTATAGACGATCGGCGTGAGCTCGTGGATGTGCTCCAACAGCAGCCGGTAGTAGAGAATCTCGTTGCGGTCATGCAGAGATTCCAGGTTGACGTAGCGTTCCAGATCATTGTCCTGGCGGCGGTAGTTCCCCATGGCCCGCCGAACTTGATCGTCTATGCTCACCACCTGGGGCGGCACCAAACCGCGAATCCCCAGGGCGTCCCGCTCGCAGTCCGGGAAACCGGAGCCCTTGTTGAGCAGCGGATCGGTCAACAGCTCCTTGCCGCGCTTGGTGACCGGCAGGACGGGCTCGTCCCACAGATCGACATCGTAACGCCTTGCGGGATGGTTCATGGTCGCGTGTCCTCTTCAGTCGTCCCGATGGGTCGGCCCTAGAAGGCTGTCGGATCTAGATCCTGAGCAGGCGCCGTACGGCTCATATTGACCAACGACTCCACCACAAAACGGGCCAAGCGATCCTGGGCCACGTAATCCTGCACACTCGGCCGCAGGATGTACGGCGTGTCTCGGTCGATCGGGATGAAGTCCACTGCCATTGGCTCTGTTTCCGCTGCGCTGTTGGCTTGGCGCCTATTCTAACGGCCAGGAGCGATAAATCCGACAGCCCCCTAGCAAGCTGGGTGGGCGCAGCACCGGGACCGAGGCAGGTGGCCGCCCAAGAGAGGCCCCTCTTCCACGCACCACGCAGGTGGATGCGTAGGATGCATTTTCTACTAACGGACGCCATCAACTCTGACGCGCCGACCTAGAAGGGATCTCGCTTCTCCACGGTGAGGGAGGATGACCTCGATGGTCTGCAGCAGCGGGCCGAGCACCGGCGTGTTGCTTAAGTCGACCTCCGATTGGTGGCTCTAGCTTGCGACTGCGGGCGGGCCACCCGGCCAGGGGGATCTGGGCGTCAAAGGTGCTCCTTAGCCGCTTCCGCGAGACCGTAGTAGGGAAACTCCCAGACCACTTTCGGGCCGGCGGTCCCGAGTATCGGTCGCCACCGGTCGGCCTCATCTGCCGAGACGATGAGCATAAGCAGGACTTGGCCTCGCTCGATGCGATCGTGGGTCTCCCGGAGCTGCTCTTCGGGTACCCCGAGGCGGTGCACCGCGACGCTGAGCTCGGAGAGCGCGCCCGCCCCGGCGAGCACGCCTCCGCCGATCACGGCGCCACCGGCCGCCCCGGCCAGCGCCTCGACCACCGGGCCTGCGGCGAGCAGGGGTCCGACCCCGGGCACCAGAAACATTCCCCCTGCACCGGCGATCAGCCCCCAAAGGCCACCCCAGAGCACACCCATCTTGCCCCATCCCTTCATCCGCGCTCCAGTGCTGGAGTAGTAGACCCCCAGAGGATCGTCGCCGGAAGCGGATGCCTTTCCGAGCAGGGACGCCCGGTCCAGGGGAAGCTCCCGGTCGGCCAAGGATTGGAGGGCATGCTTGGCCTGTTCTTCGGCCGGATAGAACGCCATCAAAATCTTCCGGCGGGTCTCCACTGCCGTGTCGTCGCTCATGTGCTGGCTCCGGTAAGTATGTCGTGGCTGGGTCACTCGGGCTCACGCAAGACCCGGGCCCCACATCGCCGCGGCCGTGAAAGGCTCCCGCGCAGCGCAATCCTCGGGCAGGGCGGCGGGACCGCCCTCGGCAAACTGACCGCTCCAGATGGGGGCCGCCTATGTCTTCCCGCCCCAGTTTCGATACGGATTGGCGATGAGGCTCGCGTTGAAATAACGGGGGTCCGCGGAGACTTCCAGTCCAATCCACGGCGGCGTCTCGACGGCCTGATCTTCGCTTTCCAGCTCCACCTCGGCCACAATCAGGCCCGCGTTGTCGCCGAAGAACTCGTCGACTTCCCAGGTAAGGCCCCCGTAGGGAATCTTGTAGCGGTCCTTCTCGATCAGAGGCCGCTCGCACAGGCCGTCGAGCAGAGCGTTGGCATCGTCGACGGGGATCTCGTATTCGAACTCGGCCCGTGCGATGCCTTTGCTCACCCCTTTGATGGTGAGGTAGCCCTTTTCGGCGATGGTGCGCACCCGTACCGTGCGCTCCTTAACTGTCGACAGATAACCCTGCCGGTAACGCGTGCCCTGCGCCAGGGAGCGCCAGGCATCACCATCGACCAGGAATTTGCGCTCGATCTCTTGGCCCACAATTCAGCCCCTATAGTTGTTCAGCAGGCACGATAGAAGGCGCCGTCCGGCAGCGGCGCCATGCCAATGACCCGCTTGATGGCGAGCAGGTAGCTGACGTTCTCGTAGGTGTCGAGGTGCAACCGGGTACGCGTCTCGAGCACTCGCTCAGGATTCGTGGACTCCAGGCAGGCAGTACGCATCAACGCACCGTTGATGTACACGCTCGCCAGCTCGGCGCTGCAGCCCGCGATGTCGAAGCCCAGACGTTGCTTGTGCACACTGACGGCTGCCAGCTCGGGATGCGGTCGGATGATCTCCTCCAGACATTGCTCGAAGGTATAGTCGTCCCGCTCCAGGTCGGGCAGCGTCACGCCGAAGGCGGGGAATACCTCCTCGCGCAGGACCCGGCTCGGGAGCGGGAGCTCCCCCTTCATGCGCGGACTCCATTGCTCGAGACCCCTGTCGCGGTTGACCAGGACCTTGATGTCCATCAGACCACCACGGACCTTGGTGTTGCTCTCGTCGTTGCCGGCGGACATGATGTAGACCTCCAGGCTCTCCCGGTAGCGGGTCACCTGGGCGCGCCGACGTAGTGCCTCCTCCGCGATGCCGAAGTCGTGGCCGAAGGCACGAAATTCGTATCGGTCTCCTGTTTCGGTCACGTGCACCTCCATCATCGCAGGCGCCAATCCGCACCATACTCAGGCCACGGATTCGGCGTGCCTTCTAGACGTTAGAGCGGCCCTAACTACCCGTCGACGGCCACAACCGCCTCCACTATTGCGATGAGGGGGCAGGTCGCTCACCCGACCGCTGCTGCGCACGCCCCTCCACTACACGCGGGCAAGCTCGCCTCTCTTTTTTCATCGCTTCGACGCCGTGGCGCAAGTCTGGCTTCCCCACTATGGGGTGGATCTGGCGGCGCCCGTGGGACTCCCATCGATGCCGCCGGCCATGGCGCTAGCAGCCAAATGCGGCCCCACCACGCCTCACACACTTTGGCCGAGTCAATGGGGCACCGGCCCCTGAACGACCTCCGCCAGGCGCTTCAGCCGCAGCCGGCGAGCAAATGCGGCCTCAACCTGCTTGGCGCTCAGCGCCATGTAACGCCGAGCCGCCAGCGTCGGCTCGTCCAGAGGAAGGCCGAGCCGCGCCCGTTCGAGCAGTCCGCGTCCGATCTCGCTGACGCTCGCTTCGCCCAACGCCGTCTCGGTCATCAGCAAGGCCTTGGCTTGCTTCAGCTCGGAGGCGGTCACCGCCTCGGCCTGCATGGCGCCGAGATCCTGCTCCACGATACGGCGGGCACGGGAGACATTTTTGGGATCGCACGCGAGCTCCACGACATAGACCGCCCGGGTCCTGCTCGATGAAATGGAAACGCTAACGGTGTAAACAAGCCCATTGCGCTCACGCAGGTCGCGGTACAGGCGCGTGGCGTAGAAGCCCCCTCCGAGGACGTGATTGCCCAGATCCAAGGGGTAATAGTCCGGATCGAACCGGTCCATGCCTAGGGTCTGAGCAAGAATCACCCAATCCTGGACCCGACTCTGGTCCGGAACCACCGTCATGGAGGGCGGGTTGCGAGGCACCCTCGGGAGGTCGACATCGGGTTTCGGACCTTGCGCCTTCCAGTGACCGAAGTACTTGGCGATCAACGCCCTCACCTGGGCAGGGTCGATCTTGCCGACCACGACGATCGTTGTCATGTCCGGACGGAATACGCGCTGATAGTAAGCCTGCACGTCTGCGACGGTGAGCCCAAGCACGGTCTCCGGTGTCGCCTGGCGCAGTTTTGGATCACCTGCCGGATAGAGCGCGCGCAGCACAGCACGCTGGGTCAGATAGCCCGGACTGTCCAGCTCCCCCGCCACCTGGGCCGCGACCTGTCGGCGCACAATACCAAACTCCGCCTGTCTGAAGGCCGGATGGAGCTCATTGTCCGCCAGTAGCTGCAGTGCGCGCTCGAGGTGCTGGCGCAGCACGACCACGGAGAAGACCGTGCCGGCGGACTCGTTCGCGCCGATCGCGTCCAGCGCCCCCTGGAAGGCGAGCCGGTGCTGGATCGCCGTCCCATAGTCGAACAGCCGACCGAGCACTTGGTCGACGCCGTCTTTGCCGGGCGCGGTCTCTAGCAACGGCTCGCTGCGCACGTCGCCGTAGACGCTCACGACGTCGCCGGTGGAGGTCGGCTGGACGATGAGCCTCAGGCCATTGGGCAGGGCCTCGTCAACAGGGTGAACCATTGAGGCGGGTATCGACACCGATCCCAAGGTCCGGCGCGCCCAATTCGGCACCTCCACGTCTCCCGGATGTTCAGGGGCAAAGGATTCTGCGCCTCCGAAGCCTTTGCCGGTCACCGGCTTGCCTGATGCCTCGGGGGTCAGGACCGCATACACGGCTCGGTCCAGCTGCAAGTACTTGCGGGCGACTCGGTTGACATCGCTCGTCGATACTCGGGCGATGGCCTCAATATCGTCTTCAGGTGAGCGCCGGCCCTCCACGGCCATGGCCAGAGACCAAGCGTCGGCCAGCTTCTCGATGGAGCTCTTCTGCTGCTCCAACGCCATGGCCTCCCGGCGCTTGGCGGCAGCCACGACATCGTCGGAAAACCCTGCCTTGACCGTGTGCTCCAGGACCGCCTTGACCCTTCTCATCAAAGCTCCAGGGTCGCCCCCCTTGGGAAACTCGGCGGAGACGTAGACCAGCCCGGCCTGCGGCAGGCAGTTCGACTCCACATCCGTTCCCAGCGCTTTGCCATCCGCCGCCAGGGCGTACAAGTCGCCGCGCTCGCTATCTAGCACGTCCTTGAGCAGGCTGACGGCCGCATAGTCTGGACTGTCGTAGCCCGGCAGCCGAAAGGCGGCGATGACCATGCCCTTGGCACTATCCGTCGTGCCCCGGATCGTCTGCGTCTGCACCGCGCCGGGGCGAATCACCGGCCGCGCTGGGAGCTTCTTGCGAGGTATCCCGCCAAAGAGATCCCGCACCAGAGCGAGGACCGCATCGGGCTGCACATCGCCGACTATGACCAGGACCGCATTATTCGGTGCATACCAGCGGTCATAGAAGCTCTTGAGCATTGAGCCCGTCGTCTTGTCGAAGGACGCGCGAGTGCCCAAAGCATTGTGGCTGTAAGGCGTGCCGTGGAACAGAGCCTTCAGGAGCTTTGTATAGAGGACGTACCCCGGATCAGACAGGTCTCTAGCCACCTCCTGCTCGATCGCACCGCGCTCCTTGGCCCAAGAGGCCTCATCGTCGGAGACACCCTGCATTCGGATCGCCTCGATTCGCAAGGCAATCCCCAGATCCTTGGCCGGCACCGTATTCAGGTACTGGGTCACGCTTTGCTGGGTGTCCGCATTGGCCATTCCCCCCAGCGCGGCATCCAGGTACGCAAGCTGATCACCCGAAAGCCCGGGGCTGCCCCGAAACATCATGTGCTCCTGAGCATGAGCCATCCCCGGAAAGCCCACCGGAGCCTCGTCCGAGCCCGCCAGGTAGTTGACCACCACGGAGACAACGGGCGCCAGGGTATTGCGTACGATGACCACGCGCAGCCCATTCTCCAGCGTGGCACGCAGCACGCCCGCGTCCCGGGATGACGTCGCGTCCGCCCGAGCCCCGGACGCGAGAAGGCTGCCCACGACGAGGCATATCGTCAGGATCCCCGGCCGAGTCCAGACTCCGAGAGGGGGCCTCCGGCGCGGGAGTGGCGCAAAGGCTGATGGCGGAATTGGGGTTGCAGGTCTCACTACCTTCACATGACGGGGAGTATCCGTGACATGCGGTCGTCACGCAAAGGCCGCACCGTGCCCGCGCCGATGCCAGTATGGTGGTAGACCTTGAGCTGCCCCGCAAATTCATCGTTTCCCATACACCAATCCGCCAATCTTGAATGCTGCTGCCCTCCGGGCGCGCTGGCGGGCAGCTGCACCGCTCCGCCCCTGCTCGCCGCCGCCCCGTCGAGGTACGGGAAGTGCGCATTCGCCAGCACGCCGGAGTGACGCGGGTGGCCTTCGACTTGAGCTCGCCGAGCTCGTCTCGAGCCGGCCCGGCATACGGCCGCCGCTCATCCGCGACGGTGACTACTTCGTCTCGCTGGGCCAGCGGGTACGCAAGGCGCGGGTCGGAATCCTGGCGGGGCCCGATCACGCCAAAGCCGTGGCCGACACCCGCGCGCCTGGCTACCCGGGACACGCCTTCACTATTCAGCTCTCCCTGTTCAGGGACGGTTTCGAGAGCGGAGACCTTTCCCTGGACGACGGTGGTGGGCGACTAAGGCTACCGGAGTCGGTTACCCGGGCAACGATACAGGTGCAGAGTCAAGCCTGCTGCGAAGACGGACGAAATCGCGGAGGTAGTGCGCTGCTGCTCCGTGTTGGACCGCTACCGTCTGGACTACTACAGCGTGTCCATCAAGCGGGCGCCCGATGAAACGCTTCATCCCGCGCAGACTGGTGCTGCCTTTCGCCGTGCTGCTGGGCGCGCTGCCCTTGCGCCCTGCCTTCTTGCATCCGCGCCAAGCTCATCCTATACATATATCAGGTGACTTCTGAAAAATAACAGCTAATCCACTGAATGGAGCGTGACCGCCACCGAATCTGTACCGGCCTGATCGGCGCAGCGTGGCAAGGTGGAGGAGCGATGAGTGTAGATGCTTGCGGCGGCGGGAGGCAGCTCTCGCCGATGTTGACCGTGCTGGGCAGCCTGCTGCTGGTGGCATGCAGCAGCCTGCACCAGCGCCCCCCAGAGACTCCGGCCACGGCAGACATCGCCGATAGCGAGGCGCTCATGGTGGCCATGGGCCAGCTCGGGGCACCTTATCGCTACGGCGGGGCCTCGCCGGAGCGCGGCTTCGACTGCAGCGGACTGGTTTACTATGTCCTGCGTCAAAGCGGCACCGAGGTGCCGCGCCTGGCCGGCGACCAATACGCAGATTCGGTGCCTGTCGGCTACCGTGATCTGCGTCCTGGGGATCTGGTGTTCTTCCGTACCGAAGGCTTTGCGGTCTCCCACGTGGGTATCTATCTGGGCAACGGCCAGTTCATCCATGCGCCGTCCACCGGCAGTTTCGTCACCATCGAGAGTCTGGACCGGCCCTATTGGCGCGAGCACTTCGTGCGTGGCGGCCGCGTGTCTCACAGCAGCTAGCTGCCTGCAGGCGGCCCTCACCCGCGGCGGGCATTGGAAGCGGGTCGAATGTCCCACCGGTGTGCCGTGCACCAGGAAGGGCGCTTAAATGTCAGTCATCGGAACGTCCCCGCATGGGGTCGAAGCGACCGCCGGCGGGCGGGAGCCCGCCGTTGAGCCTACGCACACGTATTTGCAACGTGTCGCGGAGGTCTCATGCGAGTACGCTAGCGACGACGCATATCGTCGCGTCGGACGAGCTCCGGGGGTCGGCCGGTGTCATTACGGGGTCTGCGGTTGGGCCGGTGGCGCGATGCAGGCAGCTGGCCTCCCAACAAAGCTCACCAAAATAAGCTGGGACAGCAGGAGCCGGGTCATGCATTGGATTACGAGGCTGATCCTCGGTGTTGCCCTCCTGAGCGGATCCTGCGGCGTCGCCTCGGCGCGGGCCGAGAACGGGCCGGGGGATGAGACCGACGTTCTCATCGTTTCCGGCTCGGTGCTGACCTCGCAAGGCCAGGGCGTCAAGGATGCCAGCATCCACTTCTCCCTGGCGGGCAAACCCCTGGAGACGGCCGGCGACATCGTCACCGACACCAGCGGCGCCTTCGATGCGGAGCTCAGGGTGCCGCGGGGCAGCTTGACCGACGGGCAGGTCCGCTACACGGTACAGCGGCGTTCCTACAAGGCGACCAGGCCCCTGCCGCTCGGTCACGTGGTGCACGAGCAGGTGGACGCACGAGGGGTCCACCACTACCTCAGCCATGTCAAGCTGACCCTGGAGCGGTCCGTCTCACCGGCCTTGTGGATCGCGGGTGCTGTGCTGCTGGCGGTGTACGTGTTCATCGCGCTGGAGCTGCTGCACCGGACCCTGGCAGCGCTGGTGGGTGCCTCGACCCTGCTGTTCGTCAGCTATACCCTGGGCACCTTCGATCCCGCCTACCGGATCCTCAGCTTCGACGATGCCATGCATGCCATCGACGGCAACGTGATCTTTCTGCTCATGGCCATGATGATCATCGTCGGGGTGCTGAAGAAGACCGGCGTGTTCCAGTGGATGGCGTATCGCTCGTTCCAGCTTGCGCGGGGCAACATCTACCTGTTGGCCGTGCTACTGATGCTCGTCACGGCGGTGGTCTCGGCCTTCCTCGACAACGTCACCACCATGCTGCTGATCGTGCCGGTGAGCATCGAGATTGCCCTGGCCCTGCAGCTCGATCCCGTCGCCCTGCTGCTGCCGGAGGTCTTCGCCTCCAACGTCGGCGGCACCGCGACGCTGATCGGCGATCCGCCGAACATCATGATTGGCTCTTTCGCTCAGCTTAGCTTCGTGGATTTCATCCACCAGCTGGCGCTCATCTGCCTGATTGGCCTGGCCGCGGCGGCGGTCTATTTCGTCGTCTGGTTCCGCAAGGACTACCACGCCGCCAAGGTGGCGGACGTGCCGGCTATGACCGCCCGCCTCCGGGAGGAGTATCAGATCACCGACCGCGGCCTGTTAACCAAGGCAGGCGTGGTGCTCGGTCTCACTATCTTGCTGTTTATGTTCCACGGCCAGCTGCACATGGAGCCCAGCATCGCCGCCATGGCCGGTGCCTCCCTGCTGCTGGTGATCAGCGACGTGCACATCGTCGAGATGGTGGAGCGTGAGGTCGAATGGCCAACCCTGATCTTTTTCATGATGCTGTTCATCATCGTGGCCGGCGCCGAGCAGACGGGCCTCATTCAGATCATTGCGGACTGGGTGCGGGCGGCCGCCGCGGGCTCGCCGGTGGTGGCGGTGGTCATGGTGCTGTGGGTCTCGGCCATCGCCTCGGCGATCGTCGACAATATCCCCTTCACGGCTACCATGCTGCCCATCGTGGCCTATCTGACCGGCGCCGTCCCAGGGGTGGGTAACGGGGTGCTGTGGTGGGCGCTGTCGCTTGGCGCCTGTCTGGGGGGCAACGGCACCATCATCGGCGCCAGCGCCAACGTAGTCACGGTGGGACTGGCGGAGAAGGCCGGCCACCCGGTGGGCTTCGTGGCCTACATGAAGATCGCGCTTTTGCCCATGCTGATCACCGTGGCGCTCGCTACGGTGTGGCTGCTGGCGGTCGAGCTGCCACCCGCCGGGCATTGATGCCGGGAAGCACCGCGCCTGTCCCGCTATCGGGGCAGGCGCGGCGGGGCAGGCTCAGCCCTCGTCGTAGCCTTCGTCAAAGTCGTTGGTCAGGCTGCGGGACAGACCCTGCTCGGGCCGCTCGACTTGGATGGCCGCGTAGTCCCGGGCGCTGGACTCGGAATCGAAATAGACGGTGATGCCGTCATCCGGGTCGCCTTCCTGAATCCAATAATGGCCGTCGGTATCCTCGATCGTGTGTCCCGTCATGGGATCGGTGCGCTCTTCGCGGCTGAAGTGCGGGTGCACGGCTTCGGTCGGCATAGTGATTTGTCTCCATCATCGTCGTGGTTGTCGCGAGCAGGATGCTCCAATTAAAACATAGATGACCAAGCGAATTAGTCAAGAATGATCTTCAGCCGTTCTGCACCACGGCCCGGAGCCCGGTCGACTCGGCCGCTGGCGCCGGACGGGAGACGTCACCCCCTATCAGCATGCCGCCAAGCCGGGCCGAGGCCCCCGGATAGAATCCGGCCTCGAGCCCGTCGACGCCGCGCGGGTTGCGGAAGGTGCCGAACACCTTGTCCCACAGCGGTAGATCAGAATAGTTGTAGCGGTGGATGCCGCGGCCGTGATGCAGGCAATGGCTCTCCGGGCGCTGGATCAGGTAACCCAGCCAATACGGGGTGCGGATGTTGGCATGCTGGAAGGCGGCGTTGAAGGCCAGGAACGCCGAGGCCAGGGCCGCCGCTGCCGGGCTCAGGCCCAACAGCGGATAGAGCACCAGCACCGCCCAGCTGGTGAAGGCCAGCACGTCCAGAGGATGCAGGTAGTTGGCGCCGAAGGCATCCACGCTCTCCGCGCTGTGATGCATCTGATGGGCGGCGCGCCACAGCCAGCGCCAACGGTGGGCGCTGCGGTGGTACCAGTAGTGCACCAGCTCGTAGACGAGCACGCCCACCACGGCTCCGCCCCAAGTGCCCAGGCTCGCGCCGTCCAGCAGGCTGCCCGCGGGCAGCAGCCGGCCCCAGGCCTCGCCGATGGCCAGCGTCAGGAAGTACACGCCGATGCCGACCGCGAGGCCCCGCAGGCGCCACAGGGAAGTCGTCCGATAGCGGCGGGCGCGCCACGCCATGTCCAGCAACAGAAAGGCGGGCAGGATGGCCACGCTGAAGGTGTCGAGCAGCTCAATCATGTCGGTATCTCCTTGGGTGGATATTGGCTAGGCGTTCCGGCGGATGACGTAGTAGTCGTTCTGCGGATCGTGCTCGAGCCGGTGAATCTCGATTCGTTCGAAGCCGGCATCGCGCAGCAGCCCGGTCGCCTGCTCCCGGCCCCACATGGCACCCAGCCCGGCGCCTCCCTGGGCCAGAGACACGCTCATGCAGTGCATGCAGGAGACGGTGTAGAGCAGGGGTCCCAGGGGATGATCGCGGTCGCGGTGCACATGGCCGGTGCCGGAGATGTCCTGCATCAGATAGACCCCATCCGGGCGCAATGCCCGCCGGATGTTGCCTAGGACCCGGCTTGGGTCGGCCTGGTCGTGGATGGCGTCGAAGGTGGTGATGAGATCGTAGGCCCCCAGCTCGTCCAGGGTGGCGGCGTCCTGCACCTCGAGCACCACGTTGGTCAGGCCCTGGCTTTCCGCCTCGGCCACGGCGCGACCGATGGCCTCGGGGGAGAAGTCATAGCCGGTGAAGCGCGAGGCAGGGAAGCGGCGCGCCAGGGTGATCAAGGCGCGCCCCGAGCCGCAGCCCACGTCCAGCACGTCGATGCCGGCGGCCAGACGCTCCACCAGCCCCGGGACCAGAGGCAGGATGTGCTCTTCCAGTGCCGCCACGACGGTCTGGGCGCTGTCTTCGGCCATCACTTCATGGAAGCGCGGGTAGCGCTCGTAGGGCACGCCACCGCCGTGGCGGAAGCAGTGCAGGATCTCGTCCTCCACCTGGCCGAGCAGAGGGACGTACTGCGCATAGGCCGCCAAATTGTCCGGCGCCGCCGCGCGGGTCAGGCAGGCCGCGTGCTCCGGTGCCAGGGAGAAGGTCTGGCTCTCCGGGTCGTGGTCGACAATGCCTCCCGTCACCATGGCGCCCAGCCACTCCCGCACGTAGCGCTCGTTGAGGCCGGCGGCCTCGGCGATGCCGGCGCTGGTGGCGGGGGGCAGCACGGCAAGGGTGTCGAGCAGGCCGCTGCGGTGACCAATGGAGATCATTAGCGTCAGGGCGCCGTGGTTGAGCATGTCCAACATGCGGCCGGCAAAGAGCTCTGCGCGGCCGGCATCGAAGGTGGACGGGTTTCGGATCAGGTCGTTCATGCGGATCTCCTCACGTGCTGTGTTGCGTGGGAGTCAGCGTAGGCCGCAGGCGTCAACGCGCCGTGAGCAGCGGCGTCAACGCGGCGTCAAAAAGGCGGGATCAGGCTAGCCGGGCAGGCACTGTAGTCCACGGGCTTGGCTTTCAGTGGCTGCACGGGCGGATGGACCCGGCGGATGGGAAGGACCGGCGAGCGGTGCGCGGCGGGTCCTCGGACTACCTTTGCGACGTCGCGCGCCGCGACATTCAGCTCGGGTGTGTCTGACGCCGCTGAGAAGGCCGGCACTCAGGCCTGGATTGGGCTCCCCAGCACCAGGCCGCAGCTTCGGGCCTGGTGCTCCAGCCGCTGCAGGTCGGCGCGAATGGCATCCCCGCGCGCGCCTCGGCCCCAGGCGGCCAGGGCACGGGCGCGGGCGATCAGGTGATCGGCGTAGGCGAATGGCTCCTCACGGGTGTACGCCTCCAGGGCGGCGGCATGGCGCTCCGCCTCGTCCCAGGCTCCCAGCGCCAGATTGACTTCCATGGCGTATTGCCGAAAGTGGATGGTGTTGTGGCTGACGCAGCTCCGGGCGACCTGTGCCTCGCCTTCCGCCAGGTAGGCCAGCCGGGTCTCCGGGTCCGGCTCGACCCAGGCCAGCACGCCCAGTATCCAGGCCGCCGAGTAGGGGGCGCCGCCGCAATCTCGGCAGATTCGCAGGGCCGTCTCCAGCATTTGCAGGGCCTCGGGGCCCGCACCGTGACCCTCCAGCCCCAGCCCCAGATTCAACAGCGCATCGCTCTCGAAGCGGGGCATGCCCAGCGCGCGGCTGAGCGTCACGGCCTGGCGGCTTTCCGAGAGACAGTTCGGCCAGTCCTGCTGGTGGGCACGTACCAGGGGGCGAATCGTGCGCACCAGCAGCTCCGCCCGGCGATTGCCGATGCGTGCCGCGACATCCAGAGCCGCGCGGCAGGCATCGAGGGACTCCGCGAAGGCCAGGTCGTAGAAGCGCAGCATGGCCCGCATGGGCAGATTGCTTGCCGCCACTAGGGGCAGATCGGCCTCGGTCGCCAGGGACAGACAGGCCTCGCATTGCTCGTGGGCGCTGTGCATGCGGCCACGCTGATACCAGGCGTCGCTCAGCCCGCTCAGGGCCTCGGCTTCCAGCCGGCGGTCGCCCGCCTTGCGGGCGTGATACAGGGCCCGCTGATGCTCGGCGAGGCAGTCCTCGCTCCGCCCCTGGGGAAAGTAGGTGTTGCCCCGCTGTAGGTGGATGGCGGCCAGCAAGGCCGGGTCGTCCGCCTCCAGCGCCAGGGTCTCGGCACCGCCCAGGGTCGCCAGCGCTTGCGCATGCAGCTCCTGCAGAGATTGGCAGGCGGCCACGCCGATGGCGGCCTCGGCCCGCTGGCGTGCGTCGCCGGCGAGCTTCTGCGCCGCGGTGTACGCATCCAGTGCCGCCGCCGTCTCCCCGCGCTGGCGCAGCAGCTCGGCCACCAGCAGCTGGAGACCAAAGCATGCCGGCGCATCGGCTCCGGCATTCAAGCCACGCCGGGCCTGGTCCAGGGCCCGGTCGTGGCGATGCCGGCTCTGCTCCAGGCGGGCGGCCGCCAGTAGGGCGGCGCCGGCCCGGGGATCCTCGGCCCGCTCGAGGTGCTCGGCGAAGAGCGCCGGATCCCGCTCTCGGGCCCAGTCGGCGGCACGCCGATGCAGCCGGCGGCGCTCGGCGGGCAGCAGGCCGGCGTAGATCGCGTCGCGCAGGAGAGCATGATTCAGCGCCAGCCGCTCGCCGTGTCCATGTACGAGCTGGGCCGCTACCAGGGGGGCAGGATCGTAGCCCCCGTCGTCTAGCAGGACACGCAGCGCACTGAGCTGAAAGCGTAGTCCCAGCACGGCTGCCGCCTGGGCCGCCGCCCGCTCCCCGCGGGGCAGGCGGTCCAGGCGTGCCTGGACCAGAGCCTGGACGGAATCCGGCACTTCATCTGCCGCCGCCGCGCCCAGGGCCGCGAGCTGCTGCAGGAACAGGGGATGGCCGCCGGCCCGTCGTGCGCAGTCCCCGGCGAGGTCTTCGTCCCGTGCCCAGTACCGTGCCAGCGCCAGGGCCTCCGTGGCGCGCAGTGGGCCCAGATCCATGACGGTCAGCGGCACGCCCCCCAGAGCGGCGCGCCAGCCCGGGTCCAGCGGCTCGCCCTCGCTGCGGGTGGTCAGCGCCAGCAGCAGCTGCTGCTCGCAGCCGCGCCGTGCCAGCCCTGCCAGCAGCAGTTGCGTCGGTGCGTCCGCCCAGTGTAGGTCTTCCACGGCCAGCAGTGCAGGACCGCCGACTTGCACCAAAGTCGCCAGCACGTCCTCACGAGCGGCCGAGCGGGCCTCCTCGTCCATGGCGTCCAGTAGCGCCCGCTCGGACCGCCGTGGCGGCAGACCCAGCATCTCGGCTGCCGTGCCAATCTGCTCGGGCGCCAGCACCGCGGCTGCCGCCAGCGCATCGAGGGTGGTGCGGGCGGCGGTAGCATCGCTATCGGCAGGCAGGGCGAGCAGACTCGCAGCCAGGGCGCGTGGCACCTCCAGCGCCGGGCTGGGACCGAAATCCAGCGCCCAGCCACGATGACAGGCAAAGCCACGCGCCCGGGCCATGGCTTCGAGCTCCAGGAGCATCCGGCTCTTGCCGATGCCCGCCTCGCCCCGGATGAGCAGGGTGTGAGCGCATTGCAGGGACTCGCAGCCTGCCAGCAGGAGCTCGAGCTGCCGCCTTTCCAGCTCGCGGCCCACCAGCGGCGTCGGCTCGCGCGGCACCGGCTCCAGGGCGGCCAGTCGGTACAGCGGAGGATACCCCGGCGGGCCGAGCGCCACTCCACGGGCATGGCGAGCCGCGTGGAAGGCCGCCGCGGTGAGCAGTATCTCTCCGGGTGCCGCCTGCTCGGCCGCCGTGGTGGCGGCGGCAAGGGCGCTGCCGGTGGCGGTGGTGCGGGATTCGCCGGCGGAGAGCAGCAGTCCGCTGGCCACGCCCGCGGCCGGCCTGGCGTCTGCCGGCGGGTCGCCAGCCTCCATGGCCGCGCGCACAGCCCAGGCGGCATAGGCGGCGCGGTAGGGCTCGTCGCCGCTGGCCGTAGGGAGACCGAACAGCGCCACCGCTGCATCGGCCGAGTCCCGCTGTACTGTGCCGCCGGCCTGGCTCACCGCCTGCCCGAAGGCCGCCCGGAAGCGCTCCACCAAAGCTGCCAGCGCTTCCGGGGCCATGCAGGCGGTCAAGGCGCTTAGCGCAGGCAGGCGGATATAGAGCACGGCGGCAGGGCGCAGCTCAGCATGCCCGCGGGTGGCGTCGGCGGCGGGCTGGGGCAGGGGGGGCATGCCAGATGGGCGGTGCTGCAGCAGGCTCCGGTGCAGAGCGTCGGTCACCGGCTGTGGCGAGACGCCCAGCTCGCGCGAGAGCAGATTCCGGCAGCGCTGATACTGCCGGAGGGCGGCCGCGGTGTCTCCCTGCTCGGCGTAAAGGGCCATGAGTGTCCGGTGCGTGGATTCACGCAGGGGGTCCAGGGCCAGCAGCCGCAATGCCGCCTGTAGTGCCGTGCTACGGTCGCCGCTGCTCCGATAGTGTGTCGCCAGCGCATCGATGCAGACGATGGCGAGGGCTTCGAGACGACGGCGCTCGGTGTCCAGCCAGTCGTCGTAGTCCTCGGCGCCGGTCACCAGACCCTCCAGCAGGGCGCCCCGGTACAGGGCGCCGGCGCGCTCCAAGGTCTCCGGCAGGCGTGTGCCGGCCAGCCGCTCGAAGCTCGCCACGTCGGTGTCCAGGGCGCCGGGCGTCAAGCCAAGCGTCTCTCCATCCGTGAGCAGCGTCGCCGCGTGCGGGCCCAGGGCGGCGCGCAGGGAGGCGAGGGCCTGGCGTAGGCTGTGGCGGGCGTTGGGCGTGTCGCTCTCCGGCCATAGCAGCCCTGCCAGCCGGTCGCGCGTCTGGGCTCGCTCGTGGTGCAGCGCCAGCCAGGCCAGCAGGGCCTGGGTCTTGCGCGCCCGGATCGCCAGCCGGTCGCCGGCGGCATGGGCTAGCTCGAAGCCCCCCAGCAGTGTGAGCCGCAACGTTGCCAATGGATTCCCTCTTTCCCGGGCATTGTAGTCGTTGGGCGGGAGCGGCGTGACGGCCCGGCTGGCACACTTAGGGTGCGCGGGCGGGACGGATGCACTTCCCTGAGGCATATCGACGCCCCGTGCCGGGACCGCTCAGGCGTCTAGCCCGCATCTCGGATGCCTCGCGACGAGCGTCGGTGAGAAGGCTAGTCGGGCAGGATTCCTGCATAATTAGTGGCTCAGCGATCACATGGAGTTTCAGCTTGCCGTTACTATCCGCTTCCATACGGGGCCGGATCCAGGCCCGGCTGACCCTGCTCTACGGCGAGGCCGCGGCACCGGCGATCGGCGAATCTCTGTGCCGCTCGCTGCAGGACTGGCAGGCACGCTATCCTGCCGCGCCGGCCGGGGATGGCAGTCCCCCCTGGGACCAGCGCACCAGCGTGCTCATCACCTATGGCGACAGCATCCAGGAGTCTGGCTCGGCGCCGCTACGCACGCTGAAGGATTTCCTCGACAAGCATCTCTCCCGCGCCGTCGACACGGTGCACATCCTGCCGTTCTTTCCCTACAGCTCGGATGACGGCTTCTCGGTCATCGATTATCGGGAGCTGCGTGCAGACCTGGGCACCTGGGACGATCTGTCGCGTATCGCCGACGACTACGGGCTGATGGTGGATTTGGTCATAAACCACTGCTCCCGCAGCAGCCTCTGGTTCGTCAGCTATTTGGCCGACCAGCCGCCCTACAACGAGTACTTTCTGGAGGCCGAGCCCCAGCCGGCGCTGGCGCTGGTGACCCGGCCGCGCAGCAGCCCCCTTTTGACCGAGATCCGCACCCTGCGGGGAGTGCGTCACCTGTGGACCACCTTCAGCAGCGACCAGATGGACCTGGACTTTCGCAATCCGGCGGTGCTGCTGGAGATGATCGACATCCTGCTGGGCTACGTGGCCGCCGGTGCGCGCATCATCCGGCTGGACGCGGTGGCCTACCTGTGGAAGGAGGTGGGCACGCCCTGCGTGCATCTTCCCCAGACTCACGAGGTGGTGAAGCTGATCCGGGACGTCGTGTCCGTGATGGAGCCCCGCTGCGTGGTGCTTACCGAGACCAACGTTCCCAACGCCGAGAACCGCAGCTATTTCGGCGCCGGCGACGAGGCCCAGCTCACCTACCAGTTCAGTCTGCCGCCGCTGCTGCTGCATGCTCTGCACACGGGCCGCACCGAATACCTGCAGGCATGGGCACGGGAGCTGGAGGCGCATCCGGCGCCGGCCGGCTGCACCTATCTCAACTTCACGGCCTCCCACGACGGGGTGGGCCTGCGCCCCTTGGAGGGACTGCTGCCGCCACCGCAGCTGGAGGCGCTGCTGGACGCCATGCGCGCCCGGGGCGGCTATCTGTCGAGCCGCCGGTGCAGCGACGGAGCCGAGGCCCCCTACGAGCTCAACATCAGCTACTTCGATGCCTTCCGCGATCCTCACGTGGACCACGATCCGTGGCACGTCCCCTGTTTCCTGGTCTCCCAGATCGTGGCGATGTCCATGCAGGGCATCCCGGCAATCTACATCCACTCCCTGACTGCCACGCGCAACGACGACCTCAGCGTCGAGCTGCTGGGTCGCACCCGGGCCATCAACCGGCGCATGTGGGATCGCCGGGAGCTGGAGGGACTACTCGCGGACCGCGGCTCCGAGACCGCGCGGGTCTTCCGTGAGCTGGTGTGCATACTCGCTCTGCGTCGCGTGCACCCGGCCTTTCATCCCGACGGCCCGCAACGCCTGCTGGAGCTGGCCGCGCCCCTGTTCGGTTTCGTGCGCGAGGCCCCGGATCGCAGCGAGCGGATTGTTTGCCTGTTCAATATCACGCCGAGCCCCTGCGAGCTACCGCTGGGCGAGCTGCCGTCGGGCCTTGTGCAGACAGCGGGGATGCGGGACCTGCTCAGTGACCGGCAGGTGGAGATCGCGGAAGGACGACTGCGGCTGCCCGGCTACGCCGCCTACTGGCTGGCACCGGATTCAGCAGATCCACCCTAGCCTGAGGCGCTCCGCCTTCGTCGAGCGACAGGGAGGCTAGCGAGCCGTTGTCCAGGGCCACGGCCTCCACGATGCGCTCGCCGATGTCCGGCATCGCACTCTGCACCCGGGTCCAGTTGGGGATGAACGGTACCTCCAGGGGGTTGGCGAGGAACTGCTCGCCGGCCAGGATGATGCTCTGGGTGAAGGACTCCACCGCCTGCTCTTCCGCGTGGCAGTCAAGGATGAGGCCGTTGATGGCGGCGTCCGCGGCGTACTGGCACAGCATGTCCAGGGCGGTCCGGTAATAGCTGGCCTTCAGGGTGCGGAAGAAGCCATCCGAGAGCACCACGCCCTCGGTGGCCAGCTTGCGGTAGACGGACTTGGCAATTTCCAGGCTCATGCGGGCAAGCCCGGCGCCATGGTCGGCGGCGGAGAGCGCCTGGTGCTTGTGGTCGTAGACCTCGGCGATGTCCACCTGGCAGATCTGACGGGTATGCAGGTGGCGGTAGACTTCCGAGAGCACGCCGACCTCCAGCCCCCAATCGTTGGGGATGCGAATGCTCTCGACCACGTCCCCGCGCAGGGCGAACTCCCCCGAGAGGGGATAGCGGAAGCTGTCCAGGTACTCCAGATAGGCGTTGGCCCCCAGCATCTTGCGCAGGGACCGGATGAGGGGCGTGAAGAACAGCCGGCTGACCCGGCCGCTCAGGCGGTCGCCCGCGATGCGCGAGTAGTAGCCCTTGCTGAACTTGAGATCGGAGGACGAACAGGCCACCGGGTAGAACAGCCGGGCCGGAAGGGAGCGGTCGTAGGTCAGGATGTCGCAGTCGTGCAGTCCGACGCAGGCGGCCCGTCCGCGGCCCAGGACATAGCCGAAGCAATACCAAACGTTGCGTCCTTTGCCCGGGCTGGTGGGAGCCAGGCCCCGCGCCGCCAGCTCGGCGTCCAAGGTGCGCAGTCGGGGACCGTCGTGCCACAGGATGTGCTTGGACTGCGGCAAGCGGTCGAAGAAGTCTTTGGCCTGCTCGAATTGGGCCGCGTCGGCCTGGTCGAGGCCGATGACGATCTCCTCCAGGTACGGCACTTCCGCCAAAGCATCGACGATGCGCGGCAGGGCCGGCCCTTCCAGCTCCGAATACAGACTGGGCAGCACGAGCGTCATGGGCCGGCTGCGGCCGAATTCCACCAGCTCGGCCTCCAGCGTCTCCAGCGGACGCTCGCCCAGGCGGTGCAATGTGGTGATGACCCCGTTTTGCATGAAGTCGCTCATGGGTGACCCCCTTGGGTAGCACTCAGGATGTCTTCAATGGCCTCGCGCCAGCCGGCGGGTCCGATGCGCGCAGTGTGCAGCAGGTGTGGGTTGCCCAGGGGCGGAACCTCCGGGGAATGGGGATTGCGGACGATGACTGGTACATCCGCCATCGCCAGCATGGCGTGATCATTGGGGGCGTCGCCCAGGGCGACGGTGCGTCCCTGCCAACCCTGGGTCCGCAGCCAGGACACCAGAGACTGCAGCGCCCCCGCCTTATCTGCCTGGGCGCCCAGCACGTGCTGGAACCGTCCGCCCTGCTGCAGCTTGAGTCCGTGCTCGGCCAGATGTTGGCGAAAGGCGTGCAGGGCTTCTTCGGAGTCCTGCCACAGGATGGGCTCCGAGGCTTCCCGGCAGCGGGCCAGGGCGGCCTGCATCCGGCTGAGGCCCGTGAGGCGCGCGAGCTCCTGGGAAGACCAATCGTGGAAGCCCTGAAAGCGATAGCCTCGGGATTCGCGCAGCTCGTGCAACAGCGCGACCAGGCTCGCATAAGGTGGCGAGTAGCGCTGCAGCCTGCCGAAATCACCCTGCCAGCGCGGCGGAAAGGCCAGCACGCCGCCGTTCTCGGCCACGGCCGGTCCGTGCACGCCCAGCCGCGTCGTTAGCGGACGCAGCTCCGAGAGGGTCTTGCTGCTGGCGAGCACCACCGGGATCCCGGCCCGTGCCAGTCGCGCCAGAGCCGGACGGGCGGGCTCCGCCGAGTAGCTGTAATGGTCCAGCAGGGTGCCGTCCAAATCTGTGAGCACCAGCCACGGCGCCTGGATGGCGTTGTGAGCGCCCATCATTCAGCACCCTCCTGCGTCTGCTCCCGGCTGCTGCGCGCCCGCGGCGGCATTGCAGCCCGGGCGGAAGACACCGGCGGGACCCCTGAGCGTCTCAGCGGCACGCCGGTGCTCCTCGAGCCACCCCAGCGCCGCCACGGCAGGACATGTCCGCGATGACCTGGCAGCCGGTCGCAACGGTAGCAGGGGGTCCGAGCTGAGAGCCAGGATCTCGCAATGCCTCGCCCCCTGTCGCCGGACTCAGCGCATAGACCAAGCAAGGACTCTGCCACTCTCTACGAGACAATGGGTTGGAGGAATTGAGGCCGAGCGGGAGCTCGACATGTCGCACTAACATGGTGCGACTGCCCTACCTTGGTGCGCTGAGTGCATCATTCCACTGTCCACAGCACCGACCAGGGCGGCATGGCGCCCTCGCCCGCGAGCGTCCGGAGCTCGGCGTGGGTGGCGTAGAGCCGCTCGCCGGAGGGCAACGACAGCCCAATGACCTCGGCATCCCCCAGATTGGCCAGCAACGTGAGCCGGGTCTCGCCGAGCCGCCAGCTTACCTCCAGCGCCGCCCCGCCCTGGATGCGATAATGGCCGCCCCGGTGCGCGGCGCCCAGTAGGGGCACGATGGCAGCGTGACGCAGCGCCAGCAGTGCGCGATAGTCATCCAGCCAGGTGCGGTGCTCGGCCTGCTCCGGCTCGGTCCAATCCAGCACGCTTTGGCTGAATGTCTCCGGGGCGTTGGGATGGGGCAGGCGGTGTAGGACTTGCGGATCTTGCACCGCCGGGAAGCGCAGCAGCTCGCGGCGGCGGCCATCTGCCACCCGCCGGGCGAGATCCGGCTCGAAGTCGCAAAAGAACAGGAACGGCCGCCGGCTTCCCCACTCCTCTCCCATGAACAGCAGCGGGGCGGTCGGGGCAAGCAGCAGCACGGCCAACGCCGCGTGCAGCCGTCGGGGCTCCACCAGGGTGACGAGGCGCTCGCCGAAGGCGCGGTTACCCACATGATCATGATTTTGAAGGAAATTGACAAATGCGCCGGCGGGCAGGCCGGCACTGGGCTCGCCTCGTGGGCGCCCGCCACGAAAGCCGGAGGACTCCCCCTGGTAGGCGTAGCCCTCGGCCAGGCTGCGTCCCAGATGGCGCAGGGGCGCTTCGGCATAATCCGCGTAGTAGACGCTGGTCTCGCCGGTGAGCAGCACGTGCATCGCATGGTGGAAGTCGTCGTTCCACTGTGCCCGATACCAGCGGGGGCGGCCCTCCGGGGCGCGTTCCAGATAGTGGGCAGCGTTGTCGTCGTTCTCCAGCACCAGGTGAATCTGCCGCTCCCGGCCCGGACCCGCGGCCACCCGCTCGGCGATCTCCTGCAGGATGTCCGGGCTGGAGGCGTCGCGTATGGAGTCCACGGCATCCAGCCGCAGGCCGTCGAGATGGTACTCCTCCAGCCAATACAGGGCATTGTGGATGAAAAACTCCCGCACCCAGCGGCTGCCCCGGCCGGAGTAGTTGATGCCGGGACCCCACGGCGTGTGCAGGTGCCGGTCGAAGAATGGGCGGGCGTAGCGCCCCAGGTAGTTGCCGACCGGGCCGAAGTGGTTGTAGACCACGTCCAGCAGCACCATCAGGCCCAGGCCGTGGGCCTGTTGGACCAGCGCCTTCAGGTCATTCGGATGACCGTAGCGGTCGTCCGGGGCGTAGAGCAGCACGCCGTCGTAGCCCCAGTTGCGAGTCCCCGCGAAATCCGCGACCGGCATCAGCTCGATGGCCGTGACTCCCAGCCCAGCCAGGTAGTCCAGGCGCTCGGCGACGCCCCGGAAGGTCCCGGCAGGCGTGTAGCTGCCCACGTGCAGCTCGTAGAGCACCGCCTGCTCCCAGGGCCTGCCGGTCCAGTCGGTGTCCCGCCAGTCGAAGTCGCCGGGATCGACCACCTGGCTGGGGCCATGGACGTCTTCGGGCTGATAGCGGGAGGCGGGATCCGAAACCTCCACCTCGCCGTCGATGCGATAGCGGTAGCGGGCCCCGGGCACGGCCTCGAGCACACGCTCGTACCAGCCCCCCTTGCCAGCAGTCATCGGCACGACTCCCGTGTCCAGACACAGCTCCACACTGCGGGCGCTGGGGGCCCACAGCCGAAAGCGCACCCGAGCGTCGTCCAGGACTTCCGCCCCGAAGGGCATGTGGTGGCGCCGTTTCATGGTGCAGTCCCGATGTGCGCGGCAGCCGCCCGGGGAGGTCTGTAGCACACGAGGTATGAGACGTCCCGAAGGCTCTCGCATGGGGTCTGCGCGACACGCTGCAAGTGCGTCCCTCTCGGCTCATCGGCGGGCTCCCGCCCGCCGGCGGTCACTTCGACCCCTTGCGAGGACCTTCGTAGTGATTGATACGCCAGTTCTATGTCTGATCGATGCTTTGTCGACACGCGTTGCCTCGGCGAAACGGGACCTGACGGGGGCATAGGATGCATCTTCAGGGCGCTCCCGCAAAGGGTGAGCGGCGGGACAGGAGCCGCGAACGCCCGTCCATGGATGGACGGGCCGGACGAGCTCGCAGGGACGCATCAAACCACCAACGTCCAAGGATGGACGGGCCGGACGAGCTCGCAGGGACGCATCAAACCACCAGCGTTCATGGTTGGACGGTCCGGCCGAGCCTGCAAGGACGCATGAAGCCGTCAACATTCAGCCAGCGCGAGGAAGCCCTCCCACGTCCGTCTCATTGGAGCCGCCGGCACTTCCCTTGGCACAGCGGCGGTTGGCCTGACGGCATGACCTGGGTTAGGGTTTGAGCTCGTGCGGACCGGGGAAGACTCATGAAGCCACTGCATCTCGTAGGCCCGATGCTGGCTCTCGCGGCCATGATGGGGACGGCACAGGCGGCCAGGCTCGCCATATCCTGCGGCGCGGTGGGCCAGGAGCTGACGCTGTGCCGGCAGGCGGTGGGGCAGTGGGCCGCCGCGAGCGGCAACGAGGTGGAGGTGGTCTCTACCCCCAACTCCAGCACCGAGCGCCTGGCGTTGTATCAACAGCTGCTGGCGGCGGGCGCCCCCGATATTGACGTGTTCCAGATAGACGTCATCTGGCCGGGCATGCTCGCCAGCCATTTCATCGATTTGCGGCCCTATGCAGGCGAGCGCCTGGACGGACAGCTCCCGGCGGTGGTCGCCAGCAACACGGTGGGCGGGAAGCTGGTGGCCATGCCCTGGTTCACCAACGCGGGCGTGCTGTACTACCGCAGCGATCTGCTGGACAAATACGGGAAACAGCTCCCCGAGACCTGGGCCCAGCTGGCGGCCACGGGGCGCCGGATTCAGGATGCCGAGCGGGCCGCCGGCAGCAATAAGATGTGGGGCTACGTCTGGCAGGGGCGGGCCTACGAGGGCCTCACCTGCGACGCCCTGGAGTGGGTGGCGAGTCACGGGGGTGGCACCATCGTCGAGGCCGACGGTAAGGTCAGCATCGACAATCCACGCGCCGTGAAGGCCCTCGCGCAGGCCGCCAGCTGGGTGGGCAGCATCACCCCGGAGGGAGTGCTCAACTACGCCGAGGAAGAATCCCGCGGGGTATTTCAATCCGGCAATGCGGTATTCATGCGCAACTGGCCCTATGCCTGGGCTCTGGCGCAGGCCGCGGACAGCCCGGTGCGGGGCAAGGTCGGGGTCGCCCCCTTGCCCAAGGGTGGTGCCCAGGGTAGCCACGCCGCCACCCTGGGCGGCTGGAGCCTGGCGGTGTCCCGCTATTCCAGACATCCGAAGCTGTCCGCCGATCTGGTGATGTATCTGACCAGCCCGGCACAGCAGAAGCAGCGGGCCATCCAGGGGGCCTATAATCCGACTGTCGTCGCCTTGTATCGGGACCCGGAAGTGCTGGCGGCCAATCCGTTCTTCGGCAAGCTCTACCAGACCCTGGTCGACGCCACCGCGCGGCCGTCGGCCGTCACCGGGCAGCGCTATAACCGGGTGAGCAACGCCTTCTCCAACGCGGTGTGGGCCGTGCTGGCCGGCAAATCGGATGCCGCCTCCAGCCTCTCGAGCCTGGCGCGGCAGCTCAACCGGCTCAGCCGGGGCGGTCGCCGCTGGTAGGGCCGTGTCCGCGGCTTCGAGCTGGCGGCGCAGCCGCGTCCGCTGGGCTTGGCTGTTCCTGGCGCCCATGCTCGGGGTGCTGCTGCTAGTGGCCGGCTGGCCCCTGGCCCGCACCGTCTGGCTCAGCTTCACCGACGCCAGTCTGGCGGGCGGCGCCAGCCCGCGGCTGGTCGGCTTCGCCAACTATCTGTCTCGGGAGGACGGCTACTGGCTGGGGGTGCTGGCGGATCCCCGGTGGTGGACCGCCGTGTGGAACACGCTGACCTTCACCTTCGTCTCGGTGTCCCTGGAGACGGTGCTTGGCACCATCGTCGCTCTGGTGCTGAGCGCCCGCTTCCCGGGCCGAGGGCTGGTACGGGCGGCGGTGCTGATTCCGTGGGCCATCCCCACCGTGGTGTCGGCCAAGATGTGGGGCTGGATCTACCATGACCAGTTCGGTCTGCTGAACGATCTGCTGCTGCGCCTGGGCCTGCTGTCCCATCCCCTGGCCTGGACGGCAGATCCGGACCTGGCCCTGACCTCGGTCGTCCTGGCGGACGTGTGGAAGACCACGCCCTTCATGATCCTGCTGATCTTGGCCGCCCTACAAATGCTGCCGCGGGACTGCTACGAGGCGGCGCGGGTGGACGGCATCCATCCGGTGCGGGTGTTCTTCCGGGTGACCCTGCCGCTCATCCGGCCGGCCCTCATGGTCGCCGTGATCTTCCGTGGCCTGGACGCCCTGCGCATCTTCGACTTGATCTACGTGCTCACCGCCAACAGTGAGGACACCATGTCCATGTCGGTGTATGCCCGCCAGCAGCTGGTGGACTTTCAGGACGTGGGCTACGGCTCGGCGGCCTCGACCCTGCTGTTTTTCGTGGTCGCCTTGTGCACGGCCTTGTACCTGGTGCTGGGCCGGGTGCGCCTGGCGGCGGGAGAGCACCGATGAGGGCACGCAGACTCATGACCCGCCTGGCATTCGTCTTGCTGGTGGGCCTCATCGTGCTCTACGCCGTGTTTCCCTTCTACTACGCCATCATCACCTCCCTGGAGAGCGGCTCCCAGCTGTTCCACGTGAGCTACTTCCCCAGGCACTGGGAGTGGGGGAACTACCTGGCGGTGTTCCGCCAGCAGCCCTTCGCCAGCAACATCTTCAATTCCGTGGCGGTGGCCGTGGTCGTGGTGGGTGCCTCCCTGCTGCTGGCGGTGACGGCGGCCTACGCCCTGGGACGGGTGTCGTTTCGGGGCCGCGGCCTGCTGCTGCTCGCCATCCTGGGGGTGTCGATGTTTCCCCAGGTGGCCGTGCTCTCGGGCATGTTCGAGCTCATCCGTTTACTCAGGCTGTACAACAGCCCCCTGGCACTCATGCTCTCATACATGATCTTCACCCTGCCGTTCACCGTCTGGGTGCTCACCACCTTCATGCGCGAGCTGCCCGTGGAGCTGGAGGAGGCGGCGGTGCTGGATGGGGCGAGTCCCTGGGTCGTCGTCAGCCGGATCTTCCTGCCGCTGCTGGGGCCCGCGCTGGTCACCACTGGATTGCTGGCCTTCATCGCTGCCTGGAACGAGCTGTTGTTCGCGCTGACCTTCACCCTCACCAACGAGCAGCGCACTGTGCCAGTCGCCATTGCTCTCATCAGCGGCGCGAGCCAGCACGAGCTGCCCTGGGGCCGTATCATGGCCGCCTCTGTGATCGTCACGGTGCCGGTGGTGGCACTGGTGCTGGTGTTCCAGCGGCGCATCGTCGCCGGCCTCACCGCGGGCGCGATAAAAGGCTAGTCGCCGATGCTCGCCATCAGTCTGCGCGGCGTGTGCAAGTCCTTCGGTCGGACGGAGGTCATTCACGGCATCGACCTGGACATCGCCGCCGGGGAGCTCTGCGTGCTGGTGGGCCCCTCCGGCTGCGGCAAGTCGACGCTGTTGCGGCTCATCGCCGGGCTGGAGGAGCTCAGCGCCGGGAAGCTGTACATCGCCGGCCGTGAGGTGAGCCGGGTGGCGCCCGCCGGACGCGGAGTGGCGATGGTGTTCCAGTCCTACGCCCTGTACCCGCACATGAGCGCCTACCAGAACATGGCCTTCGGTCTGAAGCTGGCCAAGCACGGGGCGGAGGACGTCCGCAGCCGGGTGCTTGGGGCGGCCCGCACCCTGCGCATCGAGCACCTGCTGGAGCGCAAGCCGCGAGAGCTCTCCGGCGGCCAGCGGCAGCGGGTGGCCATCGGCCGCGCCATGGTGCGAGAGCCCGAAGTGCTCCTACTCGATGAGCCCCTGTCGAACCTGGATGCGGATCTACGGGTGCAGATGCGCATCGAGCTGGCCCGGCTGCACCGGCGCCTGGGGGGCACCATGGTGCACGTGACTCACGATCAGGTCGAGGCCATGACCCTCGCAGACCGCATCGTCCTGCTCGACGCCGGGCGCATCGCCCAGGTCGGCCCCCCCCTGGAGCTCTACCACCGGCCGCGGGACCTGTTCGTGGCCGGCTTCATCGGCTCCCCCAGGATGAATCTGCTGCCAGCCGAGGTGCTCGGCATCGGGCGGGACGGCGTCACGGTCGGCCTGACGGGTGGGGTCTCGGTGGCGATCCCGGTGGACCCGGCCGGGGCCCGCGTAGATGATCGGGTCACCCTGGGCGTCCGACCGGAGCACCTCGGTATCTCCCGGCAGGCAGAACAGAGGCTGCGCGCCGAGGTCGTCGTGGTGGAGCACCTGGGCGATCATTGCCTGGTCTATCTGCAGTGGGCGGGGGCGGAGGCGCCTCTGGCGCTGCGGGTGGCCGAGGCGGGGAGGCTCGCAGTGGGCCAGACCCTGGCGCTGGAGATCCCGCCGGCGGCCTGCCATCTGTTCGATGCCGCCGGACAGGCATTCAAACGCTTGGCGCAGCCTTGAAGGTCCTCTCGCAAAGGCGCAAAGGACCCAAAGGCAAGCGGGCGACAATCAAGAATCCTCTTGGTGTCCTTGCGCCTTGGCGGGAGTGTTTCCCCGATTCTGCCTGGAGGCGCAATCTCTGACTGCTATACTCAGGATTAGCCAATTCTGGAGCCAGACAGCGGAGGCAGCCATGTATAGACGTCTCTATTTCAGCTTTCCCGACCCGGCACGCACAGGGGCCGCGGCGGCGCATCTACGTGCGGCCGGGGTGGACCAGGGACACATGCATGCCGTCGCCAGGGCGGGCACCGACCTCTCCGATCTACCCTCGGCCACCGAGGGCCAGCGCAGCGATGCCCTGTGGTGCATGGAGTGCCGGCTGTGGAATACCAATCTAGGCGTGTTCTGGCTGGCACTGGCGGGCCTGGTGGCGGCGCTGCTGGCGGACTCCGCAGCGTGGACGGTGCTGGCCCTCGCGGCGATGATCGTGACCTTCACCGCCGGCTACCTGTTCAGTACCCGGCTGCCTCACGCCCATCTGGGCGAGCTACGAGAGGCGCTCGCCCACGGGGAGGTCGCACTGCTGGTCGACGTGCCCAAGGGACGCGTGGCCGAGGTCGATGATCTAGTGCATCGTCACTATCCGGATGCAGCCGTGGGGGGTGTGGGCTGGACGCCTGAGCTGGCTCATCACCGCTAACCGGCTTTGGGCCGGGGGGCCGCCCCCGGCTTTTGCTATCCGATGGGGCACTTCTAGTGCTCCATCAAGGCTTAATCGTCCCGAAAGTTCTCGCCTGGGGCCTCCGCGATACGCTGCAAGTTCGTCACTGTAAGCTTGACGGCGGGCTCCTTCCCGCCGACGGTCGCTTCGACCCCATGCAAGGCCTTTCGCAAAGATTGATATCTCGGTGATCTCAGGATCCTGGAGGCCTGCATGAGCCCGGTCGCGGAGACCGGCAAATGCCTGGACCAGGAGACCATCTTCCGACGCCGCGTTAGCTACTTCAACGAGGCCCGCGGTCGGCTCTCCGGCTATGACGCCGCAGCGCTCGCGGGATCCTCGGTCGACCCTGAAGAACACAGGGCTTGACATAGGAGCAGCAAGAATAGGAAAGTTAAGGTGGTACAATGAGAATGAACCACAAGCCTATGAGAATTCGACCGGCTTTCTACACCGCACCCTGCGTCGAGGGGGTGTGCCGCCGGCCGACGCGCCATAACTGAGTGGGTCCGCCGCGACATGATCGA
>CAYQDX010000001.1:29032-44263 GCA_964416345.1 uncultured Ectothiorhodospiraceae bacterium
GGTGTGCCGCCGGCCGACGCGCCATAACTGAGTGGGTCCGCCGCGACATGATCGAGATCGTCCGTCAGCCGGGAATGGGTCAGCCTGCCGGCGTCTGGGCCGCCGAGCCGGCGTTTTGGATGGATACGCGGCGCGGCCTGGTGCTGCCGGAGTGGGGCAGGACGCCCGTCGTGGCCGAATTCCTGGCCCATCGCGTCGCCAGGTGTCCAAACGACTTGCAGGCCCATGTCCGGCGGGTGTTGTTACAGCGGCAGCTGGGGGATGCGGACGGTGTGTACGGCGCGCTGCTCGATTTGTGCATCGCGCTGCGCGGTGTCGGGCGAGAGGTTCGGGAGCGGATGCTGGGCTGTGCCGGTCCGCTGTTGTCCCCCTCGCGGCGCCAGGCGCTGGAGGCCAGACTCGATGCCGGACTGGGTCCGACCGACCCCATGCCGGCTTCCCGGCATTCGGTGCTCGGTCGCGGATTGAGCGCCTCGGTCCCCGTGGTGTTGATGACCGAAGGCGCACAGAAGCACGAGGCAACGGCGCTGGAGCAGGCTCGGGAGCTCATCGAATCGGGGCGCGTGGCCGAGGCTCAGGAGCTATTGGAGAGTGCCCTGGTGCGCAACCCCGACGATGATGAGGTAGGGTTGGAGCTGCTCGAAGTTTACCAACACACACGGGATACCGAGTCGCTGCGCAGGATGTGCCGGCTGCTCGGCAAGCTGGGCACGCCTTCGGCTCAGGCCTGGGTCGGCATGGCGGAGCTATTCGCCATCGAGTAGCACCAAGCCGCATATCTGACCCAAGACATTCCGAAGGGGCCTGGATGACGACGATGAGCAAGCCATTGAGAGTGACGGCGCTGGGCCTGGATAAGCGCTCCCGCTCAGCCCTGGAGATGATTCTGAAGGGGCCTGGCAAGGGCGCCTGTGTGCTCACCGACGTGGCCGAGAGCGAGGCGGCGATAGTCGACATGGATAGACCGGAGGCGTCGATGCTATGGGAGAACTACCACCGGCACTACCCAGAGCGCCCGGGCATCGCCCTGTCGGCACAGGATTCTTGCCCCGAGGGAACGCGCCTCCAGCCCAAGCCGGTGAGCATCAACGCGCTGCTGGCCAGCCTTCGAGCGGTCGCCGAGGAGCTTGCGGGCCCGGAGGCCGCCACGGCGGAAACGGGAAAGGCTGCCGGTGCCCAGCTCGAGTCCAAGGTGGTTTCCACCAGGGGGGCGACGCAGGTCCTGGAAGATCGGGCCGTTCGCCGTTATGTGTCGGCCCTGCCCGAGTCACTGCCCGAGGACTACCGGCAGCTCTCTGATCCCGCGTCGCGAGCCAAGCTCTTTTTCGTGCCCACGGACTACATCGGGGGCCATTTGCTGGAGGCCATCCGTGAGGCCGTAGCCAGGGGAGAGGCGCGAATTATCCATCTGCGGGTGGGCGCGATCACCGTGGACCCGGCGGCGCATCGGACTTGGTGCGCTCTAACGGATACCCGGCTGAAGCAGGTATGCATGGTACGGGCGCACAGCGGAGACGGCGAGGCCCTGGATCTGCGGATCGAAGGACAAGCGCGCGGCGCCGCCGTCGAGGCGCCGCCAGGTGGCGGCGCGGGATTGGACCTCGATGCGTTTGTCTGGAAGGTGGCGGTTTGGGTTTCTCGTGGCCGCGCGCCGGAGGGCACGGACCTGCAGGAGCCGGTGCTGCTGCGCCACTGGCCCAATCTGACCCGCCTGCTGATGACCCCAAGCGTTATGCGGGTCGCCGCGATCTGGGCCAAACAGCACCGCTCGCCGGTGGAGACGGCCACCCTGCTGCGCATCCCCTTGTCCCATGTGCTGACATTCTACGCGGCGGCGAGGGCGACCGGGTTGCTCGTGGAGGCCCGACGCCAAAAGGACGAGCTGTTCTCGCCGCCGGACATCGATCGACATCGCCAACGCGGTCTGCTCAGCAGGATGCTCGCCAAGATTCTTGGCGCGACACAAGGTTCAGACCAGAAGGGCACTTGAGACCAGAGGCGGGCTGCGGTGGAGCAACACAAGATCATATTCACGGGCCCCGTCGGGGCGGGTAAGACCACGGCCATCAATGCGATTAGCGACATCCCAACGGTGCGCACGGACGCCACGGCCACCGACATGACGGCGGGCCGCAAGCGTGTGACTACCGTGGCCCTGGATTTTGGCGTCATGAATCTAGGACCGGACGAGCGTATTCATCTCTACGGCACCCCAGGCCAGGAGCGCTTCGACTTCATGTGGGAGATCCTGTCTAAGGGAGCCATCGGCCTCGTGCTGTTGCTCGACAACACCCGCGCCGATCCCTCCGCCGACCTACGCTTCTTCGTGCAGGCGTTCCGTGGGTTCATCGACCGCACGGAGCTAGCGGTGGGGGTGACCCGCATGGACCTGAGCCCCAAGCCCCGGATCGCGGACTATCACAGCGCCATCCGCGGTGTTGGACTCAAGCCGCCCGTCTTCGCGGTCGACGCCCGGGAGTCCCGGGATGTCGGGCTGCTAATTCAGGCCCTGCTCTACAGCCTGGATCCGGGTTTGGTGGCAGCCGATGAGTGAGCTTACTTTGGCCCCGGAGACCTATGTGGTGCCAAGTCCGGCGGGCGCGTACTACGCGGCATCCAACCGCAGCCAGGAGCCGGCCCGCGCCCTGCTGTTTAGGCTCATGAGCCTAGGGCAGACGCCGATACTCACGACGGATCTGCTGCGATCCTGGCTGGGGGACCAGCAGGTGCACACGGGGCTGGAGCTGCTGTGGCACATGCAGTCGCTGGGCTGGATTCAGGGCGCCCGGCAGGCCCGTCCGGCGCCGGCCGGGGCGCTGGACGAGATTCTTCTGGGGATGCTGGCCGAGCTCTCCAGCGAGAAGAAGGCGCTGCTGGCCGACGACAGCGGCTTCTACGTCGCCAACTACGGTTATACCCACGAGGCCGCCGAGGAGCTTTCGGCCCTGAGCGGGCGCCTGGCGTCACTCTACGAGCGTCATCGCGGCCTGCTCTACAACAATCTGGGAATTCCCTCGGCGGCCTGGGCCGTGGTCGACGCCGCCGGCAACAGCACGATCGGCTTCTGGCCACTGTACATCGGCGTCGAGCGCTTCGTTCTGGCCATCAGCGGCATGCCGCAGCTCAGTCAGCCGGCCTTCGTCGACCTGGTCTGGGCGCTGGCGCGCCGCTACGCAGATGTGCCGGAGGTCGCTCCCGACGCAACCGTCGTGCCCGTGCACGGTACCTGAGCAGGAATACATTTGCCCGCGTGGCGCCGGTGCACCACGCATTAGACCCACAGACTGGGAATAGGAGAGCCTACTCATGCGCGAAGACATGCTCACCTCCATACTGAATGATCTCAAGGGCACATCTGCGGATATCGAAGCCTCGGCGGTGATCTCCACCGATGGACTCATCATGGCGGCCCAGCTTCCGCAAGGCATCGACGGCGACCGGGTGGGCGCCATGGCCGCCGCCATGCTGTCGCTGGGTGATCGCACCGCCCAGGAGCTCAGCCGCGGACTGCTGGAGCAGGTCCTGATAAGAGGCAACAAGGGCTACGTGCTCATGACTCATGCCGGGCCCGATGCGGTGCTCTCGGTGCTTGCCTCCTCCAATGCCAAGCTGGGCCTCATCTTCTTGGATGTTGCGCGGGCCGCGGAATCCATCGCCAAGCTGGTTTAGCGCGGCAAGTAGAACGGAGACCAAATTATGGCCAACAAAGCGTTCTTTCTGCTGCGCATGAACGATCACGTCCAGTACCTGCACAAGATCCAGGCGACGCTGGAAGGTAGGGGCGACTTTCAGGGCACGGACTGGCACGAGTGCAAGCTGGGCAAGTGGCTCTACGGCGAAGGTGTCGCCGAGGCGGAGGCAGCCGGCCCCGAGGTCAAGGCTCTATTCGACAGCCTGTTTGAGCCCCACGAGGCCTTCCACAAGGCCAGCCACAGCGCCTTGGGCAAGCAACAGGACGGCGACGAGCAGGGCTCACGGGAGGCCGTGACCGAGATGTACCGGCTGTCGAACACCCTGGTCGAGATGCTGCTGTCCTTGGATCAGAAAAGCAACTAGCGCGCTGGCCTCGGCGGGCCGGCATGATGCAGACCCGCTGAGACATTGCGGACTCGTCCTCTTGATCCACGGCGCACCCCGGCCGGTGCGCTGTGCCTCCTCCTATCGCTTGCGTCGACTCGCCGACTGGGACTTGACTTCCTGGGGGGCTGGCCCGGCATCATTTGGCCTCGGCGCGGCCCGGGTCAGGGTGCAGCGATCAACGCCTAGACTTGGACGAGGAGGCCGTGGTCCATGGAGACCGGCGAGGCTCAACGAGACCGTGAGATCGGCGACTGCCCGCCCAGGGGTATGCGGCCGGGCGCATGATGAACAACAAGCTCATCCAGCTGCTGCGGCAGGAGACCAAGGCCAACCTGCTGAAGCTATTCGTCGGCTTCATCATCATCGGCGTGACCAATGCCCTGGTGCTGGTCATCGTCCACGATGTCACGGAGGCCCAAGGTCTCGACGTGATCAATTTCCGGCTCTTGATGCTGTTCGTCCTGTGCGTGGCGACCTTCTGCTACACCAAAAGAGTAGTGAACATCTGGCTGACCACCCACGTGCAGCAGGCCATCCTACAGCTGCGCTTGCGGATCCTGGACAAGGTGCGCAGCTCCAGGCTGATGTCCTACGAAGGTCTGGATCGCTCGCAGCTCATCAACGCGCTATCCGAGAATACCCTGGTCATCGTGGAGGGGGCCAAGTACTTCGGCGAGGGTGTGCCGGCGGCAATCATGCTGCTTTGCTCATTCATCTACGTCGGCGTGATCAGCAAGGCTGCCATGGTCATCGTCGCGGTGTGTGTGCCCGCGGCGGCAGTGGTGATCTGGGCTCTGAACCGCTCCATCGCCGAGGATCTCAACACGGCCATGCACAAGGAGGACGAGTTTCTCACCGCTTTCCATCAGCTGCTGGACGGGTTCAAGGAGCTGAAGATGAGCCGGCGCAAGAGCGGCGACTTGTTCGACAATTACCTGAGCCGGTGCTCCAAGCAGGCCAAAGACCTGAACACCAAGGCCGCCGTGAGCGTGGTCCGCTCCGATATCTACAACTATTTGTTCTTCTATCTGCTGCTGGCATCGATGTTGTTCCTGCTGCCCAAGCTCACCGTCATCAGCGCCGGGGAGACCATGAGCATCACGACGATACTGCTGTTCCTGCTGGGCAACGGTACCGTATTCGTGCAGGCCCTGCCCAACATCACCAAGACCGACGTGGCCATCGGCAACATCACCCGCATGGAGGAGGCGCTCGACGATCTGGAGCCGCCGGTGGACTCCAGCCTCGCCAATCCCTGGCTCCCCGAGGGGGACGAGCGGGACATTGTGCTGCGCAACCTCTATTTCAGCTACGCCGGGCCTCGGGACCAGAGCTTCTCGGTGCACGTGGACCACCTGACCGTCAAGGCCGGGGAGCTGCTCTATATCCAGGGTGGCAACGGCAGCGGCAAGTCAACGCTGCTCAAGCTCCTCACGGGACTCTACAGGCCTGCAGTGGGAAGCATCGAGTACGGCGGAACGGCGGTTTCGATGGAGAATCTGCAATACTACCGGGAGTGCTTCTCCATTATCTTCGCGGACTTCCATTTGTTCGACCGGGTCTACGGTCTGGAAGGCGTGGACGCGGGCAGGGTGGCGGAGCTGCTGGTGGAAATGCAGCTCAGCGCCAAGACTAGCTACGCCCAAGGGGCCTTCCGCAACCTCAATCTGTCCACGGGCCAACGCAAGCGTCTGGCGCTGCTGGTCGCGCTGCTGGAAGACCGGCCGGTGTGCGTATTCGACGAGGTGGCCGCGGACCAGGATCCCCAGTTCCGCAAGTATCTCTACGAAGTGATGCTGCAGAACCTCAAACGCCAGGGAAAGACCATCATCGCGGTGACCCACGATGATCGCTACTTTCACACCGCGGACCGGGTGCTGAAGATGGAATACGGACGGCTGCTCGACGAGCAGGCCGAATGAATCTCAAGCGGCCCGCTGATCCGGGCGCACCTTGTCCGAGGCGAATACCATGATGAGGCCGATGAACGGGGTGAACAGCAGAGAGGCGAAAAAGTAGCCCCAGAATCCGAACTTCCTGTGGTTGCCGAGGACGGCGACGATGACGCTGAGGAGTATGTACAGGGCTATCGCCGAGCTGAGCATGGGGCACCTCGCGGCCGGTGGGATTCATGGCCTGGCACCGCACCCACCGATGCCAGGCCACGAGGTGTCGCTGCTAGGCGGCGGCGCCGGTGGTGTGCTGCTTGACCACCAGCTTGCCCTCCTGGAACTGCTGGGCGAAATAATCCTTCACGGCTTCCGGGTCGAAGTTGAGGAAGGTGCCGCCGGATTCGAAGTGCTGGATAAACACCTTGCCCAGCGCATAAGTGGCGGCGCCGGAGAGGCTGGGCATGGTGAGGGCGCCCAGGATCGGTCCGGCAATCGGGATGACGCGCAGGGCACTGTAGACCGGCCGTGCCACGGCCGCCGGTGCTGCACCCGCCAACAGCGGCGCGATGATGTTCTTCACCATATCGTGCGAGTACGGGATTTCGTATAGCTTGCTCAGCCGGTACAACAGGTTGAGCTGAATGCCGGTGTTGCCCACGAAATCCAGCAGGGGCAGCGGAAGGACGCCCACGCCCACCGATGCGAGCACGTGCTTCAGAACTAGGGAATTGGCTTGCTGGGCCTTGCCGGTGCTGACCGGGAGCTGAGCCTCTGCTGCCGCGTCCGTCTGCGGCTGGGTCGCGCCCTGGTCCGATGCGGTTGATTTTTCTGTCATTGGCTGGCCTCGTTGGGGTGGTTACTACAGAGGCCGGTGAACCGCCGAGCTCATCGACCATCCGGGCTGTGAGCCTTATCACACGAGTCCTAAGGTTCTCAAAGCGGTGCGGCCGTGTCAATATAGCCCCGCGCCGTACGGCGCCATGCCCAGGGGGATTGGCCGGGGCGGGCGCCATGTCCCGGCGCGACCCTCAACGCTCGTGCCGGAGTGTGGCCGTGCCGGGACCGCCACGAGTCGGTGGCGAGGGGGGGGCTGCAGGCACAGGAGCTCCAAGCTGATGACCACGATCGACGTTTTTCCGGGCCAGGGCTCTGAGAAGAAGGGCATGGGGGCCGAGCTCGAAGCATTTCTGGCCGGCGTCGACTTTGCGCCCTTGCAGATTCCGGTTGTCTCGAATGTCCATGCCAGGCCCAACGCGCCGGGCGAGATCTGCCAGAATCTCGCCAGCCAGATGACCCACCCCTTGCGCGGGACCGAGAGCACCCAGTACCTGCTGCGCCAGCCCGATCCGCAGATCGAGGAGGTCGGTCCCGGGACGGTGGGCGCGGGCCTCATTCCACAGATCAAGGCAGCCGCTTGAGCTCATGCTCCGGCGCGGCCGGTGCCATGGCAGGCGCCCATGAGGCGGCGGGACCGGCCCTGCCGCTGCTGCTGGAGACGCGCGATGGTCCGCTGCGGGCCGCCTTTGCGCAGGTGGGTGCCGGCGAATATGCAGCCGTGGAGCACTCGCGCCGGATCTGGCTGCACCCGACGGAGCTGCGCTACTTGGACACGCTGAGCGCGGAGCGCCGCCGGCGCAGTTATCTGCTGGGTCGCTGCGCCGCCAAGCGCGCTCTGTGCTGTCTGCTGCCCCAGGCGCCCGCAGCGCAGCTAGAGGTCGCAAACGGGGTCTTCGGCCAGCCGGTGCTGCGCTATGCGACCTCAGAGCCCGTGGATCTCAGCATCAGCCATACGAATCAGCTGGGCTGCGCGCTGGCATTTCCCGCCCTGCATCCCATGGGGCTGGACGTGGAGCAGGTGAGCGTCGAGCGGGCGCACGTCATGCAGAGCCAGATGGTGGCGGAAGAGCTAGCCGCCGCAGAAGCGGCGGTGGGCTCGGCGCCGGCGGCGTGTGCCCTGCTGTGGACCGCCAAGGAGGCCCTGTCCAAGGCGCTGCGCTGCGGCATGACCTGTCCCTTCGAGCTGATGGCCGTGGCCGGCATCGAGGGTGAGCCCCCCGCGCTGGGGGGACGTTTCCGCAATTTCGGCCAGTACCAATTCCAAACCTGGATTGGCGCCGGGACGGTGCTCAGCCTGGTGCTGCCCCGCAGCAGCCGGCTGTTGACGGACCTGAGCTCTGCGGCGGCCGGGATGCCGGCGTGAGTCCTGTCATTTGGATGTGCTCCGGTCAGGGCTCCCAGTATTACCACATGGGCAAGGACCTCTACGACGCCGAGCCCGTCTTTCGCGGCACCATGGATTCCTGCAGCGAGATCCTGCGACCCATGATCGGCTTGTCGCTGAGCGAGCTGCTGTACAGGCCCCGTGCCGATCGCTTCGCGGCCTTCGACCGGACCCTCTACAGCGGACCCGCCATCTGCTGCCTGCAGTATGCCGTGGCCCAGCTGCTGCGCGCCCGCGGCTGCGCACCCGACGCGGTGCTGGGCTACAGCATTGGGGAGGTATCCGCCGCAGTCATCGCCGGCGGGCTGACACTTGCAGACGGGTTGGAGGCAGCTGTGCGGCTTGCCGAGCTGTTGGAAGCGCGGATCCCGGAGGGCGGCATGCTGGCCGTGCTGGCCAGGCCGGAGATCCTACGGGCACGGCCGGATGTGTTTGCCGGCACCTGGGTCTCCGCCTGGAACTTCCCCGCCCATTTCGTCCTGAGCGGCACAGGCCACGCCATCGCCCGGGTAGAGCAAGGCCTTGCGGTCCACCAAATCGGCTGCCAGCGCCTGCCGGTGCGCTTCGCCTTTCATTCGCCCCTGATCGAGCCCATAGGCGAGGCGCTGATGGCGCATCTGGCACGGCTCGATTACCGGCAGCCGCGCATGGCGCTGATCTCGGCGACGCTGGGCGGTGACAGGCTGGAGCCGTCACCGGAGATCCTGTGGGGTGTGCTGCGCCAGCCGGTGGACTTCGCGCGCACCGTGCAAGTCATCGAAGGCTGGGGGCCCCACACTTATGTGGATCTGGGGCCGTCTGGCACGCTGGCGACGTTCGTGAAGTACAACCTGTCCGCGAGCTCCGAATCTAGGGTAGCGTCCACCGTCACGCCCTTCGGTCGGGCCGTGCAGAACATGGAGGGCGATCTGCTGCGACCGGTGCGACGGCAAGCCGCGGACCCCGGTAGGTCGTCACCCTAGCGGCTCTTTGGCGCCGTCTCCGGGACCGCCATGCACCCGGAGCTCGCACCGATGTGGGATGGGCATGCTCGACGGGACAAGCGCTTGCATGTGGGGTGGCGAATACCGAAGATCGGGCGGCCGGCATGCGGCAGCCACGGTGGTCAGGGTGATCTTGTGAGCCGAATGAGCAGATTCCTGGTACGCTTCTACCCGTCGCTCGTTGCCGTGGTGCTGGGCGCGGTGACTCTGGGGCTGCTCATGGTGCCGGGTGAGGTAGGACCCGAGATTCACGGCGTCCGCGGCTGGCTCTCGGTCTACGCGGCGCATATCACCGTGGTGCTGTTGGTGGCCGCCCTGATTTGGGCCAATGCGGCGCGCGAGCGACTGGCGGCCGTCAGCGACCGAGGGCGCCGCTGGGTGCGCCGTCAGATCATCCCACTGGCGGTCGTTGGGCTGCTCTTCGTCTGGCTGTTCATCTACCTCATCCCCAACATCTTCATCTTCGTCAAGCCCGGCGAGGGCGGGGTCCTGTGGCACCGCTTCGGCAACGGCACGGTCACAGACAGGTCCTACGGCGAAGGCACACACATCATCCTGCCGTGGGACCTGATGTACATATACAATGTCAGGCTGCAGAATCGGACCCAAGTATTCGAAGTGCTGTCCAAGGACGGCCTGCTCTACCACGTGGCCCTCACCATCCGCTTCAGGCTGATCCTCGAGGATCTGGGTCTGCTGCATCAGCACGTGGGACCGGACTACGTCAACACGCTCATCTTTCCCGAGCTCGGCTCCCATGCCCGGGCGCTGATGGCTCAATACCGCGCAGATGAGGTCTACACGACCCGGCGTCTGGAAATCGAGAACGAGATTCTCGCCCGGCTGCGCCGGGAGATGGTGGTGGGCTACATCCCGGAGGTCAAGCGGGAGAGCTACCTGCATGTCGAGAATGTACTGGTTCGCCAGATCATCCTGCCGAAGAAGGTGGCAGACGCCATCGAGAACAAGCTGGCTCAGGAGCAAATGATGCTGGAGTACGACTTCCGTCTCGGCAAGGAAATGAAAGAGGCCGAGCGCAAGCGCATCGAAGCTTACGGTATCCGCGACTTCCAGTCCATTGTGCGGCAGGGCATCTCGGAGCAGCTGCTCAAGTGGAAGGGCATCAACGCCACCCTGGAGCTGGCCAGGTCGAACAACAGCAAGATCGTGGTCATCGGTGCGGGCAAGGAAGGGATGCCGCTTATCCTCGGCGGCTTCGACAGCTCAGCGTCCGCAGCGAGATCAACGCCGGCGAATCCGCAAGGGAGTGTCGGCTCGTCCGAGGACGGTCAATCCACCGAGTCCCAGGGACTGGACTGGCTACAACCAGAAGCCTCGGAGACCGGCCTCAGCGCGGCACCGGATGGCAGCCGCGCCGAGCCTGCCTTGCCGGCGATGGACTACAAGCCGGCGCCATCCGCGGTCGCGCCGGCGGGGCGTGCCCCTGACGGCAACACCGCCGGCGGGCGTGCGGCCCCGGTGACACAGCCTCCCATGCCCTGAGACCGTCAATTTACGGGCGTTTCTCACGCGCACGCTCACGGCTGCGTATTGAGGGCGACGAGCTCTTTGAGCGTATCGGGATCGTCCCAGTCTCGCTTGCCCACGACGTGCATTGCCACGCGGCCTTTCGGATCCAGCACGTAGGTGGCGGGCAGCAGCTGTATGCCCCATTCCTGACTCACCGCCGCATCCGGGTCCAACAGCACGGGGAAGCTCACTGGGGAGTCATCCAGGAAGCGCTGGATTTGGTACTGCGTCTGGGCGATGTTGAGGGCTAGCACCTGAACGTCATTGCGTCGCAGCCGCCTCCAGGCTTGCTGCAGGCTTGGCATTTCCTCGCGGCACGGACCGCACCAGGTCGCCCAAAAGGTCACGACCACGACCTTGCCGCGATAGTCGCTCAGGCGATGGGTTGCACCGTCCAGATCGGACAGATTGAATTCCGGAAGCATGGATGCCGTGGTCGTCGGCACTGTTTCGGCGGCGTGGGCGCCGGCCGCAAATAGCAGCGTGGTCCAAAACATGGCGGTGAGCAATAGGCGCATCGTAGTATTCTCCTTTGACGTGCCAGAGGGTCCATCTGGCGGGCATCCCAGCGGCATTCGCCTACTAATCTGGAATTGTCTGCATTGAATACCGAATAGAGTTTTCGTTGCCGATCCAAGGGTCACAATGCAGCTAGAGATGCGCGCGTCGATGCAACTGCCGCATACTGCTGTTGTGACAGGCCCCACAATTCCTACTTTCGGTGTGACGGACGGCAGACTTGCAGGTAGGTCGGACGGGACCTAGGCGCCGAATGCCCCGCGGATTGTGACGCAGAATTTGCCGCGGGTAGCTGCGTCAACAAAGGCGGGTCGGGCGTGGCGATCGCGAGGCGCGAGCCATTCGTGACGTGTGTCACGTGAAGTTTGTGCGGGAATTCTTTTGGCACGTGCAATCCGTGCGCGCCGGTCAATCGAGAGTGGGTCTTCGCTTCGCGTGCTTTGCGGCTTGACCAGAGTGCTTTTTCTTCGGTCCGGAGCAAACGAGCGCTCTCGGCAAGGCGGAAGGATGGCAAGGAATTCTATATCGTGGTCCGTGCTATTCCCGGTCGAATGCTTTTGATTGCGAAGCAGCGCAAATTCGTCAATGCGGAATTGGTTGGAGCTAGTCCGCCGAGCGTCGCTGCAATTTATAGGCTTGAACCGGTACCGCGATATGTCTATTTCTGCACCCCGGGTACGGGGTTACGGCTTTGCTTTTCTTGTAGGTTCTTGCGTCAAGTCGATCCCGGGCAGCCACTATTTCGGCGGTACTCTGCCGAAGCCGCAATCGTCGCTGAGCAAGGGCCGCGGAAAGAAATAATTGTCCCAAGATTGCGCCGGATATGGGGACGGATTCAAGGCGCGGCAAGGGGCGCATAGCCCGGACTATGCAACGCTTGCCACCGCATCCCGCTCGGCCGCCTGCGAGCTGCCGGCCGGCAATCCACCGGCCAATAGGCGGAGCGCGCTTCGGTGCACGTCGCTCCATTTTGCGGTGTGGGCTTCCGTCGAGTGTCGCAGGGGCTCGATTGTCAGTCGCAAGATATATAATATTCAGCCTTCGCCTCGGCTACGATCAAGGCGCTGCAATTCCCTGGAGAGCACTATGAAACGGATTGCCGGCTGCTTGCTGATCTTTTTCATGATCGGGATGAGTGCCCGGGCGGAGCATTCCGAGTCGGATTTTGCGAGGGGTCTCAGCGCATATGGCAAAGGTGATTTCGCCGCCGCACTGGCAAGCTGGCGCCCATTGGCCGAGCAGGGCAACCCGGTGGCACAGCTCAACGTTGGCGTCATGTTTGCCAAAGGCGAGGGCGTGGCCCAGGACGATGGTCAGGCGGTCGAGTGGATTCGCAAGGCTGCGAGTCAGGGCTATGCTCAGGCCCGGCTCAGTCTGGCCAACATGTACTTCGCCGGCCGCGGGGTGTCGAAGGATTTGCCGCAGGCGGCCACACTCTACCGTCAGGCGGCTGAGCAGGGCAATTCTGTTGCGCAGCAGAATGTCGCCAACATGTACTACAAGGGCCAGGGTGTGGCGCGGGACGAGCAGGCCGCCGCCCAGTGGTATCTCAAGGCGGCGGCTCAGAACCAGGCACTGGCGCAGTACAATGTCGGTGTCATGTACGCCATAGGACACGTGGGACTGGAGCAGGACTACGCCCAAGCCTATCTGTGGCTGACGCTTGCCTCCCGTAGAGGAGTGGGGCCGGCGGAAGCCGCGCTGGAGCAGATTTCTGCGAAGATGAGCCCCGAGGCCGTCGCGCGGGGGAAGGCTCTGGTAGAGCGCTGGCGCCCGCAGACGATGGCCGGACCCGGTGGGACCGCCGGTGCGTCATCGGCGACCCCTAAGCCGCAAGTCATCCCCTAGCGCTTCCGACGCTGTTCCTCGGGTGCGGCCGGCTCGGTGAGAAACCGCGTGCATCTTTTCCGAATATTATTGTTTGCGGAATATCTTAATCTATGGGAAATATGCGCAGATGTGGACAGGAAACTTGCACAGCTGGCCAATGGGCTGCAAGAGGAGCAGAGTCGGCTCTTCCACTAGGTTTCCGCCAATCCCAAGGCCCCGGCATGATGCAACAGCGGCGCGGGCCAAGCCCGCGAGGGATGTCGTTCGCCATTAACAAGTGGTTGTTGTGGCAGTATTATTCCCTACTGCCCGGAGGGGGCTAGAGCAGATTTTTCGAATGCGGACGATTTCTTGGTAGAATGGAGCTGTTTGGGCACCATGAAGCAGCCATGAAGAACAATAGGGAATGACTCTGGATAGGCCGGCGGCGCGCGCTCTGGCTGGGAAGCCGACGGCCGAGATCGACCACATGACTTTGATAAGGAAACAGGAATGCAAGAGACCTCAAATGTGGAGATGGGTAGTGCCCGCCAGTTTCGCGTGATGCTGGTGGAGAAGACGAGCGTGCCACACGGCGGCGCGGAGGATGACACCTGGTACCGATATGTCCTGAGCAGCGGCTGCTCGGCGATAACCGGCTGGCGCCGTGGCTCCCTGCAGGAGGTCACCCAGCACGCTACCCGGTGCACCGAAGAGCTCAACGCCCGCAGCCGCGGAGGCACCTCCTCCTGGTCACCCCGCCGCAAGAAGGTTGGCTCCAGCGCAGGCTGATACGAGCCAGCACCTGGCAGGCGCACGGCTCCGGGTGCGCCTCAGCTTTGGTCCAGCAGCGTAATCCAGTGTGCCACCGGGACGTCCGCAGCGGTGTCCAGGTGGAGCTGGCAGCCGATGTTCGCCGTGGCGATGAGCTCCGGCCGTTGCTGCTGCAGCTGGCTGAGCTTGCGCTCGCGCAGCCTGGCGGCCAGCTCAGGTTGGAGTATGGAATAGGTTCCCGCCGACCCGCAGCACAGGTGGCTCTCGGCTACCGGGACCAGCTCATGGCCGAGCCGCGTGAGTATGCCTTCCACGAGCCCCCGCAAGCCCTGGCCGTGCTGAAGGGTGCAGGGCGGATGGAAGGCGATGCGCCGGATGGGTGTGGGGCGTAGCGCCTCTAGCGGCTCCGTTGCGAGCACTTCGCTGAGGTCTCGCGCCAGGGCGGCGATGCGCTCGGCCTTGGCCGCATAGCGCGGATCGCCTGCCAAATGGTGGCCGTAGTCCTTGATGAGGACTCCGCAGCCACTGGCGGTGCTGACGATGGCCTCGACGCCGGCCTCCACCTCGGGCCACCAGGCGTCGATGTTGCTGCGCATCTGCGCCCGCGCCTCGGCCTCGGCACCCAGGTGGGCGCTGACGGCACCGCAACAGCCCTCGCCCCGCACGCCGACAGGCTGGATGCCCAGCCGATCCAGCACCCGTGCGGCGGCGGCATTGATGTCAGGCGTCAGGGCCGGCTGCACGCAGCCCTCCAGCAGCAGCACGCGGCGTTCGCGCTTCCCCTCGGGACGTGCCGCGGCGACGACCCTGGCGGGCACCTTGCCCGCGAGGCGCCGAGGCAGCAGCGGGCGCAGCACCTGACCCAGGCGCAGCGCCGGGGTAAACAGCCAGCGTGTGGTGAGTGCCCGCCGCAGCAGCCAGCGCAGGCTGCGCTCCCCGGGGCCGCGCGGTGCGCGCTGCTCGATGAGCGGGCGCACGATATCCAGCAGGCGGCCGTACTGCACGCCGGACGGGCAGGTGGTCTCACAGTTGCGGCAGGTCAGGCAGCGGTCCAGATGCAGGCGCGTGCGCCGTGAGGTCTTGCCGCCTTCCAGCATCTGCTTCATCAAGTAGATGCGACCGCGCGGGCCGTCCAGCTCGTCGCCCAGCAACTGGTACGTGGGACAGGTGGCGTTGCAGAAGCCGCAGTGCACGCAGGCGCGCAGGATCCGGTCGGCCTCCCGTCCCTGGGGGGACTCTTTGATGAAGTCGGCGAGATGAGTTTGCACCGATCGGAGTCTCAGAGCTCGGGGTAGAGACGCCCGGGATTGAATACCCCGTCGGGGTCCAGGGCATGCTTGAGCCGCTGGTGCAGGCGCAGCAGGGGCTCCGGCAGCGGCTGGAAGACCTCGCCCGTGCCGTCGTGACCGCGAAACAGACAGGC
>CAYQDX010000002.1:0-43330 GCA_964416345.1 uncultured Ectothiorhodospiraceae bacterium
TATCGCCGTGGACGCCATATTGTTCGTGGGCGGCCCGTTGAAATACGGCTCGAGCACCGTGGAGCTCGCCAGGGCATTGCCCGCCGGATTGGGATCGGTGCCGTTGTCCTGGGATCCGTGCATGGGGTGGCCATGGCTCGGCAATTGATTCACCGTAAGGGTTACCTTTTCCGCCCCCCCCTTGGCGCCGAGCCTGCGCTCAGATAGGCCCGGACCGTGCCCGGCATGAATGGGTATGCGACCACGCAGGTCCGGCAGACCGAAGGTGGTGCGCCCGTCACCGCCGTAAATAGTGCCCAGCAGGCTGAACAAGGCGTCGTTCTGCGATACCGCCAATAGTTGACCATCACAGAAGGCCCAGCCGCGGGGGGCGAAGTTTCCGGCGAACATACGGATCTCGCCGACGAAAGGCTCTGACATGGCCGGGGCTCCTCTAGTTGCGGGACGGGAAAAGGCCCCGCAGTGCGATACAGAAGTTCAACGCCAGATAGGGCTGCATGTTCTCGTGGGCCTGGCCACCCCCTACGTTGGTGACAGTGCCGGCTTGCAGCTGGATCAGGTTGGCAGCGCCTTGTTTGTACAGGCCTCCCACTTCCCGTGCCAGGAGATGGCCCGGTGGAGTGTTGCTGTCGCCCTGGGTCGAGGAAGCTTGCAGCACATGGTCATGTTGCGGCATTTCGTTGGCGCTCAGGGTGTGGGTCTCTTCACCGCTCTTTTGGCCCTCCCGGTGGCCTTCACCCACATGGATGGGCGTACGCCCACGCAGATCGGGCAGCGCGAAGGTCGTTCTGCCGTCACCGCCGTAGGTGGTGCCGAGCAGCGAATAAAGGGACTGATTCTGGTTGATGGGGAGTATCTGGCCGTCGCAGAAAGCCCAGCCCCGCGGTGCGAAGTTGAAGCCGACTATCCGGACCTCGGCAAGAAATGGCTCTGACATGACGCCTCCTGTCCTGCAGCATGGAGATGCTGGCTGCGATGTTGCCCTATCGTTGTTACTCGTTTGAAGCCAAAAAGGCCGTTCTGTTCGGCGGCGACCCCTACGGCGGCGTGGGACATGCGGGCTGCCCGTAGCTAATGGTGCCGGCCGCCGTTGCAGTTGCACCATTGTTGACCGCGCTCAGGTTGGCCACACTCGTCTGAGTCACGTTGAACGTGCCGGCCGTCTGTCTTACGCGGAGATCATCCGAGCCGCCGATATTGGTGAACGTATTGCCGGAGATATTTGCGCACTGCGTCCCGGCAAAGATGATCTGTGCATTCAAGCCCCGGTCGTCGCGGATCTGGTCCAGCATATTGTCGGTGATGGTGACGTTGGTCGTCCCGCTGGTTACGGCCTTGTTGACATAGATGCCTTCGAAACCCGCGAAAGAGCCGTTGCCAACTTCCTGAATCGTATTTCCGTCGATCAGGACCGTCGCCGTCCCGCCGCCTTCATTTGACACGCGGCTGCCACTACCCGTCTGTGAGCCCGAGGCCAAGGTGCCAAAGGTGCCCACCGTATTGCCCTCTTCCCTGCCATCGATGGTGCTGGTATGTGAGGCATTGGCGAAGTCGTTGATGGCATAGGAGCGGGATCCGGTAATCGGAATATTGTTTTGGAATCCGAAGATCAGTGCCCCAGCGCTCGAGGCGCTGGCCGACAATCCGACGTTGGCGTTGGTCACGGTGCCGGTCGAGGAAACGAAGCTCAGCGAGCCCGCCGCGACGTCACCCACAGCACCGAAGGCCGTCAAGGTCCCGCCACCACCGACGATGGTGCAAGCGGACATGTTGACGGTCACATTGCCGGTCCCGCCGGTGTCGACGAAGAACTGATTGGCGGCGGAACCGGATGCGCCGTCGTTGCTGAAAGTGGAATTGCTCACGGCGAGATTGGTCAAGGTGCCGCTGGTGTTGCGTATCACCACGTCGTGCTCGTAGGAGTTTTGCACCAAGGTATTGCTGATGGTGGCCATGCCGGCCGAGTTCATCATCAGAATACCGGCCTCATCCGGTGATGCCTGATCCGCATTGTTGGTGATGCGCAGTTGATTGAATACAAAGCCGTTGACCGCCGTGCCGAAGATGCCGTTGCGATTGTTGTTGTCGACCTGCATATAGGCGAGGCTGACGTTGGCGGCGGCATTGAGCAATATCCCATCGGCTCCGTCACCGGCACCTGCCCTGTTTGCGATGGTGCCACCGCTGCATTGAGCTGCGTCGTTCTTGCAATCACCGGCACCGCTGCCGGTCACGGCAAAGCTGCCACCGGTCGTATCCAGGTCGATACCGGGTGCCGTGCCCCCGTTGGCCGAAACCGAGGTCAAGCTAATCGTTCCGTCCAGGTTGCTCAAAGCTACTGCCGTACCGGTAGTGGACGTGACACTCGCTTCGCTCACCGAAACGCCGCTGACGGCACCGACGGCATCGTTGATGCCGGTGAGGGTGCCGGTAACGAGATTGAAGCCCTGCGCCCGCACATTGTTGCCGTTCAGCGTCAGAGTGCCCTGGATCGTAGGCCGGGTGCCACCGATGCTCGGTCTGGGAATGGTGCCGGACGGGGGGGCAATGCCCATGAGGCTATCGAAGTTGCTGCCTGTCGCTCCCTGGCCGATCAGCCATTGGGCCATTGGCTGCGTCGCACCTCCAGCCAGCGTCACACCTACGCCCGCGCCAGTCATGCCTGTGTAGACGAAGACGCGGTGATTCACGCTGGCACCCTTGGCCGTGTTCGCCGAGGCCAAGCTGCTGAACGAACTGGACAAGGTGCCGGTGCCGTTAGTGCCCGGGCCAGGGTCGACGAACCAGATCACCGGGCCGCTGACGTTGATCGTGATGTTCGCCGGCGCGCTGGTGGCGCTGCCCGGGCAGCCGTCATCCGCCACGGTGTACTGTACGATGGCGTTACCCGTGAAGCCGGGGGCCGGGTCGAAGTCGAAGGTTCCGGCGCCGAGATTCACGTTGGAGACCGTGCCGCCGCTGCTGGAGGTGATGCTTGCAACCGAGAACGTGGGCATGCAGCCGCTCACGCCGGTATCGGCATCCGTCACCCCGGCGAGCAGGGTCGCACTATCGCCCAGGCCCAGGATCTTCATGTTCGCCTGGGCGGCGAAGCCGGTCTTGTTCTGCGCCACCGGTGGGTCGTTGACGGCATTGACGGTGATGGTGAAGGTCTGCGTGGCGGAGGTATCTACCCCACCGTTGCCCGTGCCGCCGTTGTCCATGGCTTCCAGAGTGATGCTTGCCATGCCGTTGGCATTGGCCGCCGGCGTATAGGTTAGCACCCCGCTGGAATCCACCGCCGGGCCGGCGGAGAACAGTCCCGGATTGGTGTTGGCGGTGATGTTGAAAGTGAGCGTCTGGCCCGATTCGTTGGCCGGTCCCGTGCTGATAGCCGTGGCCCAGGGATTGACAGCCTGTGGTCCGGCGTCCTCGTTGACCGTCGAATCGAGTCCCTTGGCAAAGGAAGGGGCGTCGTTGACAGGAGTGACGTTGATGACGAAGGACTGGGGCGCGGAGGTGTCCATGCCGCCGCCGGCGGTGCCACCGTCGTCCATGGCCACCAGGGTGATGGTCGCGCTGCCGTTGGCGTTGGCCGCCGGGGTGTAGGTCAGCCCCCCGCTTGAGGACACCGCCGGCCCGGCGGAGAACAATGCCGCATTGGTGTTGTTGGTGATGTTGAAGCTCACCGTCTGGCCAGATTCGCCGGCCGGACCGGGAGAGATGGTAGTGGCCCAAGGGTTGACGGTCTGCGCCCCGGCGTCCTCCAGCACTGTCTCGTCGGGGCCCTTGGTGAAGCTAGGCGGCTGATTGACCTGGGTCACGGTGATGACGAAGCTCTGGGAGGCCGAGGTGTCCACGCCGCCGTTGGCGGTACCGCCGTCGTCCATGGCTTCCAGCGTGATGGTGGCGTTGCCGTAGACACCGGGCGCTGAGGTGTAGGTCAGCACGCCGGTCGAGGATACCGCTGGGCCGGCGGAGAACAGGGCCACGTTGGTATTGCCGGTGATGTTGAAGGTCACGGTCTGGCCGGACTCATCCGGCGGGCCGGCAAGGATGGCTGTGGCCCAGGGGCTGACCGTCTGCGCCCCGACGTCCTGAGGGGAGGTCTGATCAGGCCCCTTGGTGAAGGAAGGTGCGTCGTTGACCGGCGCTACCGTCACCGTCTTACTGGTTGTGGCGCTGGGGTCGGTGCCGTCGTTGGCGACGAAATCGATCTGCCGGTCCGTGGGGTCCGGATTCTGGGAGCTGTTGTCGTAGGTGACGGTGCGCAGCACCTGCTGGTAGTTGGCCAGGGTGTCGCTGCCGCTCAGTGTTAGGGTCGGCGCCACGTAATTCGCCGTAATGGCGGTACCGCCCGTGGTGGCAGCCAGGACTTCCTTGCCGCTGTCCAGCAGGTTGGTGATGGTCACGGTGGCGGAGGCGAGGTTGACATCGTCTGCATCGGTCACGGTCACCGCGGCGTCCAGCGCCACCGGACCACCGTCTTCGATAAAGGCGGCACTGCCCGCGCTGGTCGTCACCACCGGCAGGTCGTTCACTGATGTCACCGTCACGGTCTTGCTAGCGATGGCACTGTCGAGGGCACCGTCATTGGCCAGGAAGTCGATCTGCCGCGGCGTGGCGTCGGGGCTCTGGGAGCCGTTGCCGTAGGTAACGGTGCGCAGCACCTGCTGGTAGTTGGCGGGCGTGTCACTGCCGCTCAGGGTCAGGACGGGTGCCACGTAGCTCGCCGTGATGGCGGTGCCCGTTGTGTCGGCGACCAGGATCTCCTGCCCGGTGTCCTGGAGGTTGGTGATGGTCACGCTGGCGGAAGCCAGGCTTGCATTGTCCACATCGATGACCGTCACCCCGGCGTCCACGGCCACCGGCCCGGCGTCTTCGATGAAGGCCGTGGGACCCGCGCTGGTGGTCACCACCGGCGCGTCGTTAACCGGTGTCACCGTCATTGTCTTGCTGGCCGTGGCGCTGGGATCGGTGCCGTCATTGGCCACGAAATCGAGTTGTCGCGGTGTGACATTCGGATTCTGGGAGGTATTGTCATAGGTCACGGACTGTAGACAGGCCTGATAGACCGCCGGAGGCTGGCTGCCGGTGATGCTGAGGCTGTTGAGTCCCGGGGTCACGGTCAGTGCCGCGCAGGCGCTGGCGGCCAGCACCTCGGCCGCGCCGTCCTGGGAATTGGCGATGGTCACGGTGGCGGACGCGAGGGTGGCATTGTCCGCATCGGTCACCGTCACGCCGGCGTCCACCACTAGCGGCCCCCCATCCTCGGTAAAGGCCGTCGCGCCGCCCGTGGTGGTCACGATCGGTGGATCGTTCACCGCCGACACCGTGATGATGAAGCTCTGCGCAGCCGAGGTGTCCACGCCGCCGTTGGCGGTGCCGCCGTCATCCGTGGCTACCAGGGTGATGTTGGCGACGCCACTGGCGTTGGGGGCTGAGGTGAAGCTCAGCGACCCGTCGGTTACGACGGTCGGTCCCGCGGCGAACAGACCGGGGTTGTCATTGGCCGCGATGTTAAAGCTCACCGTCTGCCCGGACTCGTTGGCGGGGCCCGGGGAGATGCCGGTGGCCCAGGGGCTGATGGTCTGGGCGCCGCTGTCCTCTGGCACCGTCACGTCCGGGCCCTTGACGAAGGTGGGCGGATCGTTGACCGGGGCCACCTGGATGGTGACGGTGGCGTCCGTCGAATCGAGCTGCCCGTCGTTGGCGCGGTAGGTGAAACTGTCGGTGCCGTTGAAGTCGGCGCCGGGGGTGTAGTCGAAGGAGCCGTCGGGGTTCAGGGTGAGGGCACCGTTTGCGGTGGTGACGCCCAGCACCGCAGTCAAGCTGGTGCCCGCATCCGGGTCCGTATCGTTGGCCAGCACGCCGGTGGCGACCGGGACGTTGAGCACGGTGTCCTCGTCGACGGCATAGGGTCCGTCGTCCACCGCCGTGGGCGCCTGATTCATGTCCGCATCGATGCGGAAGTACAACCCGCCCGCCTCCGGCGAGGCGTAGACGGTCAGGATGTCCGCATTGAGCCCGTCACCGGGCGGGTCCGTGGCCAGCGGCGCAATCCCGGACCAGTCGTCGATCTGACCGTCCAGCACGATGGCGGCCACCGCCACGCCGATGCCACCCACCAGCAGCACCACCGCCAGCGCACCGCCGGCGACTCCGGGATGGCGGCGCAGCAGCACGGCCGCCCCCAGCAGTAGGAGCATCGCCAGGCCCAGACCCAGGGCGGAGAGGGTGGGGATCTGGATGACGTCGGTGATGATAATAGGACCGCCGCCGGTGCTCAGCAGGGCGTCCTCGTTCCCCAGGGCATTCTCGCTGGACATGAAGCCCACCCGGATGGTGGGGTGAGTCAGCTGATCCTTGGGAAATACCGTCTCGATGACGTCCTCGCCGGCCGGGCCGTTTCCCAGGCCCACCGGCCACGGGCCGGCCTGCACGCTGATGGGGGTACCGAAGGCGTCAGTGCTCGGGTCCACACATTCCCGCCGGCTCGCCCCGGTGACGTTGGAGCCGCTGGCATCGGTCGCCACGCCGGTGATGAGCATCTGCTCGACGCCGTCGAAGGGGCCGTCCACGGTCATCACGGTGCAGCCGGTGCCGGCGTCGTTGTCCAGATCGAGCAGGACGCGGAATTCGGAGTCCACCGCCAGCGCGGGGGCGCTCAGCACACTGAGTAGGAAGCCTAGGCACAGGAGGCGCCAGCCTTGGTGGCCAGACATCCAATTCTGGGAACGGGGGCGTGCGCTCATGATCCTGGTCTCCGCGCTCAGGTGAATGGCGTAGTCATGGTTGTCCTGGGGCATGGTGCCAGGCACCCGCCAGGCTGCAGGACCGTGAGACGCCGCGGGCGGGCGGCATCACGAGGGATTGCGTCGATTCGGATGGGTGGTCACGGTGGCGTGTCGCTTTGACCCTTATTCTTTTTACCTGCCGGCGCCCGCCGTCGGACGGCCGAGACCAGTCCGTGCATTGTGACGCTGCGCTCACTCCGCAGAAGAGCTGGCTTTGACCGGCTAGTGCTCCGTTGTGCCGCAGGACGGCACACCAGAGCTTTATAACCGTCGGCACACGCCTTGTCCAGAACGAATGCCGCCGGAGGACAAAGCTCCGTACGCGCAGCCTTTGCGGCCACGCGGGCAATTGCGTAAGCTTCGCCGAGCGCCTGGTGAGCCGGGCGCATCAGCAACGGGGACCACAATGGCAATCGACTGCAGCGCCTACGAGGTGGCGGGCCATTACGACGAGCTGTTCGCCGCCACCGGCAAGCCCCGCAAGGCCGCCAAGCCTCTCTGCCACTATCTCAACAAGCTGTCGGACGAAGATCTGCAGGAGCGCAGGAGCTCGGTGGATCTCGCGATCATGACCATGGGCATCACATTCACGGTCTATACCGAGGGCAGCAACATCGACCGAGCCTGGCCCTTCGACGTAATTCCCCGCATCATCCCGCGCAAGGAATGGGAGCGCACCGAAGCCGGCCTTAAGCAGCGGCTCACGGCGCTCAACCTGTTCATCAGCGATCTCTACGGCGAGCAGAAGGTCATCAAGGATGGCGTCTTTCCCGCCGATGTCCTGGCCCAGTCCAAGAATTTCCGTCCCCAGTGCGTGGGTACCACGCCGGCCTTCGGGGTCTGGGCGCACATCTGCGGCAGTGACCTCGTGCGGGACAAGGACGGCACCCTGTACGTGCTGGAGGACAATCTGCGTGTGCCTTCCGGGGTCTCCTACATGCTGGAGAACCGGCAGGTGATGAAGCGGGTATTCGCGGAGCTGTTCGAGGATTACGACATCCTGCCGGTGGACGACTATCCGACCCAGCTGTTCGACACCCTGGCGGCAATTTCGCCGCGGCCTGCCGACTACCCGGAGGTGGTGGTGCTGACTCCGGGCATCTATAACTCGGCCTATTTCGAGCACAGCTACCTCGCGCAGCAGATGGGCGCCGAGCTAGTGCAGGGCTCGGATTTGGTGGTGGGGGAGGACGACTGCGTCTACATGAAGACCATCGCGGGCATGTCCAGGGTGGACGTCATATACCGCCGCATCGACGACGAGTTTCTGGATCCGGAGGCTTTTCGCGAGGACTCGGTGCTGGGCGTGAAGGGCCTCATGCGCGCCTGGCGCAAGGGCAACGTGTCGTTGGCCAACGCTCCGGGGGCCGGGGTGGCGGACGACAAGGTCGTCTATGCCTTCGTGCCCAGGCTCATCAAGTATTACCTGGATCAGGACCCGCTGATTCCCAATGTGCCTACCTATATCTGCATGGACGAAAAGGACCGGGAGCACGTGCTCGCCAACATCGACCAGCTGGTAGTGAAGCCAGCAAACGAGTCCGGCGGCTACGGCATGCTGGTGGGTCCCCACGCGAGCAAGTCGGAGCACAAGAAATTCGTCGAGCTGATCAAGGAAAATCCCCGCAACTACATCGCTCAGCCCACGCTGACCCTATCCACCGCGCCAACCCTCTGCGACGGTCGGATGGAGCCCCGCCACCTGGATCTGCGGCCATTCATACTGCAGGGGGAGAGCCTCAGCGTGACCACCGGCGGCCTGAGCCGGGTCGCCCTGCGCAAGGGCTCGCTGGTCGTGAACTCCTCCCAGGGCGGTGGCAGCAAGGACACCTGGGTGGTCGATATGGGGGAGGATGCCTGATGCTGTCGCGGGTCGCCGAGAATATCTACTGGGTGGGGCGCTACGTGGAGCGGGCGGAGAACACCGCGCGCCTCATTAATACCACCACCAATCTGCTGCTGGATCTGCCCCGGGGCATCGCCCTGGGCTGGGCGCCCCTGGTGAACATCATGGGCGTCTCCCAGGAGTTCTACCAGAATTTCGAAGCGCCATCCGAGCGCAACGTGCTGCGATTCCTCATCTGCGATGAGCGCAATTCCAGCTCCATCACACGTAGCCTGGCGGGGGCACGGGAGAACGCCCGCACCCTGCGCGACGTGCTGCCGCGCGAGGCCTGGGAGCAGATAAACGACTCCTATTTATACGTGCAGTCCCAGGCCGCCGGTGGTCTGGGGCGACGCTCGCGTTTCGATCTGATGCGCAATGTCATTCTGCGCTGCCAGACCATCGTCGGTCTGCTGGGTGGCACCATGAGCCACGACGAGGCCTATCAGTTCTCCCGCCTGGGGCGTAATCTGGAGCGGGCCGACATGACGACGCGCATCGTGGACGTGAGCTCGGCGGACCTGCTCCCCAAGCAGGCCGACGACCTCAAGCCCTACGCCAACATCCGCTGGATGACCGTGCTGAAGTCTCTCACCGCCTACCAGATGTATCGCCAGCACGTGCAGGTGCGGGTCAAGGGCCCCGACGTGCTGCGCTTCCTGCTTCAGGACCGTTTTTTGCCGCGCGCGGTGGTGCATTGCCTGGGGAATGCCGCGACCTGCTTGCAGGGCCTGCCGAACAACGACGCGACCCTGCGCACCCTGGGCCGGGTGCGGCGGCGGGTGGACGACGCGGACGTCTACACCCTGGCGACGACCGGATTGCACGAGTTCATAGACGATCTGCAGCTCGGCCTCAACGACATCCACGTGGCCATCGCCCAGACCTATTTCGGTCTGGATCTCCCGGGCGCTATGACTCAGGCTCAGGGATAGTGCTCCACCGAGGTAATAGTTGCGTAATTATCACCTTGATGGAGTACTCGGCCGCATGTCCACGCCCACGTAGAGCTGATGGGTGCCGTTGCCGTAGATCACGCCCTTCAACGGCGGCACGTCCGAGTAGTCTCGACCCCAGGCGAGCGTGATGTAGCGACCGTCCGGCATCTGGTCGTTGGTCGGGTCGAGATCCCTCCAGCCGGCACCCGGCTGATAGACCGACAGCCAGGCATGGGAAGCGTCGGTCCCGTCCAGCCGGGCCTCGCCCGCCGGCGGCGCGGTCTCCAGGTAGCCGCTCACATAGCGGGCCGCCAGCCCCAGGGAGCGCAGGCAGGCCATGGCCAAGTGGGCGAAATCCTGGCACACGCCACGGCGCTGGGCGAGCACCTCCGAGAGGGGGGTGGTGACGGTGGTGAAGCCCGGCTCATAGACGAATTCCCGATGGATGCGGGCGCTGAGGCTCTGCATCGCCTCCAGCAGCGGACGTCCGGCGGGGAAGGATGGGCGGGTGTAGTCCCTCAATGCGGACGTCGCGGCGGCCAGAGGCGAATCCAGCACCATGGCGCGCGCCTCCAGGGCTTCAGGAGCGAGACCGGTGCTGATCTGCTCGGCGGCCTGCTCCCAGGCTAGCGGCGGTGGCAGTGCGGGCGGCGCCTCATCGGCCTCCACTTCGCTCACCGCGCGCACGCTCAGCTCGCCATGGGGCCGCTGCACCGAGAAATAGCTCACGGTGTTGCCGAAAAAGTCCTTGCGCTCGCGATAGGCGGTGGGCTCCGGCTCCACGCTGAGGCGGCTGGTGAACAGCCGCTGGCCGGCGCACGCCCTGGGTATCAAGCGCGCCTCGTTGTGGCCGACGTGAGTCGGCTCCCCGTAGACGTAGCGCGTCGTGTGGGTGATGCGATATCTCACAGCAACGGCTCGGCGTGGGTGGGGGCCAGCGGCTGTGGTCCACGGGCGTGGCTGAAATAGCTGCGCGCGATGGCGCGGGAGCCATCGGCCAGTCCCTGGAAGATGTCGGCCAGCAGCCGGTCCAGCGCCTGGCGCAGGACCGTGCCTTCCGTGACCTGCGCCAGCCGCTCTGTGTCGGTGAGCCGCAGCCGGGTGTAGAGATCCAGCACCAGCCGCTCTTCGGGGCTCAGACGGTGGGGCACGCGCTTGCGTGGCAGCTCGGCCACGTGGCTCTGCAGCCGGGCCAGCTGGAAGGCCAGGGACCGGGGGCTGGTCTCGTCCAGCAGCATGAGGTCCAGGGCCGACTGAGCCTGAAGCCGGGATCGGTAGCGGCGGCGATGGGTGATCAGGGTCTCGTTGGCGGTGAGCACGGCCTCCAGCAGCAGCCGCTCCGTCCAGGGGTTCCGCTGGACCACCAGGGTCGCCCGCAACAGTGAGGCAATCTGCATTCCCCGCTCCAGCCGCCGGCCCAGGTCCAACAGTAGCCAGCCCTGTTCCCGGGTCATGCTCTCCATGGTCAGTCCGGTGAACGCCACCAGATCCGTTAGCAGCCCATCGAGCCGACCCTCCAGACGGTCCAGGCCGCGTCTGGGCTTGCGGAGGCGCCAATCCTGGTCGATGTCGTCGATCACGCGCCAGGTGTCCTGGGACCATAGGTCGCGCACCTCGAAGGCGGCCTGCACCAGTCCCTGCAGCGTGGCCGAGAGGCCGCCGCTGCGACTGCGATCCATGGCCAGGCTGAGCAGCTCCGGCTCGGGGTTGGCCAGGCGCTCAGCGGCCCCGTCGCCGACGAAGCCGGGATAGCTCATGGTGAGGTGAGTGAGTGCCCCCAGCAGGGCGTCCAGGCACCCGCGCTCTTCGGTCCCCGCCGTCTCGTCGCTATTCCGCAGGGTCCGCAGCACCGTGCGCAGCAGCCGCACCGCCCCTTCGGCTCGCTCTGCGTTGCGGCCTACCCAGTACAGGTTGTCCGCGACGCGGCTGGACAGGGCGTCGCTGCGGGCCACCAGGGCAGGGCCGGAGAGCGCTAACGGCGGTGCGATCGCGGCCGGCTCGCCTTCGGTCGCCAGCACCCAGGTGTCCTTGCTGATGCCGCCAGCCTGGTTCGTGACGATAAGGCTGTCCCGGTCCGGACTGATGCGGGCGAGGCCGCCGGGCATGACGGTGTACCCGCGCTCGCCCGCCACCACGAAGCCTCGCAGCATGACGTGGCGCGGCGTCAGACGTCCTGCGGCCAGCGCCGGGGCGGTGGAGAAGCCGATCTGCTCTTGCGCGACGTACTGCGCGGGATGGGCGCGGATGCGCGCCCGCCACTTGGCCAGCTCCCGGCCGCTCAGGCGGGAGCCGAACACCGAGCGGAAGTTCTCCCGCCTGTCCACGGGCTTGACCACCAGCTCAGGCAGATGGCTCAGCACGTACTTGAGCTCGGCTGGCTGGCCGCACCACCAGGTCGCCACCGAGGGCAGCAGCAGGTCCTGGTCCAGTAGGCGGCGGGCGGCGCCGGGGAGGAACGGCAGCAGGGCGGGGGTCTCCAGCACTCCGCTGCCCAGCGGGTTGGCGACGGCCACCTGCCCCCGCCGCGCCGCTTCCAGCAGGCCTGCTACCCCGAGTCTGGACTCTTGCATCAGCTCCAACGGGTCGCAGTACGCGTCGTCCAGCCGGCGCAGGATGACGTCCACCTGGCCCAGGCCCTCCAGCGACTTCAGCCAAACCTTGGCATTGCGCACCGCCAAGTCGTCGCCCTGCACGAGCGTGTAGCCCAGGTTGGTGGCCAGGTAGGCGTGCTCGAAGTAGGTCTCGTTGCGGGGGCCAGGAGTGAGCACCACCACCCGCGGATTTTCGCGATGCACGGCAGCAATCCGGGCCAGGCAGCTGCGCAGGGTCTCGAAGAACACACCCAGGCGCCGCACCCGGCAATCGCGGAACACCTGGGGCAGCACGCGACTCACCACGCTGCGGTTCTCCAGGGCATAGCCGGCGCCCGAGGGGGCCTGGGTACGGTCGCCCACCACCCACATGCGGCCGTCCGGACCGCGCGCCAGGTCCGCCGCATACAGAAGGAGCTGGTGGTCACCACGCAGCCGCACTTGGTCGCAGGGGCGCAGGAACCCACTGTGAGCATAAACCAGCTCCAGTGGGAGCAGGCCTTCACTGATGAGCTGCCGTGCGCCGTAGAGGTCCTTCAGCACGAGATCCAGCAGCTCTGTGCGCTGGGCCAAGCCGGCCTCGATGCCCGACCACTCCGCGGCGTCCACGAGCAAAGGCAGCGCGTCCAGCTCCCAGGGCCGGTTGACACCCTGAGGATCCCCATAGACGGTGTAGCTGACGCCGCTCTCCCGCAGCAGCCGGCGCAGGTCCTGGCGCCGAGCCTCCAGCTCCTCGGAGCCGATAGCGTCTAGGGCGCGGGCGAAGCCTTGCCAGTGCGGACGCAACCCGGCCGCGCCAGCGCACATCTCGTCGTTGCCCTCGACCTCCGTGGCATAGTCGGCGGTCAGACCGATGGTTTTGTCGGCGGAAACCATGGACAAAGCTTGCCGTGTCGGCGCCCGGGTGGCAACGGCATGGGAGGGCAATCTACTTGGAGGACGCCTTCTCGAAATCGAATCGCGGCAGCTCGTCGAAGACGCGTTTCAAGCCCTCGGTCCAGTGCTTGCGCAGCGATGCATAGTAGGGCGTATTGAGCTTGAACCTGTAGCGGCGTCCCTGCACCAGGCTGTCCTTGTGGTACAGCAGCAGTTCTACCGGCGGACCCACGGACAGGTTGCTGCGCATGGTCGAGTCGATGGAGACCAAGGCACAGCGCCCCGCGTCTTCCAGCGACAAGCTGGGCTGGATGATGCGATCCAGGATGGGCTTGCCGTATTTGGTCTCCCCTATCTGCAGGAAAGGATGCTCGGGGCTGACGCGGATGTTGTTCCCTTGCGGATAGATGAGAAAGAGCTCCGGCGGCTCCGCCCCGATCTGTCCGCCGAGAATGAAGCTCGCCTCGAAGCTCACCGCCTGCTGGGTCATCCCCTCCTGGCGGCGCTGAATGGCGGCGCTCACTTCACCCACATACTCCGCCGCCTCCGTCATGTGGGCGGCGGTACGCAGGGTGGGCTGCTCGCCTTGCAGCTTGCTGTCCAGCTCCAGCTTCTTGACCACTGCCTGCGTGGTGCCCAGATTGCCCGCGCTCAGCAGCACCAATACCCGCTCGCCCTCCCAAACGAAAGTGTGCATCTTGCTGTAAGTGCTGATGTTGTCCACCCCCGCACTGGTCAGGGAGTCAGAGGCGAACACGAGACCCGCATTCAGGGAGATGGCGAGACAGTAAGTCATTGGCGCACCACCAGGGTGTGTCGGGACGCTCGATCTTACACTACGAGCCTGGCCTAGCAATGGGGCCGCTCGCGCCGGCATGGCTCGCGGCGGCCGGGCCTGGGGCGGCTGCCTTTTGCAATGGGCTCTGGATTGAGATACAACTTCTGCCTCACCTGAGCTCGACCACCCGGATGCAATTTCGCCAATGACGGCCCGTGCCGCATCTCGCCAAAAAGGCAGTCTCATGCGCCCTGTCCTAGTCTGCATCGTGCTGCTGCTCTCGCTGGCCGCATGCTCGGGTCCGCCGGAGGGTCAGAGCCAGAGGCAGCCGGGCGGCGCTCGCGACCACGCGGCGGCACCGGGTGCCGTCGCGGCCCGGAGCCGGCCGGTCGGGCCGGACGCCGAGGCCATCGCCGCCAACAACCACGGTGTGGGCCTGATGGGCAAGTTCGACTACCCGGCCGCCTACGATGTGTTCAACCGGCTGGCGCAACGCTACCCGGATTGGCTGGAGGTGCAGGTCAACCGGGCGATTGCGACCCTGAATCGGCAGCAGGAGGGGGACGAGGCCGCTGCCCTCGGCATGGTCGATCAGGTGCTTGCGAAGGAACCCGGGAATCTGCGGGCCAATTACGTGGCCGGTCTACTGCGGCTCTATCTCGCCTCGCCCCAACAGGCGGTGACCCACTTCCAGCGAGTGGCCGAGGCGGATCCCAAGGATGCGTACGCCGCCTACTACCTGGGACAGTGCCTGGCGCAATTGTCCAAATATGGGGAGGCCCTGGCCCAGTATCGGCGGGCCCTCACCTTGGACCCCTACCTACGCAGCGCCTACTACGGCGCGTTCCAGACCCTGCAGCGTCTGCACAAGACCGCGGCGGCGAGGACGCTGATCGGCGACTACCAGCGGCTCGCCAACAATCCCCGGGCTCGCCTGGCGGAGCTCAAGTACACCCGCATGGGACCCAAGGCCGAAGCGCTGGCAGTGGACCTGCCGGCCCCCGTGCCGGTGCCCCGGCCCGGCGGAGAGGTCTTCACGGGGGCGGCGGGCCTCCCCATCGACGGTGGGGCCGCGCTTGGCTGGGCCAAGCACCAGGCGGCGGATCGCAGCGCCAGCGTCACCGCCGTGGATCTGCAGGGGGACGGCTACCTGGATCTATTCGTCGCCGGCGCATTGGCCGGTGCCCCGGGTCCCAATCTGGTGTTGGAGGGCAGTGCGACGGGGACTTTCAAGGTCGTCCAGGGATGGCCATTGAGCGGCGTGGACCACGTAAGCGCGGCCCTGTGGGGTGATTTCGACAACGACGGCTTGGTTGACGTCTACCTCTGCCGCCGGGGCGCCAACCAGCTCTGGCGCCAGGCGTCCAAAGGCAAGTGGGAGGACGTCACCGCCAAAGCCGGGGTCGCCGGCGGCGATCACGAAACCCTGGGCGGCACCGTGCTCGACGCCGACCATGATGGTGATCTGGATATTTATGTGATCAACGCGGATGGTCCCGGCGAGCTGTACAACAACAACCTCGACGGCACCTTCAGACCCTTGGCGGCATCCCAGGGTATCGGCGGCAGCGCCAAGGGGGCGCGTCAGGTCCTGCCGGTGGATCTGGACGGCGACCTGGACCTGGATCTCGTGGTCTTCAATGCCGCTGCGCCTAACGACGTCTATCTCAACGACCGCATGTGGGTCTACCGGGAGGCGTCCGGCTACGACGCGCTACGCAAGGCCAGCGTGCTTGCCGCCGTGGCGGGGGATGCGGATGCCGACGGCATGCCGGAGATCTACACACTCTCCCGCGATGGCACCGTGCGGCGCTGGGGCGCCGGCTTCGGCGGGACTTGGCAGGGGCAGAACCTGCCGGAGCTCGCCGGCCCACTGCCCGAGGACGGCGGCGCACGGCTCGCCCTGCTGGACGTGGATGGCGACGGGACGCCGGAGCTGCTGCGAGCCACGGCCGATGGCTGGCTCGCCGGACGGCTGGGTGCGGGCGACCGGCAGATCCTGTACCGCGCCCAGGCCGATCTAGCCGGCTGGGCGCCGGTGCTGCTGCAGCCGGGCAAGGGCCCAGAGGTGATCGGGCTGCAGGCTGCAGGCGGATTGCAGCACTGGGCCCCGGGGCCGGGTCGCTATCCTTTCCTCGGTCTGACCCTCACGGGCATGGAGGACAGCGGCGCATCCATGCGCTCCAACGCCTCCGGCCTGGGCGCCCGGGTGGCGGTGCGGGTGGACTCCCGCTGGAGCATCGCGAGCAGCCTGCCGCAGAGCTCGGGGCCAGGCCAATCGCTGCAGGGTGTGGCGGTCGGCCTCGGCGGGGCGCCCAAGGCCGACTTCGTTGCCATCGACTGGTCGGACGGAGTCTATCAGAGTGAGCTGGATCTGCAGGCCGGAGAGTCGCATCGCATCTCCGAGACCCAGCGCCAGCTCTCCAGCTGCCCCGTGCTGTTTGCCTGGGACGGCAAGCACTTTGCGTTCGTCAGCGATCTGCTGGGCGTCGGTGGACTGGGCTATGCGCTGGGACCGGGTGAATACGCGCCCTCACGGCCATGGGAGAATTTCCTACTGCCTAGGGACTTGGCGCAGCCTCGTGGGGGCCGCTATGAGCTCAAGATCAGCGAGCCCATGGAGGAGGTGGCCTACCTCGATGCGGCGAGCCTGCGCGTCTACGATCTGCCGCCCGGCTGGGATCTGGTGCTGGACGAGCGCATGGGCACTGGTGACCCGGAGCCGACCGGGGCGCCATGGCTCTACCGCGCTGAGCTGCTGCCACGGTCGGCCCGCAACGAGCGGGGTGAGGACGTGACGGCGGCAGTGCTGCGGGCCGATGGTAGGGCCGCGCCGCCGGGTGCGCTGGATCGACGCTTCATCGGTCGTCTGGCCGGCACGCATGTGCTGACTCTGGAGCTCCCGTCGGCCCTGGACGCCCATGCCGGGAAGCCGGTGCTGGTGATGGACGGCTGGGTGGAATACCCGTACTCGCAGACCATGGTGGCGGCGTGGCAGGCGGGGGCGGCCTACCATTCACCCGCCCTCGAGGCTCGGGGGGCCGACGGCCGCTGGCACACCCTGCTGCGCGAGTTCGGCTACCCGGCAGGGATGCCGCGGCGCATGTCGGTGCCACTGGCTGGGCTGCCGGCCGGCACTCGGGCCTTGCGTCTACGCACCAACATGGAGATCTACTGGGATCGCATCAGCGTGGTCTACGCCGAGCCTGCACCTGAGGTGCGCGTCGCGCGGTTACCCCTCACGGCGGCGCGTCTGGCCAAGACCGGATTTGCGCTGCGCACCACCGGGCCCCAGCGCCGGCCTGACTACGACTATGACCGACGCAGTCCTTTCTGGGACTCCCGCTACCTCAGCGGCTGGTACACCCGGCTGGGATCCGTGCAGGCGCTGGTGGCGAAAGCCGATGATGCGGTGGCCATCGTCGGCCCGGGCGACGAGGTGCAGCTGAGCTACACGGCGCCCGTTGGGCCGCTGCCTCGCGGGTGGACTCGGCGCCTGGTGCTGGAGGCCCGGGGATGGGCCAAGGATCGGGACCTCTATACCAAGGATGGGGGGACCGTCGGGCCGTTGCCGACCAGCGGTCGGGGCGGAGCGCGGCGCGAGGAGCTACATCGGCGGTATAACACCCGTTTCCAGGCGGGGACCTGAGGCGGGCGCCGCCATCCGGGCGCCCGCACGCAGACTCAGCCGTGGTGATTCTTCAGCATGAAATAGAGCTGATCCTTGAGGTGGACGCGGCGCTTCTTGAGATCCTCCGCGTAGAAATCTGACACCGGCTCGACGTTCTGCTCGATCTTGAGTATCTCATCGTCCAGGGCCTCGTACTCCTCATAGAGGCGGGCGAATTCCCCGTCGCTGTCGCGGAGCTGCTGGATCACATCCCGATACTCCGGGAACTCGTGGGGAAGGTCGTGGCGTTCGCCAAACATGTCGGGTTTCCTTCTAGCTCGTATTGACTGGCCCGGCAATGGGCGCGTAGCAATCCGCGGGCAATCTTAACCCCCGCATCGCCGGCGCGCCAGACACCGAGGGGCGTGCCGCCTCAGCAGGCGGCGAGAGTCGAGCTCAGGAAAAGTAAATCATTGCGAAAGTCCTTGCATGGGGTCGAAGCGACCGTCGGCGGGAGGGGGTCCGCCGTCAAGCTTACAGGGACGTACTTGCAGCGTGTCGCGGAGGCCCCATGCAAGAACTTTCCGGACGATTGATAGGTCAGGCGGGAGACGGCGGGCCTGCCGCCGGGCGCCGCGAGCTCATTGTGATACGGGGGCACACCGGTGCGGTCGGAAACACTTCTGCGAGGGGGACCGGGGCGGGCGGCGCGGTGGCACCCGCCCGCGGCCCGGTCGCCTCGCCGCAGTCTTGCTCAATGACGGCGGTGGATGCGGAAGTCCCGGTGGCCATGGCCGCGATGATGGTAATTGTCGTCGTAGCGGCGATGGTGGTGGCGGTGGTGGCGGTGGTGCGGCCGGTAGTCGTCATAGTAGTAGTAGCTACCACGCAGCGGCCACAGCTCGTCCAGGTAGTAATCCCCGCGATAGGAGCGGCTGATGGGATAGACGACAGTGGGATCGCTGAAGAACACACCCGCCTCGGCGCTGCTCGGCAGCGCCATGCCGGCGCCGAGCAGCAGCGCGGTCAAGGGCAGGGCGGCAGTCAGGACTTTCTTGCTCATGATACACCTCCGGTTGATCGGGTTGGTTGGCGGTAATCCGTAGCTTCACTATAGGGCGGGCAAGCTGAACTCAAACTGAATGGGCGTCAAATGTTGCGGGTGGGCATGAGTGCCGGCCATTGCGTGACACAATCCCTTGTTTTGTACCCACATCGGCGGCACTATCCCGGTCTGCGAGCCTCCCGGCCGCGCGCCCGCGTCATGGGCGCATCGTTCCAAATGACCCTATCTACGAAGAGGAAGTCGACGATGAGAACTGCGATGAGACCTTGGACCATGCCGTGTGCCTCCGCCCTGGTCGCCCTCATGATTGGCGCCGGCAGTGCAGGTGCAGCACAGACCCACGACCTTACCATGACGGGCTCCGGGATCGTGACCACCGAGACCACCGCGGACTGCGAGATCTCCGGCGACGGCTGCGTCATGGACATTAGCGGCAGCTTGATCGGACAGAGCGTCGGCAGCAGCAGCTTTGCCGCGACGCTGACGACCTACTGGCTGGGCACCCCGGACAGCTCTCAGTGCGCCCCCGCCACTGGCGTCCTCACGGTCACCGCTGCCAACAACGCCACGGTCTCGGTCGTCCTCAACGGCTTGACCTGCGATATTGACGACGACGTCTCGGCCCAGACCTTCGACGGCAGCTTTTACGTCACCGGCAGCACCGGCAACCTCAGCGGTCTGACGGGCACGGGAAGCCTTACGATCGGCTGGGCGCTCTCCGGTGATGTGAAGCTGCTGCTGCACCTGGTGTACTGAAGTGAAGTCGGCGGCGAGCCCGACATTGCTGGACCGCCTGATCGACATAGGGGCCAATCTCAGCCACGCGGCCTTCGATCCGGACCTGGACGCGGTGGTGGGTCGGGCACTGGCGGCGGCCATAGAATTGGACCCGGCCACCGTGGCCGCTACCACGCAGACCGCGTACCGGTTCCTCGGCCTGCCCTGAGGGCGCGGCGCCTCAGCGCTGTGCCAGCAGCCAGCCCACGGTGGCGCCGATGTCATCCAGCACCACCGCCCCTGGAAGCGCGATGCGCCGCTCGTCCCCAGGCTGATACTTGCCGGTGCGCACTAGGATGCTCTGCATGCCGGCGGCCAGGGCCCCCTGGACGTCCGACAGGGCATCGTCGCCGACCATCACCACCTCCTCCGGCGCCACGCCCATGCTCTGGGCGGCGGCATGGAAGAAGCTCGCCGCCGGCTTGCCCAGCACGGTGGCTTTCACGCCGCTGGCGTACTCCAAGGCGGCGACGAAGGGGCCCGCGTCCAGGCTGAGGCCGTCGGCCTCCTTGAAGTATCGGGTGTCCGCCATGGCGTAAAGGGACGCACCCGCCATGAGCAGTCGGAACGCGGTGTTGAGCCGCCCGTAGGTGAAGGCCTCTCCGGCGTCGCCCACCAGGACGGCGTCCCAGGGACCCGAATCCTCGGCGCCGACCTCCGATTGGAGGTCCGGATGCACGATGAGGTATGGGCGCAAGCCCCGGGCCTGGATGTGGGAAAGGGCCGCCTCGGGCGCGGTGTAGAGTGTCTCGGGGTCGAGCGTCAAGCCCATCTTCACCAGCTTGCTCAAGATGGCGGACCTGGGGCTGCGGGTGGTGTTGGTAATATAGCGCAGCGGGATTCCCGTGGCGCTCAGCTCGGCGACCGCCTCCAGAGCGCCGGGCAGGCGCTGGGTCCCCACATAGAGCACACCGCTAAGGTCGAGCAGCACACCGCGGATCATGCCAGGCTCCCCGAGCTTGCAACGCCTGCCCCTACCGTCTAGCCGACAGCCGCCGGCTCATCGGAACACCTCGGAGAATGGCTGAGCCGCGCCGATGCCGTTGCCCTGGGCGTAGTCCACGCCAATCTCCCGCAGGCGATCCAGGATGGCGTCGTTCTCCACGTACTCGGCGACGGTGCGCTTGCCCATAAAATGTGCGATGTCATTGATGGACGTCACCAGCGCATAGTCGTGATCGTCCGTGGCGATGTCACGCACGAACATGCCGTCGATCTTCAGGTAATCTACCGGCAGATTGCGCAGGTATGAGTAGGAGCTCTGGCCGCTGCCGAAATCGTCCAGTGCAAACCGGCAGCCCAGCTCCCGCACGGTGCGTATGAACTGAATGGCACGGTCGAAATTGACGATGGCCACCGTTTCGGTGATCTCGAAGCACAGCTTGCTCGCCGGCACCTTGGTCGCCATGAGCAGGCCGACCACGAACTGCAGAAACCCGGGGTCGTTGAGGGAGTGCCCCGACAGATTGATCGAGAAGCCGTCCAGCGCCTCCAGGCGCCGGCGGCTGTCCGCCATCCACGCCAGCATTCGGCTGACCACCCAGCGATCCAATGCCCCCATGCGACTGTAGATCTCGGCGGCAGGCAGGAACTGACCGGGCAGTACGAGGCTGTCATTCTCACCCATCATGCCGATCAGCACTTCGTAGTGAGGCAATGCCTCGGTGCCGCGCTGCACTGGGACGATGCGCTGGCAGCGCAGGCGTAGCAGGTTGTGGTCCAGCGCCTTGTTGAGCCGTGTGACCCATTCGAGCTGCTCCCGGCGGCGGGCGATGTCGGCGTCGTCGGCCTCGTAGACCTGTACGCGATCGCGCCCTGCCTCCTTGGCGGCGAAGCAGGCGGCGTCCGCGGCCCGCAGGACATCGGTCACGCTGGTGGAGGCGGCGGAGACGGCCACCATGCCGATGCTGGCGCTCATTGAAAAGTGGCGCTCGTCGCGCAGGAATCGGTGCTCCCGAACCACCGAGCGCTGCCGCTCGGCAAAGCCGAGGGCCTCCTGCGGGTCACAATTCTCGATCAGGCTACAGAACTCATCACCGCCCATCCGGGCGACCGTGCCGCCCGGCCCTGCCTCCGCCTGCAGCAGGTCGCCGATCTGCTGCAGTAGCTCGTCACCGGCCTGATGGCCGCAGGTGTGGTTGATGACCTTGAACTGATCCAGGTCCAGATAGGTCAGGGCCGCCGGCACACCGTGCTCCCGTGCGCGCAGCAGCGCCGCATCCAGCCTCCGCTCCAGCTCCTGCCGGTTATGCAAGCCGGTGAGCTTGTCGTGGCCGGCCTGATACACCAGCTTGTCGTGGAGATTCTGGACCATCAGATACATCGAGCGATCCACCAGGGGCAGGTCCGCTCCATGGAGCAGCGCGGCCCTGCCGCTGGCGTTGCTCGCCGCCAGCTCGCGCCCGCTGACCTCCACCGCCTTTACCCCGCGATGGTCCACGAACACTAAACTCCTCCGGTCTTCGTCCATCCAGATGAGCTGCAGGCGCTGCTGGCCCGCCGGACGCCCTGGGAACAGCATCCAGTCGCCCACCTGAAGCAGCGATACCGGATCCAGCTGGCCGGCCGGTATGGGAGCGCTCTCCGTCGTGGCAGCGCCGGGCGCCTCGGCCGGTGCGCTGGGATGTGCCTCCAGATAGCGCGCAATTCCGGCCGGGTCTCCGCGCAGGCGTCGCTGCAGGGCATCCAGCAAGGCCGTACGACGACCGGGAGCGCTGGATACCGTCGCCAGGCCCTGGTCTATGGCCGACAGCAGCAAGGCATCGTCCTCGTCCCCGACATCCTCCTGCGCCAGGCGAGCGGACAGGCGGTCCAGAACCTCCACATGACCGTTCCAGGACTCACTCGGGGCGCCGTCCCGCAGATAGACCAGCACGAGAAGCTCGGCCCAGCCGGCGCCCAAGAGCGCCTCGATCTCCGGCGGTACCTCTCCGCCCGCAGATTGGTGGCGCACCTCCGCGTCTACCCGGCGACGCGCTCGAATCAATCGGTCTTTGCCCTCGCAGGCACTCACCACGCGCTCGACGTTTCTGGCGAAGGCGGCGTCCTGGACCGCAACCAGGGGATCCAGCAAGCCGGCAAGCTCGCTGAAGACCCCCTCATGGTCGCCCAGGCGGTGCGCGGCCAGCTCGATGGCGTGCAGCAGTTCAACATAGGGCCTGCCGGCAGGACCGCTCGTCTTCAGGCTGAGGCGCCCCAGCCGATCCAGCATCCGCCGTGCGGGATGGTGGTCGTCGCGCAGCGCCGTGGGCTCCACCAGGGTCAGCTTCAACAACGGTAGCGCAAGGGCAGCGAGTGGCTCGCGGTCTTCGGCCTGTAGGTCCGGATTGTCCAAGACCGTGTTAATCAGGGCTTCGGTCACCGCGACCGCAGCAAGCTCGCCTTCACCCAGGGTGGCCGTGCCTGGCTCCGCGTCCGGATTCAACACTCGTTGCAGGGCGCCTTGTAGATCGATGCGCGGGATGGCCGGACTGAGTCCGAGCTCTGCGGCGCTGAGCTGTTGCAATTGTAGGCTGCCGATGGCATCCAGCAGATCTTGCTGGCCAAGCGGCCGCGGGCCGGCCGAGGCCGCAACATCGACTTCGGCGTGAGCGGCGGATGCCGTGGTGCCCTGGCCGACATGTAGACCGAGCAAGCTTGCCGCCAGGGCGTATGCTTCGGCGACGGAATCATAGGAGACACCGTCGCCGGTCGCAGGAGCCACGGGCGGCCGCGTCGCGGGGGGCGGGCGGGGTGCGGCATGGCGGGCTGGGCCCCGGGGACGGCCGGCGGTCGCCTCCGTGGGCAGGGTGGGCAAGACCCCCGCCTTGACCAGCGCCTGGTTGATCTCCTGGTAGACCGCGCCGAGTCCGGCGCTCACCACTTCGTCGAATACCTCGTAGAGAACTCGCCGCACCGCGTGGTCGGCAATAATGGGCTGCGCCGCCTCGCGAAATGCGCCCAGAATGATCTTAGGACCGATCGGATTGTGCTCTTTGTCCAGCGGACCGCCGCCAAGCAGGGCACCGAGTCGATGGGCGAGGCCCTGGAGCTGTCCGCGGTGACGGAGCTCCGCTCGGGCAATGAGCTCGGATACGCTCAGCCAGTCCTCGAAATCATCCTCCTCGACCAGGCTCAAGCTCCCATCCGAGTCGGCCTTTGCCATAGGCGTTTCGGGGGGCGCTTGGAATTCGCTGGTGCGTCGTGACAGAGCCGCTCTGAACGCGGCCTCCAGCGCCGCTCGGCTGCGCCGCAAGGCCGGAATGCCATCGATGTAGCGGCGGTTCTCCCGGTCGCTACGAGCCCGCTCCGCCGCCTCGAACAGGCGCGTTTCGGCGGTCGCGAACAGCTCGCCCAGGCGCGCCCCGATGCGCTCCTGCGCCAGGCGCAGGTAGGGCGCGAGCGCCGCGGATGTCGGCCGGCGAGCGCGCCCCTGCTCGGAGGCAAGCTCCTGCAGCACCTGCAGGGTCTCGGAATTCGGTTTCACGAAGCTGACGCCCAAGCCGCCGGCAAATGCCCGGGCGACCCGCGCTTGGAGCTGCCGGCCGCGGCGGATGCCGGGACGCGGGTCGGTGAAGCGGATCGCGAGCAGTGTCCCTCGGCCCAGACGGGGTCCCGGACCCGCCGCCTCGGGGAGCCCGATGAACATGCCGCCCCGGCAGAAATCGCGCACGCGGCAGCCCGCGATCTGCGCGTGCCCATGAGTCAGGGTCACCTCCAGGGACAAAGGCTGCCGTGGGTAAGCGCGTCGCTCCATCTGCCGTCCTATGTTGCGGGTCCGGGGAACGGACGCCCTGCAGGCGAGCCTGGCAGGGAAGGCACTGTCGCCCCGTCCACCTTGGAGCCCCCGCCCAGCGTCACCCGCGGACGGCAAGGAGCCATGCGGCGAAAGCACGTGCGGTTCTCCGCCGCGGCGCAGGCGCCTGCACTTCGGCGGTCCGGGGCATAACATTCCATGGCGCGTCTCCCTCGGGCACCTCGGATGGATCCTCGCGCGGCGGTCGGTCGCACCGGGGTCGGCGCGGGGGCGTACAGCCGCGCTCCGCCCTTGCATCGTGCAACGAGATCCCGTAGCTTCCCTAGCCCGTCAACCACCGCTGTCCTCTTGCGGGAGTTCTACCCCAGCCCGAGCCCAGAGGCAATGCTATCCCAATTCGCAGCGACCTATGGAGTCCGCTGGCCGAAGATGTCCCTGGGGCGGCTGGTCCGGTGGAGGACGCTGCTCCTGGGAGTCGTGTGTGCCGCCGCGCCGGCGTCGGGCCCCACGGCCGAGTCCGCGCAGCCGGCCCGGCCGAGTCCCGTATTCATCGACGTGGCCAAGGATGCGGGCATCGACTTCATCTACTTCAACGGCATGACGGGGGAATTCTATTTCCCCGAGAGCATGGGCGCCGGCGTGGCATTGCTCGACTATGACAACGATGGCGATCTGGACGTTTATTTGTGCCAGGGTCATCTGCTCGGTAAGGGCAAGACTCTCAAGGACGCCCTCTTTCCGCCGCGTGCGGGTGAGGCCATGGGCGGGCGTCTGTACCGCAATGACCTCACCGTGGACGGCAACGGCAACCCAATCCTGCGTTTTAGCGATGTTACCGCGACCAGCGGCATCGAGGCCAACGGCTATGGCATGGGCGTCGCTGCCGGCGACATCGACAACGATGGCTATGTCGACCTGTACCTGACCAACTTCGGCCATAACCAGCTGTGGCACAACGATGGCGACGGCAGCTTCACCGAAATCACCCGGACGGCGGGGGTGGACGACGAGCGCTGGAGCGTCAGCGCCGCGTTTCTGGACTACGACCGCGACGGCTGGCTCGATCTCTACGTGGGCAACTACGTCAACTTCACCCTGGGCAACCACAAGAAATGCTACGCACCCAGCAGCGCCCGGGACTACTGCTCGCCGCTCGCATATCAGGGGCTGCCCGACCGTCTGTTCCACAACCGGGGCGACGGCACCTTCGAAGATGTCTCGGCACGCTCGCGCGTCGGCACCGAGACGAGAAACGGTCTGGGGGCGGTGGTCGCGGATCTCAACGGCGATGGCTGGCCGGATATTTACGTGGCTGACGACGGCCAGCCCAATCAGCTGTGGATGAGCCAGCAGGATGGAACCTTCCGCAACGACGCGGTGCTGGCGGGTGTGGCCGTTGACATGAACGGCAACGCCCAGGCCAGCATGGGTGTGGACGCCGCCGACTTCGACGGCGACGGCGACGAGGATCTATTCCTGACCCACCTGTTGGGCGAGACGAACACCATTTACGTCAACGACGGCCAAGGTTGGTTCGAGGATCGGTCTCTCGTCACAGGGCTGGCTGCTCCGAGCAAGGGTCTCACGGCTTTCGGCACGGCCTGGATCGACTATGACAACGACGGCCTGCTGGACCTGTTCACCGCCAACGGGGAGGTCAAGAGTATCGCAGCCCGGATCGCGGCCGGATCCAAGTTCCCGCTGGAGCAGCCCAACCAGCTGTTTCGTAACCTGGGCAACGGGCATTTCGCGGACGTGAGCACATCGGCTGGTGAGGTGCTCCAGCGTCTGGAGGTCAGCCGCGGTGCCGCAGTCGGCGACATTGACAACGATGGCGATTGCGACATTCTGATGCTCAACAACAACGGTCCGGCCCGCCTGCTGCTCAATCGTGTCGGCCGGCGCAATCACTGGCTGGGGCTGGATCTGCGCGCCCCCAGTGGGCGGCCGGCCCTCGGCGCGCGAGTGGAGGTGCTGCGAGGCCCTGTCAAGCCCCTGTGGCGCAGGGCACGGGCGGACGGCAGCTACGCCTCCGCCAATGATCCCCGGGTGTTGATTGGACTGGGCGACGGCCATGGCCTGCAGACGGTTCGTGTGCACTGGCCTCTGGGCAAGGTCGAAGAGTGGTCCGATCTGGCGGTGAATCGCTACCACTTGCTGAATGAAGGCGCCGGCCGGGCGGTGGACACGAAATGAGCCGCCCTTCGCCCCACCCGTGGACCTCGGCGCCGCTGCTGGTCTTTGTGTGCGCCGCGCAGATTGCCGCAGCCGCGGTGACGCAGGGCCAGGTCACCCGCCGGCTGCTGCCAATTCCCGATCTTCCCGACGCGCAGCTTTCCCGCTTGGAGCCCGTCATTCAGCGGCACATCCGGCGCACCATGGAGCGCTTGCACAGTGAGGCCCGGGACCCGTCGCTCACGCGCGCCCAGCGGGCAACGGCCTACGGCGAGGCGGGTCGGGTGCTGCAGGCCTATCACCAGCTGGATGCTGCCGAGCCATGCTATCGCAACGCCGCGCTGTTGGCGCCCCAGGATTTTCGCTGGCCGTATTATTTGGGCTACGTCTACCAAATCAAGCCAGCCCTTGAGCAGGCGGTTGCGAGCTACGAGCGGGCCCTGGCGCTGCGTCCCCAGGACCAGGTCACCAAGCTGCGCCTGGCCCAGGCTTATAGGGATCTCAACCAGCTGGATCGGGCTTGGAGCCTGCTCAAGGAGCTCTCCGCTCCGGAGCTGCGAGCCGCGACCCTGCTCGGGCTGGGCCGCATCGCCCTGGCGCGGCGCGATTACCGGGCCGCGGTCGAGGACTTGACGGCAGCCTCCAAGGCCGACCCTGCGGCGGGAATCATTCATTACCCCCTGGCCATGGCCTACCGTGGCCTGGGACAGATGGACAAGGCTCTGGAGCAGGTGGCCAAGCGCGGGGAGGGGGAGCCGGCGATTCCCGATCCTGTGATCGATGGCCTGGAAGCGTTGGTGGTGGGCGTCCGTGTCAACCTGGAGCGGGCCTACGACGCGGTGCAGCTGGACCACTACGACGAAGCCGCCGAGGCCTACGGCAAAGCCGTGGCGCTGGATCCCAGCAGTGCGGCCAATCGGGTGAGCTATGCCCGGGCGTTACACCTGGCCGGCCGCAGACCGGAAGCCACGAGGCAGTTGAAGGAGGCGCTGCGTCTGGATGCGGACAACATGGACGGGAACTTCTTCCTGGGCGTGATCGAGGAGGAGGAGGGCGACGACCAGGCCGCCATGGTCCACTATCGCAAGACCCTCGCGCTGGACCCGGCCCACGCCCAGGCCCAATACTATCTGGCAAACGCTCTCATGCGGGCCGGCCGCTACGCCGAAGCGCTCCCCCATTACCGCGTGGTGCTCAGATACGTGCCACAGAATATGTTCGCCCGCCTGATGGAGGCGCTGGCCATGTGGCGCACCGGCGCACCGGATCGGGAAGTACTGGTCCGTCTGGAAGAAGCCCGGGCGATCAATCCGGACTACGCCGACTTCGCGGTCGCAATCGCCAGGCTGCGCGCGACCAGTGCAGATCCGGCAGTGCGGGATGCCGACAAGGCATTGGCGCTGGGCCAGGAGCTGTATGCTCATTTGCGCACGCCCGACTTTGCCGCCGTAGTTGCAATGGCCTACGCCGCTCTAGGTCGCTTCGAGCAGGCGGTGGCACTCCAGAAGGAAGGTATATTTCTGGCGCTGAAACTTGCCCGGCCCGAGTTGGTCTCCGCGTTGAGCAAAGACCTGGCGCACTACCGCACCCATCAGCCCAGAGAGAAGCCGTGGGACCTCGACGACGCGGTGTTTCGGCCGGTGCGGCTCAAGGGCTCTTAGTGGGGCCTCGCGCCTTGCGCCGCGCGCGGCGGGCACGCCAATCCCGCAGGACGATATAGCGCCAGAGCATGCGAATCAGGAAATTCCCCAGCGCTGCGCTGGCTACGCCGACGATGAAGCATCCCAGCAGCAGCGGCGCCCAGATGTCGCCGAGCTCCGACATCAGCCAATGCACCGATAGCTGGAATTCGAAATGTGTGGCCCTGGCGCCCAACAGCACCGTGCCGAGCTTGTAAGCGGCATAAAACATCGGTGGAATAGTCAGCGGGTTGGTGAGCCACACCAATGCCACGGAGATAGGCAAGTTGACCCGCAGTAGAATGGCTGCAGCGGCCGCATAGACCATCTGAAACGGTAAGGGAACGAAGGCGAAGAACAGGCCGACTGAGAATGCGCCGGCGACGGAGCGTCGATTGAAATGCCATAGGTTGGGGTCATGCAGCAGCTGCCCGAACAGCCGCAGGTGCTGGTGGCTGCGTATCTGCTCGTGGTTCGGCAAAAGACGCCTGATATACCGCCTGGGCATGCCTGCGTGGTCGTTCGCGAGCCGTGTAGGATGTTCATTATCCACGAATCGCGGGTTGCTTACAGATGCGTTTAGGGACGATCGCGTTTCTCCTTGGTGACTTGCTGGTGCAGCGACTCGCGGCCCTGCCCAACTCCCTGCTGCTCCTCCCTCTGCTTGCGCTGGCCGTGCCGGTCTGGCGCCGACCGCGGCTGCGACTCCTGCTGTGGCTGAGCGCGGGTGCGGCCTGGGCGGTGCTGCACGGCTGGCACACCCTGGGCCACGGGCTGGCGCCGGCGCTGGAGGGGGCGGATGTGAGCCTGGTGGGATGCGTCGCTTCCCTGCCGGAGCACCAGCCCAACCGGACACGGTTCCTGCTGGAAGTACGGCAGATGTGGCACGATGAGATGCCCGTCTCCTCCCCTGGCAGGGTGCGCCTGAGCTGGTATGGGGAGCGTCCGCGGCTGGTGGCGGGACAGTGCTGGCGTCTGCAGGCTCGGCTCAAACGTCCCCACGGCTTCATGAATCCGGGCGGCTTCGACTACGAGGCGTGGCTGTTCAGCCAAGGCATACGCGCCACCGGCTACGTGAGGCGCGGGCAGGAAGCCCGCCGGGTCGCGGACGCCGGCCTCCTGCCCCTCGTGGATGCCCTGAGACAACGGCTTGCGGAGCACCTCCGCCGACTCCTGGAGCGCAACGCCCAGGCGGGCCTGGTGGCGGCGTTGACCATCGGCGATCGCCAGGACATTTCCCGCCGCCAGTGGGAGGTACTGCTACGCACTGGCACGAATCACCTGGTCGCCATCTCGGGCCTGCACGTGGGGATGGTCGCTGCGCTGGGCTTTCTGCTCGGGCGCCGACTATGGTCCTGGCTACCCGGGCTATGCCTGCATTGGCCCGCACCCAAGGCGGGCGCCGTCGTGGGACTGGGTGCCGCGGCTGCCTACGCCGCCCTCGCGGGGTTCAGCGTGCCCACCCAGCGCGCCCTGGTGATGGTGGCGGTGTTTGCCGGCAGCGTGCTGTTGCAGCGGGCCGCTAGACCTTCTGCGAGTCTGGCGGTTGCGCTCCTGTTGGTGCTCGTCCTGGACCCCATGGCGGTGGCCGCGGCAGGCTTCTGGCTATCCTTCGCCGCGGTTGCCCTCATCCTCTACGGCATGCACGGACGGATCGGGGCGGAGGGCGACTGGTGGCAGTGGGGACGCGTGCAATGGCTGGTTGCGCTCGGCCTGTTGCCGGTGATCCTGGCTTTGTTCCAGCGCTGCTCCGTGGTGGGGCCGTTGGCCAACTTGATCGCCGTGCCCTGGGTGGGACTGGTCGTGGCTCCGACGGCGCTTGCGGGAGCGCTGCTGCTGCCCTTGGTGCCATCCCTGGGCGATATACTGCTGCTCGCCGCGGCGCAGGGACTCGGTGGGCTGTGGAGCTTGTTGCAATGGCTCTCGGCACAGCCCTACGCCAGTATTTCCCTGCCCATGCCGCCGGGCTGGGCCGTGGCGAGCGGGCTCCTGGGCGTGGCCATGCTGGTCGCGCCACGTGGGCTCCCGGGGCGCTGGCTGGGTGCCGTCTGGATGCTGCCTCTGCTGCTGGCGCGCCCGCCGGCGCCACCCTGGGGCGAGGCGTGGCTCACCGTCCTGGACGTTGGGCAGGGACTCTCGGCCGTGCTGCGCACTTCGGAGCATACGCTGGTCTACGATACGGGACCCAGCTACGGAGGCCGCTTCGACGCCGGTGACGCCGCCCTACTGCCCTTTCTCCGGCAACAGGGTGTGGTCCGAGTGGATACCGTGGTCGTCAGTCATGCGGACTCGGACCACAGCGGAGGTCTGGCCTCGCTGCTGGCGGGACTGCCGGTGAGACGGGTGCTCAGCTCCGCGCCGGATGCGCTGGCCTGGGCCAGGCCGGAGCGCTGCCAGGCCGGCCAGCACTGGCACTGGGACGGCGTGGAGCTGCGCATGCTGCATCCGCCGCGGCGGGCATCGTGCCAGGGCAACCAGTGCTCCTGCGTGCTGGCGGTGCGCACCCGCAGGGGCGGGCGGGTGCTGCTGCCTGGCGACATCGGCGGCGAGGCCGAACGTGACCTGGCACGGACCCAGCCCGCGGCCCTGCGCGCCGAGCTGCTGGTGGCGCCGCACCACGGTAGCGCGACGTCTTCGGGCAGCGAATTCGTCGCCGCGGTGGCACCACGCGTCGTGGCCTACGCGGTGGGCTACAGAAATCGATTCGGCTTTCCCGACCCGGCGGTGGTCGCGCGCTATGCGGCGCTGAGCAGCGAGGCCTATGACACCGCCAGCAGTGGTGCCATTACCTTCAGGATCCGTGGCGTCGACGAGGTCGCACCGCCCCAGCGCTGGCGCCTCGTGCAACGACGCTACTGGCAGTTCCGGCGCGAGTTCTGACCGGAGGAAGGATGGAGTATCATTGGTCCCCTTTGGCAGCGTTGGGCTCACCGTATCGGCGCAGGTCCTGCGCCCGGGCCCTAAACCGGGGATTGGAAGGTGTGGGAGATCGTTAAGTCCGGCGGTTGGCTGATGTTGCCGATCATGCTCTGCTCGGTGGTGGCCTCGGGCATCATCGTCGAGCGGCTATGGTCATTGCAGCGAAGGCGGGTGGCACCCCGCGGCCTGGTCAATCAGGTCTGGCAATGGGCCAGGGCCCGCCAGCTGACCGAGGCACGCGTCAACGAGCTACGCAGGAGCTCACCCCTGGGACGCGTGCTCGCGGCGGGCCTGGTGAACCTGCGTCACAGCCGCGCGGTCATGCAGGAGAGCATTGAGGACACCGGTCGCCACGTGGTGCTGGAGCTGGAGCGCTTCCTCAATACCCTAGGCACCATCGCCGCCATTGCTCCCCTGCTGGGCCTGCTCGGCACCGTGTTCGGCATGATTCAGGTCTTCTATGCCATCAAGGACGTGGGCGTGGGACACTATAATGTGCTGGCCGGTGGCATCGCCCAGGCCCTGATCACGACGGCAGCCGGATTGCTGGTGGCTATTCCCAGCCTCATGTTCTACCGCTATTTCCGTGGGCGGGTCGACGAGCTGGTGGTGGCCATGGAGCAGGAGGCGCGTGCCATGGTGGAAGTACTTCATGGCGAGCGCGAGCGCGAGCGCGACGACAGGACGAGGGGCTAGCCCATGAACCTAAGGCGGCGCCAGCGCGAGGACCCCGAAGTCAATCTCACCTCGTTGATCGACGTGGTGTTTCTGCTGCTCATCTTCTTCATGGTGACGACCACCTTCAACCGCGACAACGCCCTGGAGGTCGATCTGCCTGAGGCCAGTGGAGTCCCCGTGCCTGACCAGAAATCGGTGGAGATCACCATCGATGCCGCGGGTGAGTACTATGTCAATCGGCAGCAGCTCATCAATACCCAGATCGAAACCCTGAAGCGAGCCTTGCGGAAGGTGGCAGGGGACGATTCCGAGACCGGGGTGATCATCAGCGCCGATGGCCGCACCCCGCATCAGGCGGTGGTGACCGCCATGGATGCGGCCGGGCAGCTGGGCTTCGTGCATCTGAGCATCGTGACCCGGGAGCCGCCCAATGACAGTGCAAACTAACCTGGCGCCGTGCCGGCCGGAGCCGCGAGGACTTCGGAGCTGAGCAGGACTGCGGGCGCGATCGTCTATCGACGTCTGTTGGGCTACGTGCGCGCGCATGCGCGCGAGCTGGGCGCCGCGGCGCTGGCCATGGTGGTCTACGCAGCCACGGACACGGGCTTCGCCGCGCTGATGAAGCCGATGCTGGACGGCAGCTTCGTCGCCAAGGACCACGACGTCATCCGGCTCATTCCACTGGCGCTCATCGGCTTGTTCCTGATTCGAGGCATCGCCGGATTTGTCTCGACCTACGGCATGACCTGGGTGGGACGCAGCGTCATCCGGGCCCTGCGCGAGCAGCTCTTCAGTCAAATGCTCCGGCTGCCCATGGGCTTCTTCGAAAGCACCACCTCGGGTCAGCTTATCGCCAAGCTGACCTATGACGTGGAGCAGGTGGCCCAGGCCGCCACGGATGCATTGACCACCATCGTCCGGGACACCCTTACGGTGCTCGGGCTGCTGGCCTGGATGTTCTACCTCAATGGCTGGCTGGCGCTGGTGTTTCTGGTGGTCGGGCCTTTCATCGCGGCGCTGATGCGGCTGGTCGGCCTGCGCTTCCGGCGCCTGAGTGTGGGCATTCAGGACTCCATCGGGGATGTGGCCCATGTGGCCGAAGAGGTCGTGGAAGGCCAGCGGGTCGTCAAGACCTTCGGGGGCGACGCCTACGAGCGGGAGCGCTTCCGCCGCGCCAACGATGCCAACCGGCGGCTGCAGATGAAGCTCAGCGCCACCGCCGCGCTCAGTGTGCCGGTGGTCCAGCTCGTCGCTGCCTGCGCCCTGGCGGGTATCGTGTACCTGGCGACTCTGCAGCCCATGCTGGAGCGCGTCACCGTCGGCACGTTCATGTCTTTCATCGTCGCCATGATGATGCTGCTCGCGCCCATCAAGCGGCTCACCGCCGTGAACAATACGCTGCAGAAGGGCATCGCCGCCGCCCAGAGCGTCTTTGTGGTGCTGGACGAGCGGCCGGAGCCTGACACCGGCAGCCATACCCTGACCCGCGCCCGCGGGGAGATCCGCTTCGAGGACGTCTCGTTCGCCTACAGCCCCGCCGGAGGGTCGGTGCTGCGGCATATCGACCTGGACATCGCGCCGGGTGAGACCGTGGCGCTGGTCGGCCGCTCGGGTAGCGGCAAATCCACACTGGTGAGCCTGCTGCCGCGCTTCTATGAGGTGCAGAGCGGCCGCATCAGGCTGGACGGCACCGAGCTGAAAGAGCTGACCTTGTCCAGCCTGCGAGAGCAGATTGCCTTGGTCGGCCAGCACGTGACCCTGTTTAATGACACCATCGCCTGTAACATCGCCTATGGGCGTCTGGGCGGCAAGGCCGGAGAGGCCGAGATCATCGCCGCCGCCGAGGCGGCCCACGCCATGGAGTTCATTCGGGAGCTTCCGCAGGGCCTGCAGACCCTGGTCGGCGCGAACGGCGTGCGGCTCTCCGGCGGCCAGCGGCAGCGCCTGGCGATCGCCCGCGCGCTGCTCAAGAATGCGCCGGTGCTCATCCTCGACGAGGCCACCTCCGCGTTGGACACCGAGTCGGAGCGCTATATCCAGGCGGCGCTGGAGCCCCTAATGCACGGCCGCACGACGCTGGTGATCGCCCACCGCCTGTCGACCGTGGAGCGTGCGGAGCGCATCGTGGTGCTGGATGCCGGACGCATCGTCGAGAGCGGCACCCACGCCAAGCTGCTCAGCCGCGGCGGCCTCTACGCCAGCCTGCACCGGATGCAGTTTCAGGCGGAAGCCGGCTCCGAGGTGGCGGCAGGTAGCGGCCGAGGGCATACTGAGGCACGCGCTGGTTGATACAATCGCGGGCGAGCCCGCACCTATGGGAATGCAGCGGCTGACGGCATACTGGGGCACTCGCAATTGGGGGTCCAACCTACTGCTGCCCCTGGCGTGGCTGTACTGCAGCCTGGTCCTGCTGCGGCGCGCATGCTACCGGCTGGGCTTGCTGCGTGCCCGGCGGGTCGGGGCGACGGTGGTGGTGGTCGGCAACGTCACTGTGGGGGGCACGGGCAAGACGCCCCTGGTGCTGGCACTGGTTGAGCTGTTGCGGCGCCAGGGCTACCGACCGGGCATCGTGAGTCGTGGCTACGGGGGCCGAGCCGCCAAGGCGGGGCCGACACCCGTAGGCGCCGATTCCTCCGCCGCCGAGGTTGGCGATGAGCCAATCCTGCTCGCGCGCCGCAGCCACTGCCCCGTGATGGTGGGCCACGGCCGCGTCGCCGCGGCGCAGGCGCTGCTGGCGACCGCCCCCTGCGACATCCTCGTCTGCGACGACGGCTTGCAGCATTACGCCTTGGGCCGGGATGTGGAGATCGCGCTGGTGGACGGCGCGCGGCGTTTCGGCAACGGCCGTTGTCTGCCGGCGGGACCACTGCGGGAGCCCCCCTGGCGCTTGCGGCGGGTGGACCTCGTCGTGGTGAGCGGCCAGGGGCGGCCGGGGGAGCTGGGCATGACGCTAGAGGCCGCAGCGCTGGTCAATCTTGCGGACCCGCACATGCGGATGCGCCTGGAGGTCATGGCCGGCAGGGCCGTGCACGCGGTGGCCGCCATCGGCGCTCCCAGGCGCTTCTTCGATGTGCTGAGTGCGGCGGGCATTCGTGCCACGGAGCATCCCTTTCCGGACCATTACGCCTATACCCCGGGCGACGTCGATTTCGGCGATACGCTGCCGATTCTGATGACGGAGAAAGACGCGGTAAAATGCTCGGGCTTCGCCCGCCCGGATTGCTGGTACCTGGAGGTCACGGCAACCCTGGACGAGCGTTTCGTGACCCAATTCCTCTCGCGTCTGAAGGATATCGAGAATGGACAAGAAGCTGCTTGACATCCTGGTTTGTCCACTGTGCAAGGGCCCCCTCGTCTACGACAAGGCACACCGGGAGCTGATCTGCAAGGCTGATCGGCTGGCTTATCCCATCCGGGACGACATCCCGGTGATGCTGGAAGAGGAGGCCCGCCAGCTGGAGTCCACCGAGGAGCTCTGATTGAGCTTTCGCGTCGTCATTCCTGCCCGCTACGCATCCACCCGGCTGCCGGGCAAGCCAATGCTGGAGATCGCCGGCAAGCCCATGATCCAGCATGTCTGCGAGCGGGCGTTGGCGAGTGGCGCCGCCGAAGTCGCGGTCGCAACCGACGATCGGCGTATCGCCGCCGCCGTGGAGCACCTGGGCGTTCGGGCCTGCCTCACCGCGGCCACCCATCAGTCCGGCACGGATCGGCTGGCCGAGGCCGTTCAGACGCTGGGCTACGAGAATGACGAGATAGTCGTAAACGTGCAGGGTGACGAGCCGCTCATTCCGGTGGCTCTGATCGACCAGGTAGCGGCCGATCTGGACGCCCATCCGGCGGCTGGCATGGCCACCCTGTGCCATCACATCGACTCGCCGCGGGATCTGTTCGATCCCCATGTGGTCAAGGTCGTGCGCAGTCAAGACGACTACGCGCTGTATTTCAGCCGGGCGACCGTCCCCTGGGACAGGGACGCATTTTCCTTGTCCACCGAGGTGCTGCCCTCACGGGCGCAGCATTTCCGCCACATCGGGCTGTATGCCTATCGGGTACGCTTCGTCAAGGCCTTCGTCGACTGGCCGCGTGTGCCTTTGGAAGAGATGGAATCCCTGGAGCAGCTGCGCGCTTTGTGGCACGGCGCCCGCATTCACGTGGCCGAAGCGGTTGAGCCGCCCGCGGGCGGAGTAGACACGGAGGAGGATCTCGCGCGGGTGCGCCAGGTGCTGAGTCGGGAGCGATGACGACTGCGCTCAGTCGATGAGCTCCAGGGCCAGAAACGGCGCGCTCAGTGCGTCGCGCTCCCTGGTGAGCACCGGTATCGTGTAGCTCGGCCGGGCGCGGCGGGTCGCTTCACCGAATTGGTTGGGCTGGATCGTGAGCTCACGGTGCAGCGGCAACAGCACCAGCGACGGCCCGTCTTCCAGCACCTCAACCACCTCGCAATCCTCACCGTGGTGGCTCACCCGGGTGCCAATCATGCCCCGTAGCTGTGACAGAGTCATCTCTATGGTCATAACAGGGCCCGTTTGGAATGGAGCGCTCGCTTTCGGACCAGTCTGCGACATCGGAGGCAGACGCTCAAGCCGCTCTCGGGCCATTGCTCAGGAGGAACTACATGTTGAGGGTGCTTTTCGTTTGCATGGGCAACATCTGTCGCTCCCCGACCGCCGAGGGCGTGCTGACCCGCATGGTGGCCGACCGCGGCCTGGCCCATGTCATCGTGGCCGATTCTGCGGGCACACATGCCTACCACGTCGGAGAGCCCCCGGACCCGCGGGCACGCCAGGCGGCCTCGCGACGCGGGGTGGACCTCAGCCCGTTGCGAGCGCGGCAGGTGACCGTGGAGGACTGGCAGCACTTCAACCTGATCTTGGCGATGGACCGAGACAATCTGCGCCAGTTGCAATGTCTTTGGCCGCAGGGAGACCCGACACGCCTGCGCCTGCTGCTAGACTTTGCCCCGCACCTGGGTGAGCAGGACGTGCCGGACCCCTACTACGGCGGCGCGACCGGCTTCGAGCGGGTGCTCGACATGATCGAGGCGGCAGCGGAAGGACTGTTAGAAGAACTGCTGCCGCGCCTGCCGCCCAGGCGCTAGCCCGATCGGCGGCTTGGGCGATTTTGACCACGATGTCGTGCACGGCGTCTCCGGTCCGGGCGAGGCGCTCGGCGGCGTTGGACAGATACCGGTAGGTCTCACGACGCTTGAACAGCTCGATCACGAGTTGCATGGCCTTGGCTCTGTACCTTGCTCGTGGCCCTGGAGCATCGGCACATAGTCCTCCTCAGTCGCAAAGAGCGCCGGCCCACGGGCGCGACAGGCCGCGCCCGTGTCCGATAGCCTTTCGGTCATCCATCCCCGTGACGGGGCTCCGATGGCTTGGCGGGTGCGGCGGGGCTTCCTTCCGTCGCAGAGTTGGGCGGAGGAGGTGCCGCCTCGGCCGACTGCGGCTGCCGGGGCTCGGTCTCTGCGGCCGAGGGCTTGGGAGACTCTGACGGCCCAGCCGCGTCCCCCTTGGCGTTGCCGGCTAGGCCGTTGGCCTCCGCCGCCGGGGTACCGGAACCGTCGTCCGTGGCTTTCCTCGAGACCTCGTTTTCGTCCGACTGGCGTGGTGCTCGGCGGCCGGCCGGGGAACGCCGGCCGCGGGTCGCCATCTTGGGGGCAGTCTCCTTGGAGCCTTCTTCGGCAGGTGCCGACGTATCCACCTGGACATCCGTGGCTGCCTCGGCCGTATCTGCTGCTTTGGCATCGCGGCCGCGCGCCGACCGGCTCCTGCGACGGGCGGCGGGCTTGGCGGCGGCGTCGGTGGCCGTAGGCTCCGCCACCTCGGGGTTGACCGGCGCCAAGCTTGCCGCCGGCTGTGGGCTCGCAATGCCCGCGCCGGAGTCCTGGAGCATGGTCTGCTCCGGCATCACGGTCGGTTTGGGACGCTGTGCCGGTGCGCCCGGCTCGGGTGCGCCGCGCTCCCGTACGGCCCCAGGGGCATTGTCACGCGGGGCTTCCGCGGCAGGAGTACCGGCATCGCCGCGCCGCCTTCGGCCTCCGCGACGCCGGCTGCGGCCACGGCGCTCCTGAGTGGCGCCTTCGGAGGCGTCCGCGGCCGGTGCCGGCGATGCACCGGCCGGCGCCGCCGCGGCTTCCTTGGCAGGAGAGATCTGTGCCTCGGGGCCAGCATTGGGCGCTGCGCTCCTGGTCCCTGGGGAGCGGGTTTGTCCTCGCGCAGGGGGGCGGCTCCCGTCGCGGCCCCGGGAGGGACGAGTGGCGGCGCCGGCGGAGCCACCGGAGCGCGGGCTCTCGCGTCTAGTGCGGCGCGTCTCCGGCGGCGCTTCCGCAGGCTCCGGCTCCACCGGGGACCCAAACAGCAGCGACCATACCCGCTTGAGCAGACCCGGCTGGGCGGCGGGGAGCGGCTGCTGCACGGCGGCTGGAAAGGGCGGCGGGGGCGGCGCCAGGGTCTTCACCGCAGGCTCCTCGCTGGGCGCGGCGGGCGCGGGCACGGCGTAGTCCGGCTCCGGTGCCTCAGCCGTGGCCGGCATCTCGTAGCTCGGCTTGCCGGCGGCCCCTGCGGCCAGCTCCGCCAGGCGCACTCGGGTAACCTCGTAGTTTGGGGTCTCCAGTGCCGTGTTTGGCACCACGACGACCGACAATCCCTGACGAGTCTCGATGGTGGTGATGTCGGCCCGCTTCTCGTTCAGCAGGAACGTCGCCACTGGCACGGGGAGCTGCGCCACGATCCTGGCGGTCTGATCCTTCATGGCTTCTTCTTCGATGATGCGCAAGACCGACAGCGCCAGTGAGGAGACACTTCGCACTGTGCCCTGGCCGCTACAGCGCGGGCAAACCAGCAGGCTGGACTCCCCCAATGAAGGGCGCAGCCGCTGCCGTGACATCTCCAGGAGGCCGAAGCGTGAGATGCGACCTACCTGAACCCGCGCGCGGTCCATGCGCAGTGCCTCTCGCAGGCGGTTCTCCACTTCTCGCTGGTTGCGCGCCGGGGTCATGTCAATGAAATCGATGACGATGAGGCCTCCCAAGTCGCGTAGGCGCAGCTGCCGGGCAAGCTCGTCGGCGGCCTCCAGGTTAGTATTGAGGGCGGTCTCCTCGATGTCGCCGCCCTTGGTGGCGCGCGCCGAATTGATATCGATCGAGACTAGCGCTTCGCTGTGGTCGATGACGATTTGACCACCGGAAGGCAATCGCACCTCGCGCTGAAAGGCCGTCTCGATCTGGGATTCGATCTGATAGCGCGAGAACAGCGGCACCTTGTCCTGGTAGAGCTTCACCTTGGTCAGACTCTGGGGCATGACCTGGGTCATGAAATCCCTGGCGCGCTCGAAGGTCTCCGCACTGTCCACCAGTATCTCGCCGATCTCCCGACGCATATAATCGCGGATGGCCCGGATGATGATGTTGCTGTCCTGGTAGATAAGACACGGGGAACGACGCTCGGTGGCGGCCGTCTCGATGGAGCTCCACAGATGCAGCAGGTAATCCAGGTCCCACTGCAGCTCTTCGGAGCTCTTGCCCACTCCCGCCGTGCGCACGATGAGTCCCATACCCGGCGGGACATCCAGCGCGCTCATGACTTCGCGCATTTCGGTACGGTCCTCGCCTTCAATCTTGCGCGAAACGCCGCCCGCCCGAGGATTGTTGGGCATTAGCACCAAATAGCGACCGGCCAGGCTGATGAAGGTCGTCAGTGCGGCGCCTTTGGTGCCGCGCTCCTCCTTGTCGACCTGGAGTAGGAGCTCCTGGCCCTCTCGCAGCAGCTCCTGGATACCGCGCCGGCCGGGACCTTCGCCCCCGTCGCCGCCCTTGAAGTAGCTGCGCGCAATCTCCTTCAGCGGCAGAAAGCCATGGCGCTCGGCGCCATAATCGATGAAGGCCGCCTCGAGACTGGGCTCGATGCGAGTGATGCGGCCCTTGTATATGTTGGATTTCTTCTGCTCCCGGGCAGGAGTCTCGATGTCCAGATCATAGAGTCGCTGACCATCGACGAGGGCAACGCGCAGCTCTTCCGGCTGAGTTGCGTTGATGAGCATTCTTTTCATGAAGTTCACTCTCGGGGCTCAGCCCGAGAACGAGGAGGGTTGGACGCGTGCGAGCAGGTATGGCAACCCGCCGCCCAAGGGGCGAGCGCTGAGGCCTCATCTTGGCCCTGATATGCGTCGCCCATGGGCCGCGATTCCCGGTGCCCCGGTTTCAGGGTTGGCCCGGCAGCACCTGACCACAACTGCCATAGGACGTGGACGCACGACGCTCGACTCTTTGCCTCGGCGCCGCCGTGCCTAGATGCTATCGACGACTTCAGGGCAGAATCCCTTGGCGTTGTCGGAACACGCACTCGTACCTACGCCGCCACGCAGACCTGCGCGCCGCGGCGTGCTCCTGTGGAGCCCGATCCGCAAACGCGCACGGACTCGGCCCGCACTAACGGACCGGTGGTCCGGCCGATGGCGCCGCGGGAAATCCCGCGTCGCGGCGTTGAACCTCAACTTTCGGGCATGGGCTGAGCGGTGGCTAACCCATTCCAACTACACGTGGACCTCGGCGACGCCGAGGTGCACGGAAAACCTTTTCCGCGGCGGAGCGCGCTCCGCAGGGCCCTAAGACCCAAAGACGCAAGACAACTATATCAGCCGGCACCAAGTGCATCAAACGGTTGTCCAAGCTGCTATCATGCGCCGATGCTCACGCCCACCAAGGATGTCGCCGAAGCTCCGCAAGTCGTCGCCATCGATGCCGCCCAGGCCGGCCAGCGCATCGACAATTTTCTGCTCTCCCGTCTCAAGGGAGTGCCCCGCAGCCACATTTACCGCATCCTGCGTCGCGGACAAGTGCGCGTCAACAAAGGCCGAATCCGCGCCGACTACCGGCTTCAGGCCGGGGACAGCGTGCGCATTCCCCCAATACGCACTGCGGCGCGCGACGGTTCGTCGGCTAGGCTCGGTGCCGGCGTGCCGGAGCGGCTGGCAGGCTCCGTCCTCTATGAAGACAAATGGCTGCTGGTCATCAACAAGCCGCCCGGCATGGCGGTTCATGGGGGCAGCGGGCTGAGCTACGGCGTGATCGAGGCGCTGCGGGTGCTGCGTCCACGGGCCCCGTTCCTGGAGCTGGCGCATCGGCTAGACCGGGAGACCAGCGGCTGCCTGGTGCTGGCCAAGCGGCGTAGCGTGCTGCGGATGCTGCACGCGACGCTGCGCGAGGGCCGGATGGAGAAGCGCTATATGGCGCTGCTGCGCGGTTGCTTCGAAGGCGGTGCACGGCGGGTCGATGCGGGCCTGGGCAAGAATGTGCTTCGCTCAGGCGAGCGGGTGGTGAGGGTGCAGGATGACGGCAAGCCTGCCGACAGCACCTTTGTGCCTCTGCGCCATTACGCCGACGCCACCCTCATGGAGGTGCGGCTCGGCACGGGCCGCACTCATCAGATCCGGGTGCATGCCGCGCACATCGGTCACCCAGTGGCCGGAGACGAGAAGTATGGGGATCCGGACTTCAACCGGCACATGCAGCGCTGCGGGCTGCGGCGCCTGTTCCTGCACGCCGCCGGCATCGCATTCACCCTCCCGGAGATGGGCACCGTGCGCGTGCAGGCGCCCCTGGATCCCTCGCTGCAGGCCGTGCTGGAGTGCGTGCCCCATTGAGTCTGTCGCACTTCCGTTTGCTGGTGTTCGACTGGGACGGCACCCTGATGGACTCGGCTGCCCGCATCGTGGCGTCCATGCGAGGCGGTGCGGCGGACCTGGGCCTGGCGGTGCCGACGCCCGCCGCGGTGCGTGAGGTTATTGGTCTGGGTCTGGGCGAGTCGGTGGACCGACTCTGGCCCGGGGCGCCCGAGGCGCTGCGGCGGCGCATGATCGAGCGCTACCGGTACCATTACCTGGTAGCGGATACGACGCCCACGCCCCTGTTCGCGGGCGTCGCTGAGACCCTGGAGCAGCTTTCCGTGGAGGGCTACCGCCTAGCGGTGGCAACTGGCAAGGGACGCCGTGGTCTAGACAACGCGCTGCGGGAAAGCGGTCTGGCCCACCTGTTTGCCGCTTCCAGATGTGCCGACGAGACGGTATCCAAGCCCCACCCGCAGATGTTGCTAGAGCTCATGGAGGAGCTGGACTCAGTCGGGCAGGAGACTCTAGTGGTGGGAGACACGGAGTACGATATGGCCATGGCCCGCAATGCCGGAGCCGTGGCGCTCGCAGTCGGCTACGGTGTGCATAAGGGGCCGCGTCTGCTGCGGGAGGGGGCGGTCGGTCTGCTGCCGGACATCCGCGCCTTGCGGCCCTGGCTGCAGCAAACCGCTACGCCGCCGCGGCCGGGTGCGGGCGCTTGAGCAGAGACGGTGATGGATCAGGAAAAGACAGAGCGTCAAGAGCGGGAGATCCTTCAACGCGTGGCGCTGGCCGCCGTGCAGGAGCAGCGGCGGGCCAGACGCTGGGGCATTTTCTTCAAGCTTCTGACGGCGGCCTACGTGCTGGTGGTGACACTGGCCGTGGTCATCGACCGGCTCGGCGACACCAAGCGCCACGGATCTCACACCGCACTGGTGGAGCTGAATGGCATCATCGGTGCCGACCAGAAGACCAACGCCGATGACATCTCCGCCGGACTGCAGGCGGCGTTCGAGAACAAGCATTCCAAGGCGGTCATCCTGCGAATCAACAGCCCGGGCGGCAGCCCTGTGCAAGCAGGCTACGTCTACGAGGAGATAAGACGACTGCGCAAGAAGTACCCGGCGAAGAAGCTCTACGCAGTCATCACCGATGTGTGCGCGTCCGGGGGCTACTACATCGCAGCGGCGGCAGACGCGATCTACGCCGACCAGGCCAGCATCGTCGGCTCCATCGGAGTGCTGATGGACGGGTTCGGGTTCGTCGACGGCATGCACAAGCTCGGCGTTGAGCGTCGTTTGCTCACCTCAGGCAAGCACAAGGGCATGCTGGATCCGTTCACCCCCCTCAATCCCCAGGACGAGCAGCACGTGCAGACCCTGCTCGACACCATACACGGGCAATTCATCGCCCGGGTCAAGGCGGGCCGCGGCAGCCGGTTGATGAGTGACCCGCAGATCTTCAGCGGCCTGATCTGGACCGGAGAGCAGGCCAAGGTGCTTGGTCTAGTGGACGGTCTGGGCAGCGCCAGCTACGTGGCCCGTGGGATCGTTGGCGCCGAGGACATCGTCGACTATACGGTCAAGGAGGACTACCTGGAGCGTTTGGCCGAGCGCATCGGCGTGGCCCTGGGCCGAGACCTGGCCGCCCGCGTCGTCGGCGGAAGCCCACGGCTGCGCTAGCACTCCATCCAGGTGATAATTGCGTGATTATCACCTGGATGGAGTGCTAGGTGCGTGTCCGCAATGGTGATTGGCCTTGGTGTAGCCCTTGACGGGCCGGCAAGGGGCGTTCAAGATAAGTGGCTTATGAGATTGCGCCGTCACGCTTGCCCCGCGCACTGAGCTCGCCGCACTCACGCCACGCTTCCTAGCCACACAACCTTGGAAGAGCACCACAATGGATGCCGCGCAGTTTGATCCTGTGCGCGCGCACATAGCGTCGCGCATTATCGGCCAGGAGAAGCTGGTCAACAGCATGCTCATCTGTCTGCTGAGCAATGGGCACATGCTGGTGGAAGGCATGCCCGGCCTGGCCAAGACCACCGCGGTCAAGGCGTTGGCGGAAGCCATCGAGGGAGATTTTCACCGGGTGCAGTTTACGCCGGACCTGCTGCCTTCGGACCTGATCGGCACTGACATCTACATCCAGGACCGCGCCAGCTTCGAGTTTCGCGCTGGCCCCCTATTTCATAATGTTCTGTTGGCCGACGAGGTGAACCGGGCGCCAGCCAAG
>CAYQDX010000003.1:0-41282 GCA_964416345.1 uncultured Ectothiorhodospiraceae bacterium
AGTATGAAGGTGTATGCTCCAGGTGTGAGGGCCTTCAACAGACGGTAAGAGGTGTTATCCACCCGCGCATAGGTCGCCAGCTCCGATAGGTCGCGGCACACGAGGGTGAAGAGGTGACTGTCGTCGAGCTCACGGATGCGCCGTATGCGCTCCACGGCGGCCTTGTCGCCGATACGGCAGCCCAAAGCATAGGCAGAATCAGTCGGATAAACGATGACCCCTCCTTCTTGGATGATGGCCACCGCCTGTCGCAGCAGGCGTTGCTGGGGGTTGACGGGGTGGATCTGGAAATATTGACTCACTGTCCACTGTTCTCGCAGGCCAAGGTGGGCTCCGAGGCCGGGACTCACCAGGTTTGCCAAACGGGGCGACATGCGGGCGGTAGCCCGGCCATGCGACCCAATTCTGCTACTGCACCCTCGGGTCCGTGATAATCCGAGCCCACAGACCCGCGCAGACCGCGTCTCAGCGCGCAGCCCAGCAGATGTGCGGTCACCGTCGGGGTCTGGCGGCCGGATACCACCTCCATCCCCATCCCATCGCAGGCATGGAAGGCGTCGAGCAGCTGCCCCAGACGCGTCGCCGTGAGGCGATAGCGGGCGGGGTGGGCCAGTACGGCCTGGCCGCCTGCAGCGTTGATCCAGCCCACGGCCTGCGCCATGTCGGCCCACCGTCCGGGCACATGGCCCGGCTTGCCTCCTACCAGGTAGCGACGATACACCTGAGCCGGATCCTTGGCCCAGCCGCCGGCGGCCAAGAATCGGGCAAAATGGGTGCGGCTGATGATGGGGCCATGGGCGTAGCGCAGAGCCCCTTCCAGCGCCCCTGGCACGCCGTGCGCGGACAGGCGCCGGGCAATCTCCTCGGCGCGCCAGTCGCGGAAGCTTCGCAGCCCCGCCAGGCCCCGGCGAAGCCCCGGGTGCTCGGGATCTATCCGCAGCCCGAGCACGTGAACGGTCAGGTCGTTCCAGGTGACCGAGATCTCTACGCCTGGCACTAACTCTACCCCGAGGCGGTCGGCAGCCTCCTGTGCCTCCGCCAGGCCGCTCGTGTCGTCGTGGTCAGTCAACGCCAGGGTTTCCACCCCCTGGTCGCGGGCGTGGGCCACCAGCCCAGAGGGGCTGAGAGTGCCGTCCGAGGCGGTGGAATGGGCGTGCAGGTCGTAGATGCGTGACATGGCCGGCAGTGTACTTCAGGGTTACGCCGATGTCTCGGTCCGACTCGGGGGCACGGAGGGCCGGGAAATTCCTCAGAGATCCCGCGGTAAGGCGCCATCAGAACTCTACGAAACAACCGGATAAAGCACTCCACCCGCCTCGTGATGCCTCCCGGACCCCTCCAGGCGGAACTGAAATATAATGTTATGATCTGTAGGCCGCGCCGCTAGCCGCACTGACTGAGACCCGCGATGAAGTTTTTGTTCGATTTCTTCCCCATCCTGCTGTTTTTTGCCGCCTATTGGCTGCACGGCGATCCCGAGCAGCGAATCTATGTCGCCACCGCAGTGGCAATCGCCGCGACCTTCATTCAGATTGGCATCGTCTGGCTCAGGCACCGGCGCCTGGAGAAGACCCATCTCCTGACCCTTGCAATCATCGTCCTGTTCGGTGGCGCCACCTTGATCCTCAAGGACGAGATCTTCATCAAGTGGAAGCCGACCGCCTTGAATTGGCTGCTTGCCGCGGCCTTCCTTGGCAGTCAGTTCATTGGCGAGCGACCGCTTGTGCGGCGCATGATGGGGTCACAGATCTCCCTGCCGGAGTCGATCTGGCGGCGTCTAAACCTCACGTGGACGGCGTTCTTCGTGCTCCTCGGCGCCACCAATCTGTATGTCGTCTATCACTTCGACACGGAGGTGTGGGTCAGCTTCAAGCTGTTCGGCATGATGGGGCTGACCTTTGCGTTCATCATTGCCCAGGCCTTCTATCTCGCTCGGCACATCACGCCGGATGACGAGACCCAGGAGCACACCTGATGCTCTACGCCATCTCCGCCGAAGATGCACAGGGAAGCCTGGCAAAGCGCCTGACGGCGCGCCCTGCCCATCTGCAGCGCCTGCGGCAGCTCCAGGAGCAGGGCCGATTGCTGCTCGCCGGCCCGCATCCCGCCATCGACAGCCCGGATCCCGGACCGGCGGGCTTCACCGGTAGCCTGATCATCGCCGAGTTCGCCTCTGCCGAGGAGGCACGGCGCTGGGCCGATGCAGACCCTTACGTCAGCGCCGGTGTCTATGCTCGGGTGACGGTCAAGCCGTTTAGGAAGGTATTGCCATGAGCTCCGTCGCCGATCGGGTTGCTCTTATCCGGGAGCGCCTGCAGACGGCGCTTTCGCCGCAGAGTCTAGATATCCAAGACGATAGCGCGCGGCACGCCGGCCACTCCGGTGCCCGGGGCGGCGGAGGGCATTTCCATGTGGTCATCGTCGCGGATGTATTTCGAGGCAAGCCCCTCCTGGAGCGTCACCGAATGGTGTACGGAGCCCTAGGCAGCATGATGAGCTCCGAGATTCACGCCCTCAGCATTGGCGCCTACTCCCCCGAGGAGCGCTAGCTCCGACGTCTCACCAGGTAGCGCGACCGTAGCGCCAACCTGGTGAGCCTATGCCTTAGCCTAGCCGGCCGTGGCCTCGAGCTCGCCGCGCACCCGCGCGAACTCCGCTTCGGCCTTGCCCAGCAGCTCGCGCGCGCCCTCCGTGCGGCCTTCGCGCCCGATGGCCTCCAGGGTGCGGGCCAGCTCGGAGAGTCCTATGGCGCCGAGATTGGCGCTGCTGGATTTCAAGCTGTGGGCGGCTTCTCGCAAGCTGTTGGCGTCTCCTGCGGGAATGGATGTGGAGATGCGGGCGAGGTGGGTTGGCGCGTCCTTCAAGTAGACTTGCACGAGCTCGCTGAATCCATCTTCCAACAGCTCGCGCAATTCCTGCACGATCTGCAGGTCGACGGCGGGCTCCAGGCTCACATTCATGGCATCCTCCTCGGTTTCAACGTCTAGGGGTTTGATCCAGCGCTCCAGAGCTCCCGCGAGGCTCTCCGGCTTGACCGGTTTGGACAAGTAGTCGTCCATGCCAGCAGCCAGGCAACGCTCGCGGTCTCCTTGCATGGCGTTCGCCGTCATGGCGACAACGGGAAGGTGGCGGGCGCCCCGTTGCTGCTCCTGCTCTCGGATGGCCCGGGTAGCCTCGAAGCCATCCATGACCGGCATTTGGCAGTCCATGAGCACCAAGTCGTAGCCGACTTCCAGCACAGCCTGGATTGCCGCCTCTCCGGTACCGACCACGTCCGCATGCACGCCGAGCTTGCGCAGCGCCGCCACCGCGACCTTTTGGTTGACCTCATTGTCCTCGGCGAGCAGCACGCGGCCGTCAATCTTGCGTCCGCTATGGCCGGAGGGTGGACGTTTGCGCGGCCGCATGGCGCCGCCGAATAGGCGCGCAATGGCGTCGAATAGGGCCGACGCACGCACCGGCTTGTTGACGCAGACCTCCACGCCCGCGGCTTCCGCTGCCGGTCCTGGCTGTCCCATGGAGCTCAACATCACCAGCTGTGCCTCTCCAATGGCAGCATTGGCTTTGATCGTGCGGGCGAGCTGCAAGCCGTCCATCCCCGGCATTTGCAGATCGAGGATCACCAGCTCATAGGGCTCGCCCTGGACCGCTGCCGCCTGCAGCAGCTCCAGCGCCGTGGCACCGTCCGCGGCACTGGCGTAGGACAGCCCCCAGCCTGCCAGGTAGCTCTCCAGTATCGTTCGGTTGGTGCGGACGTCGTCCACGATGAGGGCGCGCACATGGATCTCACCACGCTCCGCCCGCGGGGCGAGCTCACTCACGCTGAGGGAAATCGCAAAGGCAAAAGTCGAGCCCTTGCCTGGAACGCTCTCCACTCGGACGTCACCACCCATTAGCTGAACCAGCTGGCGGGAGATCGCCAGGCCGAGCCCGGTCCCCCCGTAACGGCGAGTTGTGGACGCATCAGCCTGGCTGAATGCCTGAAACAGGTGCTGCCGTTGAGCTTCCGAAATGCCGATTCCGGTGTCCGACACTTCGAAGCTCAGCGTCACCTGCCCCTCCGCCCTGTCCTTGATCCCCACCCGGAGCACTATCTCACCGTGCTCCGTGAACTTGACGGCATTGCCCAGCAGATTGGTGAGCACTTGCCGCAGTCGGTTGGGGTCGCCCCGGAGCATGGCGGGCACGTCCGTGGGCACGAAGCAAGCCAGCTCTAGGCCCTTCTTCTGTGCGCGCTCGGCGAGCAGTACCGCCAAGTGCTCGATGAGCTCCCGAATGTCGAAGTCGATCTGCTCCAGCTCCAGCTTGCCCGCCTCGATCTTGGAGAAATCCAAGATATCGTTGATGAGCGAAAGCAAGGTCTCGGCGGACGCTTGGGCGGACTGTATATACTCCTCCTGCTCCCTGCTGATGGGCGTGTCGGCCAACAAGTCCAGCATCCCCAGCACTCCGTGCATGGGAGTGCGAATCTCGTGACTCATGTTGGCGAGAAACTCGCTCTTGGCGCGGTTGGAGGCCTCCGCAGCGTCCTTGGCGAGCCGCAGTTGGTGCGCGATGGCGGTGCGCTCGCGCACCTCTTTAGCCATAGCCTCGTTGGCCCCTTCCAGGCTGCGCTTGGTCGCGATGACGCTGGAGGCCAGTCTCCGGTTCTCCACTGCGAGCCGGACCGAGCCGGAGAATGACTCGTGGAATTGGCGTGCGGTGAGCAGTAGCACGCCCAGGTACACCAGAGTCATGAATCCCATGGCCACCGACACGGTGCTGCCCGCCACGAAGAATGCCGCGGCCACAGGGACCAGCGCCGGAACAACGAAGGCGGCGTAGGCCGAATGCAGCGCCGCATTCGTGGCAATAGCGCCCGCTGCAATGCCGCCGAGTGTGAAAGCGACCATCAACTGCAGCGTCGGCGACTGGGCCGAGATGAACAGAACGCCGGCTGCCCCCCAGACCAAGCCGCCCCACAGCGCCCCGGCGACATAGCGGCGGCTCCAAAGGGCCGGGTCGGCGGCTTCCGGCACCTGGCGTCTATAGGCGCGCAACAGCAGAGACCGTCCGAGAACCATCAGACCCAGGGCGGAGGCCCAGCCCATCAACCTCGCAATCGACGCCGATTGCAGCATCACTAGCAGCAGGATGCCGCCGACGACCACATTCGCCCACAACCCAATGGCTGCCTGCTGGTACAACAGGCGCACCTGCTCGGCCAGCAGCGACGCCTCATCGACATCGGGAGCCGGATCTGGCGCTGGTGTGGAAGGTGTCTGGGATTGCTCCATGCAACGTGCTCTCGGCTCTGACCCATTTGACGCATTGTAGTGTGCCCGAAATGACAGCCGGCTGACAGGGCGCCGCGTAGGCTGCCGGATTCGGGCTTTCGCGCTATCGGCAAAGACCTTATCATGGTCGCCAGCCTAGATTGCGGAATCTCACCATGATCAAGCTGCTGTCGGTGTTGGGTGCCTGCCTGCTGCTGCTCGCCGGCTCCGCGACCGCGGATGGCTCTGCGGATGCCAAGCCCAGAGTTCATTTGCAGACCGGCGCGGGGGAAATCGTGCTGGCGCTGGACCCGGCACGCGCACCCAAGACGGTGGAGAACTTCCTGACCTATGTCCGTGCCGGCTTCTACGACGGAACCATATTCCACCGCGTCATCGCTGGATTCATGATCCAGGGTGGTGGATACACCACGGACTATCGGCGCAAGGACACCGGCCCGCCCATCGCCAACGAGGCCGGCAACGGCCTGAAGAACCGCCGTGGCACGATCAGCATGGCTCGCACCGGGGAGCCTCATTCGGCGACCTCGCAGTTCTTCATCAATGTCGTGGACAACGACGCCTTGGATTTCCGCGCCCAGACCGACTCGGGATGGGGTTACGCAGTATTCGGTGAAGTCGTCGGCGGCATGGACGTTGTGAATGCCATTGCCGACGCCCCGACCGGCGCTGCCGGCCCGTTTCCCACCGATGCCCCTCAGACCCAGGTAGTCATCGAGAAGGCCTATGTGGAGGTTTCCGGGACGCCGGGCGCCGGGAGCCCGGCCACAACTAAGGATTCCCTCAAGTGATCGTACTGCATACCAACCACGGGTCCATCAGCGTCGAGCTGGATTTCGCCAAAGCCCCCGACACCGCCGCCAACTTCCTCACCTACGCCCGCGAAGGGTTCTACGACGGAACCTTGTTTCACCGCGTGATCCCGGGATTCATGATTCAGGGAGGCGGCTTCACGCCGGGGATGCGCCAGAAAGCAACCCGCGCGCCCATCCGCAACGAGGCCGGAAACGGCCTGCACAACGAGGCGGGCACCCTCGCCATGGCGCGCACGTCCGACCCACATTCGGCCACCAGCCAGTTCTTCATCAATGTCGCCGACAACGCCTTTCTGAATCATAAGGGCCCCACCCCGGATGGCTGGGGCTACTGCGTATTCGGCCGAGTCTCCGGCGGCATGGAGGTGGTGCAGGCCATCGCCGGCGTAGCAACCACTCGCCGTAGCATGCACCAGGACGTTCCCGCAGACGATGTGGTCATCGAGCGCATCGAGGTTGTAGACCCGAGCCCATCCGCCTAGTCATGCCGCCAAGAGTCCCTGCAGCCGTTACGGGTCGGTGGCACGCCTGCTGCTGAGCCCCACTGCAGCGTGGCTGTCTACTTCGTCTCCGACCTCCATCTCGACGAGGAGCGTCCGGCCATCACGGCGGTATTCGTCGACTTTCTCCGACGGTGTGCCCGAGAGGAGGCGGATGCGCTGTATATCCTCGGGGACCTGTTCGAATATTGGCTCGGCGACGATGATCGAGATGCGACCAAGGATACGGTGCGGTCCGCGCTGGCCGAGGCGACCGGAGGCGGCCTGCGCGTGTATGTCATGCGCGGTAATCGAGATTTTCTGCTGGGGCAGACCTTTGCTGCACAGACCGGCGCCCGCCTGCTGGATGAGCCCTACCAGCTGGATCTATACGGCACCCCTACCCTGCTGATGCACGGCGACCTGCTGTGCGTAGACGACCTACCGTATCAGAGATTTCGCCGCAAGGTCAGGAGCGCGGCCTGGCAGGCCGCTTTCCTCGCCAATCCCCTGGCCAAGCGGGAGCTGCAGGTGCGCGGCCTTCGGGACGAGAGCCGAGTCGAGGCGCGGGCCAAGTCCAGCGACATCCTGAACGTGAGTCCGGCCGCAGTCGAGGAAGTGATCCGCCGCCACGGCGTCAGCAGGCTCATCCACGGCCACACTCACCGCCCAGGTGTCCATCGGCTACAGATCGGTGGCAACAGGGTCGAGCGTATCGTGCTGGGCGCCTGGTACGTCGAGGGCAGTGCTCTGCGCTGCGACGCGCTCGGATGCCGTTCCGTAGCCGTCAGCGCTCCTGATTCGGCGACCTAGGGCCCTGCGGCGGGGCTAACGGAGTCCGCCGTGTCGCAGACACCGCCGCCAGAGACTCGGCCGCCTGAGCCATCCCGGCAGCCATACCGGGGAAGAGGCCCCAGCGGCAGCAGGCTTAGCCCCTCTGCCGCGCCTGCTCCAGCAGCCAGTCCAGCTCCGCCTCGGCGAAGCCGGCCTGACGGCGGGCGCTCAAGTTGAAGGGCCCCTTGAGCACGTCCTTCGTGTGCCCGGCGAGCAGCTCGCGGAAAGTCGCTTCCGGTTCCAGGTCTCGCTGGGCACACAGGTAGCGAAACCAGCGCGACCCGGCGGCGACGTGGCGGATCTCGTCGTGCAGGATGAGCTCGAGAATCTCCGCCCCGCGCCCTTCTCCGCTGGCGCGAAGGCGCTCGGTCATGCCGGGCGTCACGTCCAGACCCCGGGCCTCCAGTAGGCGTGGAACCAGCGCCATGCGCACCAAGGCGTCATGCGCCGTGCTGCGGGCCATCTCCCACAAGCCGTTGTGGGCCGGAAAATCGCCATACTGGAAGCCAAGCTCGGCCAAACGCTCGCCGAGCAGCGTGAAGTGCAGCGTCTCCTCGCCCGCCACCCGAATCCAGTCGTCATAGAACGCTGCAGGCAGTCCCCTGAACCGATACACGGCATCCCAGGCGAGGTTGATGGCATTGAATTCGATATGAGCGATGGCATGGAGCATGGCAGCGCGCCCCTGCAGGGTGCCTGGCCTGCGCGCGACCAGTTCCCGCGGCTCCACCAGCGGCGGTCGGACCGGCCGCCCCGGCACGGCTATCGGCCGCGGCGGCGCGGCCGCTGTTGGCGCCAGGGCCCCGCGGGCCCAGGCTGCAGCCACCGCCGCGCCAAGCTCGGCCTTGCGATTGGCCTCCTGCGCCATGAGGCACTCATAGGCTGCGGTGTACAGCGAGACTGTCATCCCCGTCCCTGCAAGGAGGCACAGTCGAGCTTCAGTCCAAGCACCAGATCCATCACGTTGGTACCGGTCGGGCCGGTGTAGAGCAGGTCTTCCGTGGCGGCTAGATAGCTGCCGGCGTCCGCCCGCAGCAGCGCCTGCTCGGCATCCAGGCCTGCCGCGAGGCCCCGGGCCACCGTGTCCGCATCCACCAGCGCCCCGGCCTGGGTGCCGGGCCCGTCGGTGCCGTCGGTCCCGGCCGCCAGCAAATACGCGCCCCTGTGTCCGGCCAAGACGGTGGCCGCGGCCAGAGCGAGCTGTTGGCAGCGACCACCGCGGCCCGGCTGCGGCGGCAGTCGCACGGTGGTCTCTCCGGCCCAGATGTGCAGTCCGGCGGGCGCCTCCAGCAGCGTGGCGGCGAGCCGGCGGCCCGTGGCGGTGGCGCCCTTCGCGAGGGGCGCGGCATGCTCCATCAGATGGCAGCCCAGCCGGCGGGCCGCCGCGCCTGCCGCGGTGCGTGCGAGATCCAGGTTGGCGACCACGTCGACCCGAACATGGGCCAGGTCTTCGGACCTCGGCCGCGCCGGTGCCAGCTGCAGCAGGCGCTCGATCCACGGGGGCAGCGCCGGCGTCGAAAGCGACGGACCGTCCGCCACCAGGAGTCCGGAGCCGACGATGGACAAATCGTCTCCGATGACGTCCGAGATGACGAGACCGAGCACCGGACGGCCGCGCAACTGCCATCCCAGGCGGCCGCCCTTGAGCCGCGACAGGCTCTTGCGCACTCGATTCAGCTCATAGATGCCGAGACCGCTGCCCAGTAGCCATTCGTTCACCCGCGCCAGGTCTTCCAGAGTGACGCCTTCGGGCAATGCCTCCACCAGGGCGGAGGCCCCGCCGGAGATGAGGACCAGCCACGGCTCTGCCGGGGGCGCGCTAGCCACAAAATCCGCCAGTGCGTCGCCCGCGACGAGGCTCGCAGCGTCAGGCACGGGGTGTCCGGCCTCGAGACAGGGAAACGGGCCGGGCTCTCCGTGCCCATGCTTGGTGATAACCAGGCCGGCGGCAATGTGGTCCCCCAGTACCTCCAGCGCTCCCTGGACCATGGCGCAGGAGGCCTTGCCGATGGCAAGGAGACGGACCCTGCCCGCCAGGGGATGGGCTAGCAAATAGTCGCGCACGCAATGGCGACCATGGACTGCCGCCAGGGCGGCATCCAGCACGGTGCGCAGCGCCAAGCGGGGATCCCGGGACCTGGTTTGACGTGGCGGCACCGCGCGCCGATCCCGTCTGGCCGCGCGGCCTACCGACCCGCAGTGATCCGGGCGAGGCCCCGCTGCAGATCCGCGCAGATGTCATCCACTTCTTCGAGCCCCACCGAAATGCGCACCATTCCCTCCCCAATGCCGGCCTCGGCCCTGGCTTCCGGGCTCATGCGGCCGTGGGTGGTGCTTGCCGGATGAGTGATGGTGGACTTGGTGTCGCCCAGATTTGCCGTGATGGAAAGCATGCGGGTGGCGTCGATGACCTGCCAGGCCGCCGCCTTACCTCCGACAACATCAAAGGCCAGCATGCCGCCGAAGTCGTCCTGCTGCGTCGTGGCCAGGTCATGCTGGGGGTGGCATGGCAGGCCAGGATAGTACACCCGGGCCACCGCAGGCTGGGCCTCCAGCCAGAGTGCCAGCCGCGACGCATTGGCGCTGTGGGCCGCCATGCGCAGGCGCAGGGTCTCCAGTCCCTTGAGAAAGACCCAGGCGTTGAAAGGACTCATGGTGGGTCCGGCCGAGCGCAGAAAACCGAAGATGTCGCCCCCGACTAGGGTCTCGCTGCCCAGCACCGCGCCACCCAGGCAACGGCCCTGTCCATCGAGGTACTTGGTCGCAGAGTGCACCACCACATCCGCGCCCAGACCCAATGGGCGCTGCAGCGCGGGTGTGCAGAAGCAGTTGTCCACCACCAGCAGGCAGTCATGCGCATGGGCGAGATCGGAAAGTGCCACGATGTCGGCGATCTCGGTGAGCGGGTTGGAGGGGGTCTCCAGAAACAGCATGCGGGTCCGAGGACGCAGCGCCTGCTCCCAGGCGCCGAGGTCGGCCAGTGGCACGAAGCTGGTCTGCACCCCGAAGCGGGACAGTATGTTCTGGAACAGCAGGACGGTGCTGCCGAAGACGCTGCGGGAGGCAACGATGTGATCCCCGGCTTGCAGCAATCCCATGCAGGTGCTGAGAATGGCGGACATGCCGGAGGCGGTCGCCACGCAGCGCTCGGCGCCCTCCAAGGCGGCGAGGCGCTGCTCGAAGGCTCTCACCGTGGGATTGGTGAAGCGGGAGTAGATGTTGCCAGGGCGCTCCCCGGCGAAGCGTGCGGCCGCCTCGGCGGCGCTGCCGAACACGTAGCTGGAGGTGGTGAAAATGGGCTCCCCATGCTCGCCTTCGGCGGTGCGCTGCTGTCCGGCTCGCACCGCCAGCGTGGCGAAGCCGTACTCGGGTTGGTCCTGGTCCATAGGCATCCTCTCGTGGGTGCGCCGCGACACCCCGCCGGGCCGGGGCCGCCGCAGGGTGCGGTTCAGCGGGCGTTGTGCAGCTCGAGCACGCTGTTCTCGGGCGCCTGCTTGCGCCCGCGGGATTTCAGCTCGTCGCTGCGGGCGAGCTCGAGCTGCTCCAGATAGGCCGGCTCGACTCCGGTGACATACTTCCCGTCGAAGCAGGAAGTGTCGAAGTGCTCGATGTCTGGATTACCGTCTCGGGCCGCGGCGACCAGATCGGCAAGGTCCTGATAGACCAGCCAGTCCGCGCCTACGACCTCGGCGATCTCCTCGACCGTACGGTTATGGGCCACCAGCTCTTGGGCGGCAGGCATGTCGATGCCGTAGATGTTCTGGAACCGGACCGGCGGCGCCGCCGAGGCGAAATAGACCTTGCGTGCTCCGGCGTCCCGCGCCATCTGCACGATCTCCTTGGAGGTCGTCCCTCGGACGATGGAGTCGTCGACCAGCAGCACATTCTTGCCCTTGAATTCGAGGTCGATGGCGTTGAGCTTCTGGCGCACCGAGCGCTTGCGCAGCTTTTGGCCCGGCATGATGAAGGTACGACCGATGTAGCGATTCTTGATAAAGCCCTCCCGGTACGGTACGTCCAGCTCGAAAGCCAGCTGCAGCGCGGCCGTGCGACTGGTCTCTGGAATGGGAATCACCACGTCGATGTCGTGATCGGGCCACAGGCGCATAATCCGGTGGGCGAGATTCACCCCCATGCGCAGCCGACACTTGTGCACGTAGATCCGGTCCATGATCGAGTCCGGGCGAGCGAAATACACGTGCTCGAAGATGCAGGGGAACTTCTGGGGAGTCATGGCGCACTGGCGGGTGTGCACGCCGCCGTCTACGTCGATGAACACGGCCTCGCCGGGCTCTATGTCACGAATCAGCTCGAATCCCAGCGCGCTCAGGGCAACGCTTTCCGAAGCAATCATATACTCCATGCCGAGCCTTGTCTTCCGCTGGCCATAGACGATGGGGCGAATGCCGTAGGGGTCGCGGAAGCCGACGATGCCGTAGCCGGTGATCATGGCCACCGCGGCGTAGGCTCCCTTGCACCGCTTGTGCACCCGTGCCACGGCTTCGAACACGTCCGTCGCCGTCAGCCGCAGCTTGCCGAGCTGCAGCAGCTCATGGGCAAGCACATTGAGCAGGACCTCCGAGTCTGAGTCTGTGTTGATGTGGCGTAGCTCCTCGCGGAACAGGTCGCGTTTGAGCTCCTCTGCATTGATGAGGTTGCCGTTGTGCCCCATGGTGATGCCATAAGGCGTGTTCACGTACAGCGGCTGGGCTTCGGCCGAAGAGGCGGTGCCCGCCGTGGGGTAGCGCACGTGGCCGATGCCCATGTTGCCGGGCAGCTTGAGCATGTGACGCGTGTGGAACACGTCCCGCACCAGCCCATTGTCCTTGCGCAGAAATAGGCGCCCCTGGTCGTAAGTGACCATGCCGGCGGCGTCCTGGCCGCGGTGCTGCAGCACCGTGAGACCATCGTAGAGATCCTGATTGATGCTGGACTTGCCTACGATTCCGATAATGCCACACATATCGGATACCTCACGGGTGGCGCGACAACGGTCGGTGACCGCGGGAATCTGACGAACCAGCAGCGCGCGACATCGACACCGGAGCGATGGACGGCGGCTTATCCGCAGCGCACTCAGCCGAATACGATGTCACTGGCGATGTCTGGCGGCAGAAAGCCACGGAGCCAGATAGCCAGGCCTTGCATATGCGGGATCATAATGGATTCGTGCCACCAGGGATCCGAGGGCAGCGGTGTGAGGCCGGCTACCAGCACCAGCAGGGCCACCAGCAGCACGCCGCGGGCGATGCCGAACACTACGCCCAGGACGCGATCCGTCCCGTCCAGGCCGCTCCTGTCGACCAGTTGGCCGACCAGGAAGCCTACCAATGCGACGACGACGATGCTCCCGAGGAGCAGGCCGAAGAAGGCGGCCAGGGTGCGCAATGAGGGCACGGAAATGTGGCCCGCCAGCTGCGCCCCCAGCGGCTCGGCGAAGGTCAGCGCCACCCAGAAGGCGATGATCCAGCCCGCCAGGGAGATCGCCTCCCGAACGAAGCCCCTGACCACGCTGATCAGCGCCGAGAGCGTGATGATGCCGATGATGAGGTAATCAGCCCAGTTCACGCCCTTGTGACCACTCCGGTACAGTACAAACTATAAAGTTTAGCAAGAAATTCGTGTGCCTTGAATGCACGGGTTCCGCTGGCGTCGACTCATGGGTAGCTCACCACGAAGGCGTCCAGCTTCAGACGCCGCTTGAGCTGAGCCCGGAGCGCCTCGGCGTCGGCCCGCTGCAGCTCCGGCCCCACCAGGACACGTACCGACTTGGCACCCCGCTCAAAGTCCGGCTCGGCAAAGCTGGCATAGCCGCTGTCTCTGAGCTTGTCCCGCAGCGCGGTGGCATTCGACTCGGTGCTGAAGCGTCCGACCTGCACAGCCCAGGCAGTGATGGCAGTCTCTTTGGCTTGAGCATGAGGCCGGCGGGCCACTCCCGATTTGGGTGCGGCCGCCTGGTGGGACCCGGCAGGAGCCTGCGGAGCCTTGGCGGACGGTCGTGGGTGTGACTCGGGGCGTTTTGGAGTCCGCTTGGGCTCATGCGGTGGCGGCACTACGAACTTGGCAGGCGGCTCGGGGGCGCTGTCGCCGGACGCCGCCGGTGTCGCCGCGGGCCTGCTTGGAGGCGCCTGCTCCACCCGTGGCGTCGCGGCCGATGGTGGCGCGGGCGGGGGCGCCTCAGGCGGAGGCGACGCAGGCCCATCGCTCTCGGGCGGAGGCGGGGCGACGCTGCTGCGGAGCTCCTCGGGGGGCGCCTGCGGCGGCATGGGAATGTGCCGTGGAGGCACACTGACGACGCGCGGTGCCGGGGGTATGCTGCTCTGCAGCCCACGGTCGGGCGGTGCGTAATCTCCGTCCAGCAGCAGCGGGATGAAGATTACCCCGAGCGCAATTAGGACGACCGCACCGACTAGGCGCTGCTTGAGCTGGCTATCTATCACGGGGGGTGTGGCACTGCAAGCCTGTGGGACAACAAATTATAGGGACTCACCCAAGGCTTCTGCCACCGTATGGAAGGATCCGAAGACCACGACCCGATCCCCGGGCGTTGCCTGCCCTAGCGCGCCGGCGCGGGCTCGGGCGACGCTCTCGTAGCTCGAGAGGGACAGATTCGGGGCCAGCCCCGCCAGCGCGTCGGCCAGGACACGGGCCGATGCGGAGCGATCCGAGCGTAACGGCGCCACATGCCAACGGTCGCCGAGGGTGAGCAGCCCCTTCAGGGTGTCGAGCACGTCCTTGTCCGCGAGCATTCCCACCACTAGGTGGGTGCGCCCCGTGCAGGGCTGATCGGCCAGGCTCTGTGCCAGCACTGCGGCCGCCTCGGGATTGTGTGCCACGTCCAGCACCTGCTCGACCGGGCCGGGAATGACCTGAAATCGGCCGGCCAGCCGGGCAACTTGCAGTCCCAATGCGATGTCGGCGGCGGCGACCCGCAGGCGGGGGCGCAGCAGCTCGAGTGCCATGACCACGCCGGCCGCATTGCGCAGCTGGATCCGCCCCGGCATGGTGGGTCTGGGCAGATCCAGGGTCCTGCCTGTGGGGCCTGTCCAGCGCCAGCGCTCACCGTGCGCCGTATAGTCGTAGGCCTCACCGAGGCGATACACGGGAGCGGACAGCTGCGAAGCGTGCAGCAGCAGAGACCGGGGCGGCGAGGGGTCCCCGCAGACCACCGGTCTCCCCGGGCGGAAGATCCCGGCCTTTTCCCGTCCAATGGCCTCCCGGTCGTTACCCAGCCAGGCGGTGTGGTCCATGGCAATGCTGCTGACCAGCGCAAGGTCAGCGTCGACTAGGTTGACCGCGTCCAGCCGCCCACCCATGCCCACTTCCAGCACTGCCACGTCCACGGCAGACCGCTGAAATATGTCCAGCGCAGCCAGGGTGCCGAACTCGAAGTAGCTGAGAGAGACCTCGCCGCGGGCCTCGTCGACACGTGCGAAGGCCGCGCACAGGCGTGCGTCGTCGACTTCCCTGCCGCCAAGGCGCACGCGCTCGTTGTAGCGCAGAACATGCGGGGAGCTGTAGGCGCCCACGTGGTATCCGGTCCGGCCGAGGCTGGCCTCCAGCATGGCCACGCTGGATCCCTTGCCGTTGGTGCCCGCAACGGTGATCACGGGAATAGGCAGTCCTTCGGGTGCCAGCGCCTGCCAGACGCGGCGGACCCGCTCCAGCCCGAGATCGATGCGCTTGGGATGCAGCGTCTCCTGCCAGGCCAGCCATCCCGACAGCTCGGTGTAACGCGGTGGCGGCAATCAGGTGGGGGCCGGTTGTCGGGTCAGCGTGGCCAGGAGGCCCGAAACTTGGTCGCGCAGCTCCCGTCGATCCACGATCATGTCAATGGCGCCGTGCTCCAGCAGAAACTCGCTGCGCTGAAAGCCTTCCGGGAGGGTCTCGCGCACGGTCTGCTCGATCACGCGCGGCCCGGCGAAGCCAATCAGGGCGTTGGGCTCGGCCACGTTGACGTCGCCCAGCATCGCCAGGCTGGCCGAGACCCCGCCCATGGTGGGGTCGGTCAGCACCGAAACATAGGGGATGCCTTCCCGGGCGAGCTGGGCGAGCACGGTGCCGGTCTTGGCCATCTGCATCAGCGAGAACAGGGCCTCCTGCATGCGTGCGCCCCCGCTGGCCGAGAAGCATACCAGTGGAATACCCTGCTGCAGACTGGTCTGCGTCGCGCGCACGAACCGCTCTCCTACCACCGAGCCCATGGAGCCGCCCATGAAGCCAAACTCGAAGGCACAAGCCACCACGGCGACGCCCTTGACCGCCCCCATGATGACCACCAGCGCATCCGACTCGCCAGTCTGCTTCTGCGCGGTATTGAGTCGATCGCGGTACTTCTTGCTGTCGCGGAACTTCAGCAGGTCCACGGGCTCGAGCGTCTGTCCGATCTCCAGCTGGGGCTCCGGGTCAAGAAACTGCGCCAGACGCCGGCGGGCTCCGACCCGCGCGTGATGCCCACACTTGGGACAGACCTCCAGATTGCGCTCCAGCTCGGCCCGATACAGCACCGAATTGCACGCCGGGCACTTGGTCCACAGCCCCTCTGGGACGGCCTTCTTGGTGCTGCCTTCGGTGCGAATCTTCTTTGGCAGCAGCCGCTCCCACCAGCCCAGCTTCTTCTCCGCGTCCATCGCGTCAGCCGGCCCCCGCGTCGATGGCTCGACGCATCTCGGCCAGCATGGTCACCACATTGGAGGTCAGTGTGGCAGGACTCTCCTGCCCGGCCTCCACCAGCTTCACCAGGGCGCTGCCAATGATGACTGCGTCGGCAAAGCGAGCGACCGCAGCGGCGGAGGCGGCGTCCTTGATTCCGAAGCCCACGCCGATGGGCAGCTCAGTCAGGGTCCTGATCTGACGCACCCGGTCCGCGACCGCCCCCAGATCCAGGGTGGCGGCCCCCGTGACCCCCTTCAGAGAGACGTAATAGGCGAAGCCCCCGCCGGCCTCACAGACCCGGCTCACCCGCTCCAGGGTGGTGGTGGGGGCGAGCAGGAATATGGGATCGAGTCCGGCAGCGCGCAAGGAGTGGACCAGCTCCCTGCTCTCCTCCGGCGGGAGATCAACCGTCAGCACGCCGTCCACACCGGCCGCGGCCGCACTCTGGGCGAAGCTCTGGTAGCCCATGACCTCAATGGGATTCAGGTAGCCCATGAGCACCACTGGGGTGACATCATCGCTGCGGCGGAGCTCCCGGACCATTTCCAGCACCCTGCGCAGCGACACGTGATGCCGCAAAGCGCGCTCGCTGGCCCGTTGAATGACCGGCCCGTCGGCCATCGGGTCCGAGAAGGGCACGCCTAGCTCGATAACATCGGCACCGGCGCCGACCATGGCTTGCAGCAAGGGTACCGTGACCTCGGGCTTCGGATCCCCGGCAGTGATGAAGGGAATCAGCGCCTTGCGACCTGCCGCCGCCAGCTCCCGAAACCGTCCCGGCAGTCGGCTCATACCCGTATGCCTTCGAGCTGGGCCACCGTGTGGATGTCCTTGTCGCCGCGACCGGAGAGATTGACGATGATGATCTGCTCCGGCCCCAGCTCGGGCGCCAGCTTGGCCGCGTAAGCCAGGGCGTGGCTGGATTCCAGGGCCGGAATGATGCCCTCTGTCCGGGTGAGATCATGGAATGCCCGCAGGGCCTCCTGGTCGGTGATGGCCACATACGTAGCCTGCCCGGTGTCCTTAAGCCAGGCGTGCTCGGGCCCGACCCCGGGGTAGTCCAGACCGGCGGAGATGGAATGGGTCTCGATGATCTGCCCGTCTGCGTCCTCCATGAGGTAGGTCCTGTTGCCGTGCAGAACCCCCGGGCGGCCGGCGCACAATGGAGCCGCGTGCCTGCCGGTGGCCAGTCCGGCGCCTGCCGCTTCCACACCGTAAAGCGCTACCTCGGCGTCGCCCAGAAACGGATGAAATAGACCGATGGCGTTGGACCCGCCGCCCACGCAGGCCACCAGTGCGTCGGGCAGCCGACCCGTTTGCTGCTGAATCTGCTGACGGGCCTCGCGCCCGATGACCTCCTGAAAATGCCGCACCATCACCGGATAGGGATGGGGCCCGGCCACCGTGCCGATGATGTAGAAGGTGTCGTCCACGTTCGTGACCCAGTCGCGCATGGCCTCGTTGAGGGCATCCTTCAGGGTGCGCGAGCCCGAGGTGACGGAGATCACCTCCGCGCCCAGGAGCTTCATGCGATAGACGTTTATTGCCTGGCGCTTGATGTCTTCGGCCCCCATGTAAACCACACACTTGAGCCCGAAGCGCGCCGCGACGGTGGCGGTCGCCACGCCATGTTGCCCAGCGCCGGTCTCGGCAATGACCCGCCCCTTGCCCATGCGCCGGGCGAGCAGCGCCTGTCCAACCGTGTTGTTGACCTTGTGGGCTCCCGTGTGGTTGAGGTCCTCGCGCTTCAGAAAGATTCGCGCCCCACCCAGACGCCGGCTCCAGCGCTCGGCGAAGTACAGCGGGGATGGTCGGCCGACGTATTGTGCCAGGTCCGCGTCCAGCTCGGACAAGAACTCGGGGTCTTGGACATAGCGCTCATAGGCCAGGCGCAGCTCCTCCAACGGCTCCATGAGCGTCTCGGCGACGAATCGTCCGCCATAGGGGCCGAAATGCCCTGCCGCATCGGGCAGCATCATGTCACGCATGGTCTTTGGGCTCGCCTCAAGTCGATGGCTCGTTTCAACCCCGATAGCGCTCATCCGCCTCCCGCACACCGCGTATGAACGCCGCGATCTTGTCCGCATCCTTGATGCCCTTGCTCGCCTCTACGCCGCCACTCACGTCCACGGCGTAGGGGCGCACGGCGCGCACGGCCGCCGCCACCGTGTCCGGACGCAGGCCGCCGGCAAGAATGACCGGCAGCCCCAGCTCCTCCGGGACCAGGCGCCAGTCGAATGAGACACCAGTTCCCCCTGGCGCTCCGGGAATGTACGCATCGAGCAGCAGTCCGGCAGCAGAGCGAAAACGGGCCGCGTGGGCCCCCACATCCACCCCATGGCGCATCCGCAGCGCCTTGAAGTAGGGGCGCCCGAAAGCCTCGCATTCGGCGGGACTCTCGTTGCCGTGGAACTGCAGCACGTCGACACGCACCGCGGCCAGCACCTGGCGTACGAGATGTTGCGAAGCGTCGACGAATAGCGCCACCACGCTCACGAATGGCGGCAGGGATGCCACGACTCGCCGCGCGGAGTCGATAGTGACGAAACGCGGGCTGTGTGGAAAGAACACCAAGCCGACGGCGTCGGCCCCCGCTCGGGCTGCCGCCACTCCGTCCTCTGCCCGGGTGATACCACATATCTTAACCCGCGTGCGCATTCGAGTCACAAACTTCGTCGGGTGAGCACAGGAGGTTACGCGCACTGCCCATCCGTTCACAAGCGCTTCGCGGTTGACCTTGGGCTCAAGCAAACGGCAGGGTCTTCGGGACTCCCGGCAGGGCGAACGATTCCGGATACTCCACGCCCATGAGATAGAGCCCGTCCGGGGGTGCGGTGACACCTCCCAGGGCACGGTCGCGGGCCCGCAGCACCTCCAGCGCCCAGTCCACGGGCTGCTTGCCCGCCCCGATGGCCATCAACACCCCTGCGATGTTGCGCACCAGAGGGTGCAGGAAGGCCTTGGCAACGACGTCCAGGATCACCAGCTCCCCGCGTCGGCTCACCTCCAGTCGGCGGATGGTGCGGACGGGGCTCTTCGCCTGGCAGGCCTGGGCGCGGAACGAGGAGAAGTCATGCTCCCCCAACAGGTGCCGGGCGGCGGCGCTCATGGCTGTCACCTCCAGAGGGCGGTAGTCCCAGGTGGCCCGCCCCTGCAGCAATGCCGGCCGTGTGGCCCGGCTCAGGATTGCGTAGCGGTAGTGACGCGACGTGGCGGCAAACCGCGCGTTGAAGGACTGAGGAACGCTCACCGCCCAAAGGACGCTTATGCCTCCCTTGAGATGGGCGTTGGACCCATGGACCCAGGCTCGCAGGTCTCGCCGGGCCTCGGTGACAAAGTGCGCCACCTGGCATACGGCATGAACGCCCGCATCGGTTCTACCGGCGCAGGTGACCCGGACGGGGTGGTCGGCAATACGTGAGAGCGCGGCCTCCAGCGTCTCCTGCACGGTGGCAACGCCGGTCTGGGTTTGCCAACCGTGGAAGTGGCTGCCGTCATACTCGATTCCCAGGGCAATCTTCATCGGGGGCGGCGGTGCCGTGGGCACGGACCATATGGCGTCAGGCAGAGGCCCCCCGCCGCCATTAGACGACTCGGGCCGCTGGCCTACGGTGGCGGTGAACCGCCACCGTAGGCCAGCGGCCCGAGGTGCTCAGTGGGTTATGCGACCGAGAATCTCGTGGGCCTCCGCCTTCTGCTCTGCGCTGCCATCGCTGACGACCTCCTCCAGGATACCCCGTGCACTTTCTTCGTCACCCATGTCTATGTAGGCCTTGGCCAGATCCAGCTTGGTCGACACTTCATCGGCGTCTTCACCGAGGAAGTCGAGGCCCTCCATCATGCCTGTGTCCTCGCCGACGGGTGGTGCCTCCGGCTCAGCGCTCTGGACCTCCCCCAGGCTCAATTCCAGCCCAATGTCCTCCTGGGCCGGGGTCCCGGTCGGCTGCCCCGTCTCTAGGCCGAGGTCGAGCTCTGCTTCAGCCGACCTGCCGGTGTCTGCGGTATCTTCCGTGTTGAAGTCGAGCGCAAGATCAAGCCCTGCATATTCTTCGGGACTCGCTACAATCGTCTGGGTCTTGATCTCGGGAGGCGTTTCTTCGCTTTCCAGCTCGAAGTCCAGGCCCAAGTCTTGGTCAGACGTCTCGGCCGCGCCCTTATCGGCGCCCTCATCCAGGAATCCGAGGTCGAAGTCCATGCCTTCACTTGGCTCTCCCGCGGGGGGTGCGGCAGACTCCCGTCCTCGGTCCACCGTCGCGTTCGCTGCCTCCTCGGCGGCCTCGCCGAAGTCCACGACGGTTTCCAGTGCACCGCCGGGCGGCGCATGCGGCGGCTCAATGGCGGCAGTTTGACCAAACTCCCCGAATCCTTCCGCGGCCCCGCTGATCTCCTCCTCGGTGAGCACCATCGTCATCGAATGGGTATCCCCCTCCGGTGCCGCGTGCTCGGCGAACAGCGGGCTGTCGGGACACACTTCTATGCCCATGCTCACGACGTTGTCCCACATCGGGTCGCTGGTACCACCCAGACGACTGCGCAGGGCTTCAGCCTCCCGCTCGAACGCCTCGGAATTCTTGGCGCCGTGGTAGACTTCCAGCAGCTTGACTCGCAGCTCGTTGCGATCCGGGTGGCCAACGATGGCCCCCTTCAGCAGATCTTCCGCCTGAGCATAGCGCCCGTAAGCCATGTAGACATCGGCTTCGGCAATAGGATCGGACGCCTCTCCCGCCTGCAGCGCGACCGTGTCCACCGCCTGGGCCTGCGCTTCGAGCGAGGCCGTATCATCCAAATCCGTGCTTTCCTCCCCCACGCTCGTCGCCTCGGGGTGAGGCGTGATCGTTTCCTGGAACTCCTCCCGCTGCATCGCCAAGCGGCGCTTGAGGAAATAGCCGACCCCGCCCAGGCCCAGCAGCACGACGACCAAGCCGCCCAGTGCCAGCGGGCTGGTCAGCAGCCGGTCGAGCATCCCCACCTCCGAAGGAGCGGGTGACGGTGTGGGGGTCGCGGGCTTCGGCGGCGTCACTGGCTCAGGGGGTGTAACCGGCTGAGCCGGCTGGGGCGCAGTCTCGGGCGGTGCTGGAGGCGTCACGCTGACAGGCTCACCCACGGAACCCGGCTGCACCACAACTGGATGGGCCCCCTCGCTGGGTGTCGGCTCCCCAACGGTGATGGGACCCGCCGGCGTCTTCTCGGTGGGAGCGCCACTCTGCGGCGCAGCTGTCTCTACGGGAGCCGCCGGCTCTGGCGTCTCTGGCGTACCAATGACCAGCGGCTCGGCGCCCAGCTCCGGTGCCGCTTCGATCCTAGTCGGCACTTCCTCGGCCTGCTCCTCGCTCGGCGCCGGCTCTTGCTCTTCCGACTCCGCAGGCACCGCGGCCGTCTCGGCGGGCTCCTCGCGCGCGACCAGCGCCGGCGCGATCTCGCGTAGGACCGATTCGTCGCCCACCGGTGACGGTGCACCGGCCTCGCCTCCGGAGGGCGCCGCCGGTGTCTCGTTCTCGGGCACCACTTCGGCCGGACCGCCCGGCGGCGTCTCATCGGCCTCCTCCGGTGCGCCGACCGGCGCTACGGCATGCTCGGCGGACGCCGGCTCGGGAACAGCCACCTCCGCGGCGCTGGATGCCTGCTGCAGGTCCCGCTGCAGTCGCGCGAGCTCATCGTCCTTCAGGGAGATGAGCCGCTGCATGTTGTCGACTTGTCCCTCAAGCTCGCTGACCCGCTCCCGGAGCTCGTGATTCTCACCTTCCTTGGCCGAGACCTGCTCCAGGGCGAGGCTCAGCCGCTGACGCAAATCTTCGAGATCGCCGCCCGTCTCCGTGCCCTTGACGTCCGCCGCGCTTTCCGGCTCCATGGCCCGCACGAGCTGCAGCCGGTCCTGGCCGCTGACCTCACCCTTGGAGGCTTGTGTGGGCTTCTCTCCAGACTTCGTGCCGGCCGCAGCCGCGGTCTCGCCTGCCTGCGCGGTCATAGGCGGCGCCTTGACTGCGCCGGTCGCCTGCTCGCGGTATTCCAACCACGCCTGATACTGCCGCGTAATCTCCTGGGCCGCTTCGTTGCTGCTGACCTCCGCAATCTCATCCCGCGAGGGCGCACGCAGGATCCGGCCGGTCTTCAGGTTGTTGACGTTGTTGGCAAAGAAAGCGTCGGGATTGGCATGAAACAGCGCCACGAGAGTCTGGGGGACGCTCACGGAGTCGTCGGGCCGGACCTGCTGGGCGATCTCCCAGGCGGTGTCACCACGGGCAGTCGGGCCGTAGCTGCCGGGCGGCGCCCCAGCGACTGGAGTGCTTGGAGCAGCGGGTGCTCCGGCGGGCGCCGGCGCAGAGACAGGAGACTGGGTAACGGGCATCACTTCCATCGGCGCAGTCGCCACGGGAGCCCGGATCGGAGCCGGCGCACGGCGCACAAAGGTCGGCGGGTCGACTAGAGCCGTATATTCGCGCACTAGGTTGCCATTGGGCCAGTTGACCTCGACGAGGAAATCGAGATAGGGCTCCTTGATGGGGTCGTGGGAGCTGACGCGTATGTATGGCTTGCCGTTGCGACCGGAAACGACCTCGAACCTGAGCTTGGTGAGGAAGAACGGCCGGTCGATGCCCGCGCGCTCGAAGGCGCCCGGCGAGGCCAGACGCACGACGATGTCCTCGAGCTCACTGGGCTTGACGGCCACGAGTCCAATCTCGGCGTTTAATGGCTGGTTCAGCCCCGAGCGCAGGCTGATGTTTCCCAGTCCCAGTGCTTGCGTAGCCCCTGGCATCGCCAGCGCCAGCGAGGCTATAGTCAGCGCCAGTTTCCGCACCATCTCTGCTCCTTCGGCTAATCCCCTACAGACGCAGCCCCAACATCGGGGCAATGGCCTTGTGACAGGCAGGTCGAGTCGTTAATGTAGAATGCTCTTTATAATAGTTAACTAAGTACGTATTACAAGTAATTTTTTGCCAGAAGCTCGGCAATCTGAATACTGTTCGTGGCGGCGCCTTTGCGGACATTGTCGGCCACCACCCACAGATTCAGACCGCGGGGATGGCTGATATCCTCGCGGATCCGCCCCACGTATACCGGATCGCGCCCGGCGGCCTCCGTAACCGCCGTCGGGTAGCCGCCGGGCTCGTGGGCGTCGACCACCACCACGCCGGGCGCCTGCTCCAAGAGTCGGCGAGCCTGCTCGGCGCTGATCTTGTCCCTCGTCTCGATGTGCACCGCCTCCGAATGACCGTAGAACACGGGCACCCGTACCGTGGTCGGGTTCACCATGATGTGCTCGTCGCCCATGATCTTGCGGGTCTCCCACACCATCTTCATCTCTTCCTTGGTGTAGCCGTTGTCCATGAATACGTCGATGTGCGGCAGCACATTGAAAGCGATCTGCTTCGGATAGACCACTGGCGTGATGGGCTTGCCGTTGAGTAGAGCTGCAGTCTGGCCGGCCAACTCCTCGATCGCCTCCTTGCCCGTGCCGGATACGGCCTGATAGCTGGCCACGTTGATGCGCTCGATACCGACAGCGTCATAGATGGGCTTGAGCGCCACCAGCATCTGGATGGTAGAGCAGTTCGGGTTGGCGATGATGCCGCGGCTGGTGTAATGGCCGATGGCGCTGGGATTGACCTCAGGCACCACCAAGGGGATATCGGGCTCGTAGCGGAACTCGGAGGTGTTGTCCACGACCACGCAGCCGGCCGCGGCGGCCCTTGGCGCATGCACCCTGGATACGGCCGCACCCGCAGAGAACAGGCCTATCTGGACTTTCGAGAAATCGAACTCCGCCAGGTCCTCAACGCTGAGGTGTCCGCCCCTGAACCCAACCCGGCTGCCCGCCGACCTCTGACTTGCCAGCGCATACACCCTCTTGACCGGGAAATTGCGCTGTGCCAGCACCGCAAGCATGGCCTCTCCGACGGCGCCGGTGGCCCCGACAACGGCCACATCGTAGGCCTTGCTCATCTAAATGCTTTCCTTCTTGGCCCGAGGACCAAGCACAGGGGACTCGAACGAAGAATGTTACCGCAGCCGCGCATTTGCGTCCTACTGTGGGCTAGCCCAGGGCACGCAGCACGGCGTCTCCCATCGCTGCGGTGCCGACCCGGCGCGTGCCGGCGGAGGCGATGTCGGCCGTCCGTAGGCCCAGATCCAGAACCGTGCCGACGGCCCGCTCGATGCGCTCGGCGGCCTCGGGCTCCCGCAGGGTGTAGCGCAGCATCATGGCCAGAGAAAGGATGGTGGCCAATGGGTTGGCCACACCCTTACCGGCGATGTCCGGTGCCGATCCATGGATGGGCTCGTACATGCCCTTGCCAGTCGCGTCGAGGGATGCCGAAGGGAGCATGCCGATGGAGCCGGTCAGCATGGCGGCACAGTCCGACAGTATGTCGCCAAACATATTACCCGTGACGATGACGTCAAACTGCTTGGGCGCCCGCACCAGCTGCATCGCCGCATTGTCGACATACATATGGGAAAGCGCGATCTGAGGGTAGTCCTCGGCGACGCGGCTGACGACTTTCCGCCATAGCTCACTGGACTCGAGCACGTTGGCCTTGTCCACCGAGCAGACCGAGCCCCCGCGCAAACCTGCGACCTCGAAGGCGGAGCGGGCCACCCGCGTGATCTCCGTCTCGCTATAGACTAGTGTGTTGAACGCCTGCTGCTCACCACCCGGCAGGGTGCGCTGCCCGCGGGGCTCACCGAAGTAGATGCCCCCGGTCAGCTCCCTCACGATCATGATGTCGAGCCCAGACACGACTTCCGGGCGCAGCGTGGATGCATCGACCAGCTGCGGGTAGAGCAGAGCCGGGCGCAGATTGGAGAACAGGCCTAGCTCGAAGCGCAGGCCCAGCAGGCCGCGCTCGGGTCGCAGCTCCCGAGGCAGCGCCTCCCACTTCGGACCTCCTACCGCACCAAGCAGCACCGCGTCGGCCTCTCGGGCGAGGCTCAGCGTGGACTCGGGCAGCGGATTGCCCGTCTCATCGTAGGCGCAACCGCCCACGGAAGCCTGCGCCAGCTCGACGTCCAGGCCGAAATCGCGCCGCAGACGCTCCATCACCTTGACCGCCTCGGCGACTATCTCCACGCCGATGCCGTCGCCTGCAAGCACTGCGATCTTCTTAGCCATTGGCAACTCTCCCGCAGAAGCCGTTGAATCCAGCCTGGGTACGGCTCAGCCTTGCGGGGCCAGACCCTGGAACAGCCAGGGCGCCTCGACCCGCCGCCGCTGCTCGTAGGCTCGTATCTCGCTCACGTGCGCGAGGGTAAGGCCGATGTCGTCCAACCCATTGAGCAGGCAGTGCCGTCGAAACGGATCGACCTCGAAGGCGAGCGTATCGCCGCCCGGTGTCACGATAGTCTGCGACGCCAGGTCGATGCTCAGCGCGTAGCCCGGGCTGGCGAGCGCGCGATTGAACAGACTGTCCACGATTTCCGGCACGAGAACAATCGGTAATATGCCATTCTTGAAGCAATTATTAAAAAAGATGTCGGCGAAGCTGGGGGCGATGATCGCCCGGAAGCCGTAGTCGAGCAGTGCCCAGGGCGCATGCTCGCGTGAGGACCCGCAGCCGAAGTTCTCCCGGGCGAGCAGAACCTGTGCCCCCTGGTAGCGGAGTTGATTGAGCACGAACTCGGGGTTCAGCGGTCGGCCGTGGTTGTCCTGACCGGGCTCACCCCGGTCCAGGTAGCGCCATTCATCGAACAAGTTGGGACCGAAGCCCGAGCGCTTGATCGACTTGAGGAACTGCTTGGGAATGATCGCATCGGTGTCGACGTTGGCACGATCCAAAGGCGCAACGATGCCGGTAAGCTTGGTGAATGCTTGCATCAGCTCGACTCCGCAAGTTCGGATGAATTCTTAATACAAACGTGAAAGCTACTGATCCTCTGGCGGTCAGAGCTTCGTTACGTCCACGAAGTGGCCCGTCACAGCGGCCGCGGCAGCCATCGCAGGGCTCACCAGGTGCGTCCTTCCTCCGGCCCCCTGGCGCCCTTCGAAGTTGCGATTCGACGTCGACGCGCAACGCTCGCCCGGCTCCAGGCGGTCGGCATTCATCGCCAGGCACATGGAGCAGCCGGGCTCCCGCCACTCGAATCCGGCCTCAATGAACACCCGATCCAATCCTTCATGCTCGGCCTGCTGCTTGACCAGGCCGGAGCCTGGCACCACCAGCACCTGCTTGATGCCTGGGGCCACGCGCCGGCCCCGCGCCACCTCGGCGGCGGCACGCAGGTCCTCGATGCGGCCGTTGGTGCAGGAGCCTATGAAGACCTTGTCCGGGCGAATCGCGCTGATTAGGGCTCCAGGTGCCAGCCCCATGTACGCCAATGCCCGCTCCATGCCGGCACGCTTGATCGGGTCCGACACTGCAAGCGGATCCGGCACCACGCCGTCCACTGCCGCCACCATCTCCGGCGACGTGCCCCAGGTCACCTGAGGTCGAATATCCTCGGCCGCGACGCGCACGACCCGGTCGAACACGGCATCCGGATCGCTCTGCAGCTCGCGCCATGCCGCCACGGCAGCCTCCCAGAGTGCGCCTGAGGGCGCGAATGGCCGGCCCTTCAGGTACTCGATGGTCCGCTCGTCGACCGCCACCATGCCGGCCCTTGCGCCTGCCTCGATGGCCATGTTGCAGACGGTCATGCGCCCGGCCAGTGGCAGCGCGCGTACGGCCTCCCCGGCGAACTCGATGGCGTAGCCCGTGCCCCCGGCGGTGCCAATCTCGCCGATGATGGCGAGCACGACGTCCTTGGCAGTGACGCCTCGGCCGATCTGGCCGTGGACTTCGACCAGCATGTTCTTGGACTTTTGCTGGAGCAGGCACTGGGTGGCGAGCACATGCTCCACCTCGGAGGTGCCAATGCCGAAGGCGAGTGCGCCGAAGGCACCGTGAGTGGAGGTGTGAGAATCGCCGCAGACGACCGTCATTCCCGGCAAGGTCGCACCCTCCTCCGGGCCCACCACGTGCACGATGCCTTGGCGCGGATCGTTCATGGCGAATTCCAGGATGGAGTAGTCCCGGCAATTGCTGTCCAAAGTCTCCACCTGGAGGCGGGAGATGGGATCGACGATACCCGAGACTCGATCCGCGGTCGGCACATTGTGGTCCGGCACCGCGAGGTTGGCGTCGACCCGCCATGGTCGGCGCCCGGCAAGCCGCAGGCCTTCGAACGCCTGGGGCGAGGTAACCTCGTGCAGCAAGTGGCGGTCGATGTAGATGAGCGCCGTGCCGCCTTCCGCCTGGCGCACGACGTGGGCATCCCAGAGCTTGTCGTAAAGCGTCTTTCCGCTCATGGCAATTCCTCGATGTGTGACGGGTTGATGGTACGCCAGCCCAATTCATATCTCCAATTCATGAATGTCATAGAACCTATAAACAATTAGAATAGCTCCATGGACATCCCCAGCTTGAGGGCCTTCATAGCAGTCGCCGAGCACGGCTCGTTCTCCGCCGCCGGCGCGGAGCTGCATCTGACCCAACCGGCAGTGAGTAAACGTGTCGCCCAGCTGGAGCTCGGCCTGGGCCAGCGGCTGTTCGATCGGGTCGGCCATCGAGTGCTCCTCACCCGCGCGGGAGAGGTGCTGCTGCCAAGGGCGCGGTGCATACTCCAGGAGATCTCCGACACGCGCCGCGTTCTCGCCAACCTCAGGGGGCTGGTGGACGGCAGCCTGTCCATGGTCACCAGCCATCACATCGGTCTTCGCCGCCTGCCGCCGGTGCTGCGGCTGTTCACCGAGCGTTACCCACAAGTCAGCCTGCGGGTGGCTTTCCTGGATTCCGAGGCGGCGTGCGTCGCGGTGGAGCGGGGCGAGGCAGAGCTGGGCGTAGTGACGCTCCCCAGGGCACAGGTTGGACGTCTGTGGGCGACGCCCCTGTGGGAGGACCCACTGGAGATCGTCGTCGCCGCCAATCACGCGCTAGCGTGCAAGTCGCGAGTGACCTATGCGGACCTGAACGACTACCCGGCCCTCTTGCCAGCCGTGGGAACCTACACGCGGGAGGCGCTGGAGGAGGCACTGCTGCCCCACGGAGTGGCCTTGCAGGTCGGTCAGCCGATCAACTACCTCGAGACCATACGCATGATGGTCTCGGTGGGTCTGGGATGGAGCGCCTTGCCCGCGTCCATGGTCGAGGCTCCCATATGCGCCCTCCATCTGCCGGGCTTGCGGGTCTCTCGCATGCTGGGGGTGGTCCAGCATCGAGACCGGACCCCTTCCAACGCCGCTCTCGCCCTGCGGGAGTTGCTCGGCGCAGTCACACGGCCAGGAGAGGGCTGCCACGACTAAACCGGGTCTTCAGGAATTCCATCTGATCGGCCAGGATACGTCTATTCGACAGTACCAGGTATTCGGCTCGATTGGGGACGAACGGTACGGCCAGGAGGGGCATGCCTGCCTCTTCGGGCGTCCGTCCGCCTTTGGTGGCGTTGCACGGCTTGCAGGCGCTGACGATGTTAGACCAGGAGTCGTGCCCGCCTCGAGACAACGGCAGCACGTGATCACGGGTGAGCTGATACTGCTGGAATGTACCGCCGCAGTACATGCACAGGTGGCCGTCGCGCAGGAAGAGGTCCCGATTCGACACTGGGGGCACGCCCGCCTCGCGACCGAAGCGGTGACGGCGACCGCGCACGGCGACGATGGAGTTGACCTCCACCACGGAGCGCTCGCCGGTATGGCGGCAGATGCCGCCATGCACCGGAAACATGTGGCCGCCGGCGGTCCAGGCGATCTGGCCCCGCACGTATAGGCACACTGCTTCCTGCCACGTGATCCACACTACCGGCTGACCGGTGACGTCCAGTCGCAGGATCTTGGGTCTCATGGGGCCTGCGCCCTCCCTCCGCTCGATGGGCATGCGCCCGCCGAGCGCAGCGCGTCCGTGGCCCGAGTGATGGGATAGGCTGCCGCGCCGGGGGTCGGGAGGGATTATAGCGGCAGCGTTGGAGACAACCAACGCTGCGTCACGAGTGCCCGCTCAGGGTTGACTGTTCCGGTGACACTGCGGCGTTTCGAGCTGCGAGCGAGCCACACGCCACCGACACCATTACATCAGAGGCCCGCCAACGTGCCCTTCTTCACGCGGAACGAAGCCCCATCCATAGAGACTGTCCCTCCGCCTGGCTGCCTTGGGTCGGTGCGGCTCGGCGACGAACTGGGACAGCTTGATTCCCGCCAGAAAGTCGAACAGCTGCTGACTGAGATTGTGCCACAGCTCATCGGTCTCACGTCCCACTGCCTCCTGGCCTTGGTCGCTTCCGTCGTCGACTGCCGTAATGATGTCTGCAACTGATATATCGGCCGCCGACCGCGCCAGACGGTAACCACCGCCTGGACCGCGCGTGCCGCGAACTAGGCCCGAGCTGCGCAGACGCGCAAACAGCTGCTCCAGATAGGATTGGGAGATCCCTTGACTCTCGGAGAGGTCTGCCAGCGGCAGAGCCCCCTTCCTGTCGTGCAACGCCAGGTGCAGCATCGCCGTGACGGCGTAGCGACCCTTTGTGGAAAGCTTCATACAAGCACCCCTGTTTCGGCTGCCCGCCGCGGCGGGTAGTAGACCAAATTTGTCAACTATTATGAAATAATTGACTGTTGAGGTCAAGTTTAACCCGCGGCACCGCTCTTCACCGTCACGTACCCGCCGGCGAGATTCAGGCCCGGCGGCGGCCCGCAAACACCTTGGAGCTTGACGCTCCGGACATGGAATCCCAATATAGCCGCCGGTATGCCGTTGGCGGTGCCCGGCTCTGCACCGAGCACATCGGTAAACCACCGCGCCAGCGCCCCTCGCACCGTTCCACAGACTCGTGCGCGAAATCCGGAGCCCACCTGGAGAACCAAATGGCAGCAGTCGACGACGAGCTCTTGGTCAAGGCATTTCTGGTCCGGTCCCCGGCCGAAGCCTTCGAGGACTACGCCCACGCCGAGATTGACCGTCTGAAGGAGACCGAAGCGGATTTCGATGCCGCCCTCTACGACAAAGCCGTGCAACTGGTGCTGACTCGCCTTGAAGGGGTAGATCAGGGAACGGGCTCATGATTATCAAAAACTTGCGTGCCGAAAACGTGCTGAAGTATGCCCGCTTGGAGCTGACCAATCTGCCGGAGCGGGCCACCATAGCCGTCACCGGTCCCAATGAATCCGGCAAGACTGCCGTCGGCGAGGCCATCTGCCTCGCCTTATTTGGACGCACCTACGCCAATGCCCCCGCCGAGCTCGTGAGCAACATCAAGTGGGGCGAGTCCAATGCTTCCCTGGAGCTGGAGCTGGTGGGTGCAGACGGCCAGACCTACGTCATCACACGGTTCTTGGACATCGACGGAAACCACCGGGCCCGCCTGGCGCGTGCCGACTCCGGGGAGCTCCTGGCGCAGGGACCCGACCCGGTACGTGCAGCCGTCGAGCGCGTCGTCGGCTACGACTATGACGAATACGTTGATTCCTTTTATCTTGCGCAACGCGAGAGCAGCCTGCCCCACCCTCAGAGCCAGACCGCCAAGACGTTGCTGGGTATGTCTCGACTGGAGACGGTGCGCCATGATCTGGAGAGTGAGCTGAGTGGCGAGCAACACGTCATGGCGGACCTGGACGCCCGGTCCGCCCAAGTGCAGACCCAACTTGCAGAGCTCGCCGTCGACCCCACGGCGCTAGACATTCTGCAGGCGCAACGGGAGACGGTCGCGGCGGAGGTGGAATCCCTCGCACGTGTCACGGCAGCCCTCGCGCAACGTCGAGATGACATCAAGGATGCGTGGGCAACGCTGCTCAACGCAGCACCGCACGCCGGCGCGGTGGACCACAGCAGCGGCATCGGGGACTGGAGGGAAATTGCCGATGGTCTGGACGCCGCCGTGGACGACCTGAGTGCCGCGTGCGCGCAAGTTCCGGATGCGGGCGCCTGCTCGGTTTCCGGTTTGCGCGCCTGGGCGGCGGATCTGCACCAGCATTTGACACGCTTCCAGGACCTAAGCTCAAGGCTCGCCGAGGAACGCTCGGCGCTTGAAGGCTGGCTGGAGGGCTCCGCCGACGGCGGTCAGGCCGCCGAGCAGGCGGCGCTCAGCGCGGACTTGGAGAGTGCCCAGGCGAGCCAGGGCCGCAACGGAATGCTCGGCTGGCTCCTGGTAGTCGTGGCGCTGCTGGGCTGGGGCACTTGGCTGACGGTGAGCTATGCACCGGCGCACGGCGTGAGTCAGTCCCTGCAGGCGCTGCTGGCTCGGTACGTCCCCGGCTGGGGCGGGCAGACTCTAATGCTGCTGGCTGCAGTCAGCGGAGTGCTGTCCCTGGCGGCAGTCTGGCTGCTCAAGCTCAGTGCCCGCAACCGCGAGCGCGCCATCGAGCTGGGAGAGCAGGCCGTCACGCTGACCTCTAGGGTAGCTGCGCAACGGGCGTTGGTCTCCGGGCTGACAGCGCTGGAAGATCTCTCGACGCCGGCGCAATTGCAGTGGCTCCGTGAATCGGAGGACTCGGCCGTCCAAGGCATGATCGAGCCATTCATTGCGGAGGGCGGCGCCACTTTGTGGGAGCCGGATGCCCTCGGTCCTTTCCTGGATAAGCTGCATGAGGAGCTCCAGTCGTTCGAGGCGCAGCAGTTGAGCCCCCTGTTGGAGCGCATCGCGGGCCGCATCGACGATCGGCTGGCGGAGTCGGACGAACAAGAGAGGGCCCTTGCACGCCTGGACAATTCCATCGGAGAGGAGCAGGCACGTCGCGCGGAGGCCCAGGAGCTGAGCGCCGAGCTCGGCGCAATCGAGGCCGGCACCGACCAGTCCCGGGCACGGGCGCGCGTCCGGGAGACGGCGGTGGTGCTCATCGATGGAGCCTATAGACGCATTCAGACCCACTTCAACCGGGAGGTTCACGACCTCCTCGGCAAGGTCGTGCCTCTGCTGACCGGTGGCCACTATGAATACTTGCGTCTGGGGGAATCCCTGGAAGTGGAGGTGTTTGCCAAGGAAAAGAATGACTTTGTGAAGATGGAAAGTCTCTCCAGCGGCACCCAACGCCAGCTCTCGCTGGCCGTGCGGCTGGCGCTTGCACAAGCACTGGTGGCCGCCTCGGCCCATGGACGCCAGTTCTTGTTCCTGGATGAGCCGTTTGCGTTTTTCGACCACGCCCGCACGCGACACACCCTGGAGACCCTTCCTAGGTTGAGCAGTGAGCTGTCTCAGATCTGGGTCGTGGCACAGGAATTCGAAAGGTCTGCGAAATTCGACCTCGCCGTGAGCTGCGCCACGGAATCCGACTCCCTCGCCGTTGACGGGCCGTAGTGGGAGGTCAGGGCTTGTGAATGGAACCGAAAGCTGCCGGTTTGATGACGACGATCTCTTCGATGCGTCCCGACCCCTCGGCTGAACGCCGCGGCCGGCTCGGCCGGCGCAGCGACGAGATCACTCGGGCAGGCTCCTAGGGGCCCACCGCACTATGCTAGGCGCTATGCTAGGCGTCTTGGTGCGGCGCGTTGGTCCTGTCCAGTAGCTCCTTGCCCGGCCGGAAATGCACCCAGTATTTCCCTTCAACGGGAAACACCTCTCCAGTCCCCGGATTACGCGCCATGCGGCCTGGACGGAAACGCACGGAGAAGGCACCGAATCCGCGAATCTCTATCCGTCCGCCTTCTGCGAGGGCTTCTCCCATCTGTTCAAGCAGTATATTAACTGCCAACTCCACGTCCTTGACTGGAAGCTGGAACTTCCGTCCCATGGATTCTATTAGCTCGGATTTCTTCATGCTTCACCCCGCGGCGGGCCAGAATCGGCTCCCCCCAAGCCCGCCAAGCAATTGCCAATCCGCAAGCGCCGCTGCTTGGACTGCAGGCCTAGACCTCTGCTCCGCCCGCTTGGGCGGTCGGTGATAAGCCGGCGCCCTTTGCAGCGATACACCTCGTGGCAATGTATGATAGTTGCGCGTTGCGACCGCTGGCGCGCGTCATCTGCAGGTTCCGAATCGGCAATTCGTTTCCGCCACCATAGCAGATTCCGCCCACGATGGCGCGCGCGAGCCATCGATTCCGTGACGCAGCTCATGCTTCCGCGGAGTCGGCGCTTCACAATGTCATCCTATAGCACTAACTTGGTGGCGCCGGCATTCGGCAACAACTCCGAGGTCCCACATGCAAGTAATGCCGTTTCTGGAAGCCCTGCTGGACATGATGCCTATTCTCGGCAGGGTTGCGCTGCTGGTCGTGGCGACCGCCGTCGGGCTCCACAACAACGGTATGCATGTGCCCATGGAGCCGCTCGCGGGATGGCTGATCCACGTGACCAGTCCCTACACAGACCCCATTGCTTCGTTCGCGATGGCGTGGAGCGTCATGCCCGTGGTGGTGCGCTGGATCGATTGACCTCTGAGCACGCCGGCGCGGACACGGCAGCCATGCGGCGAGCCAGCAGCGCATAATAGCCCACCGGGATGACCACCAGGGTCAGCAAGGTGGAGACCAGGATGCCGAAGATGAGGGCGATGGCAAGCCCGCCGAATATGGGGTCGTCCAGGATGAAGAACGCTCCCAGCATTGCCGCTAGACCCGTCAGCACGATTGGCTTGGCCCTCACGGCTCCGGAGAGGACCACCGCATCTTCGAAGGGGACACCCTCCTCGACTTGTTGATTGATGAAATCCACCAGCAGAATCGAGTTACGCACGATGATGCCCGCCAGGGCGATCATGCCGATCATGGAGGTGGCGGTGAACTGCGCGCCGAACAGTGCATGCCCGGGCATGACGCCTATGATGGTCAGCGGGATAGGTGCCATGATGACGAGCGGCACTGCATAGGAGCGGAACTGCGCCACCACCAACAAATAGATCAGCACCATCCCGACCGCGTAGGCGATGCCCATGTCGCGAAAGGTGTCGTAGGTGATCTGCCACTCCCCGTCCCACTTAAGTCCGTAGAAGTAGGGGTTGCCCGGCGGGCTCAACAGGAACTGACTCAGATGGGCGCCGTCCCGTAGCTTCAGTGGCTCCAGGGAGGCGTAGATCTCGGCCATACCGTACAGCGGGCTGTCGAGATTGCCGGCCATATCGCCCGTGACGTAGACCACGGGCAGCAGGTCCTTCTCGTAGATCGAGCGCTCACGCTGCGTGGCTGCCACTTCGACGACATCGGCCAAAGGCACCAATGCGCCGCTCTGGCTGCGGGTCTTGAGCGCCAGCACCGAATCGATGGCCGCCTTGTCGGCCACATCCATTTCCAGCCGGATGGGCGTCGGATACTTGACGCGTCCGCCGTGCAGATAGCTCACGTCGTCGCCGCTCAGGCTGGCCGTCAGGGCACTCACCACAGCCTGCTGGGAGACCCCGAGCAGTGCTGCCTTTTGCTGGTCGACCCTCACGATCAGCTTCGGCGACGCTGCCTCGACGCTGTCGTCAACGTCGACAATGTCCGGGGTGGACTCGAACACTGCGCGCACCTCTTTGGCGACGTCCACCTGCCCCGAGTAGTCCACGCCGTAGATCTCCGCCACCAGGGGTGCCTGCACGGGGGGCCCGGGCGGAACCTCGACGATCTTGACGTTGGCTCCCAGCGCCCCGCCGATCTCCTGCAGCGGGGCACGCAGCGCGAGGGCAATCTCGTGACTCTTGCGCTCGCGCTGGTGCTTGTCCACCAGATTCACCTGCAGGTCACCGACGTTGGCGGCCTTGCGCAGGTAGTACTGCCGTACCAAGCCATTGAAGTTGATGGGCGAAGCAGTGCCGGCGTAAGCCTCGTAGTCCGTCACCTCGGGCACGGTGGCGAGGTGGCCCCCGAGCGCCCGCAGCACCCGCGCCGTGTGCTCGACGCTGGTGCCCTCGGGCATGTCCACGACCACCTGCAGCTCGGACTTGTTGTCGAAGGGCAGCATCTTCAGCACCACCCACTGGGCCAGCGCCAGGTACGCCGACCCGGCGATCAGCACCAGCACCACACCGCCGAGCAGCCAGCGCCTGCGCCGGCCTCGTAGCCCGCCAAGGAAGGGCTTGAGGACGCGCTCAAACAGGCGCTGAAGGCCCGGGGCGACCGGCTCGGGGCCATGGGCGTGGACGCCCGAGGCGAGTACCTTGTTGCTGAGCCAAGGGGTCACCACGAACGCCACCGCCAGCGAGATAAGCATGCCGATGCTGGCGTTGATGGGAATGGGACTCATATAGGGCCCCATCAGACCGGTGACAAATGCCATGGGCAGAAGTGCGGCAATCACCGTGAAGGTCGCCAGTATGGTCGGTCCCCCAACCTCGTCCACAGCCGTCGGGATGGACTGCAGCAGGGTCTTGCCCCCCATCTGCAGGTGGCGATGGATGTTCTCCACTACCACGATGGCGTCGTCCACCAGTATCCCGATGGAGAAGATCAGCGCAAACAGCGACACCCGATTAAGGGTGAAGCCCCAGGCCCAGGAGGCGAACAGAGTGATGGCGAGGGTGATGACCACCGCGGTGCCCACAATGATGGCCTCGCGCCAGCCCAGCGCCAGCAGCACCAGCAGCACGACGGAGAGCGTGGCAAAAGCCAGCTTGCCGATGAGCTTCTGTGCCTTGTCGTTGGCCGTGATGCCGTAGTTGCGAGTAACCGTCACGTTGATCCCTTCAGGTATGAAAATGCCCTGCAGGTGCTCCACTCGCTCGATGATCTGGTCGGCGATAGCCACCGCGTTGGTGCCCGGCTGCTTGGCGACGGCAATGGTCACGGCCGGAAACTCGCCATGTACGCCGATGCCCTTGCTGCCGGCGGCGGGTCCGGTGCCCATCCATACATACTGCTCGGGCTGGTCCGGGCCCGCCTTCACGTCCGCGACCTCCCGCAGTGTCACGGGGCTGCCGTCGTGCACCCCCACCACCAAACCCGCCACATCCTCCACGTGACCCAGGAAGCTTCCGGCCTGCACCAGCACCTCGTGGTCGTCATGCACCAGTGCGCCGGCGGAGTCCGATGTGTTGCTGGCCTGCAAGGCGTTGCGCAGGTCCTCCAGTGTCAGGCCGTAGCTCGCGAGTCGCGCAGGATCGAGCAGAACGTGGACCACGTTGTCGGGCCCGCCGATGGTATAGATGTCCCGCGTGCCTTTGACCCGCTTCAGCTCGGCCTCGATGGCGTGGGCCACCTTCTCCAGCTCGTAGGCGCCGCGATTGGGGTCCTCGGTCCACAGGGTGAGCGTGACGATGGGGACGTCGTCGATCCCCTTCGGCTTGATGATGGGCTGACCCACCCCAAGGTTGCGCGGCAGCCAGTCCTCATTGGCGTAGATCTGATTGTATAAGCGAACGATCGCGGACGTGCGGTCCTCTCCGACCTCGAACTCCACGGTCAGCACCGACATGCCCGGTTTGGAGACGGCGTATATGTGCTTGACGCCCTTGATCTCCGAGAGCACTTGACCCGCCGGGGTGCTCACCAGGTTCTCCACCTCGCTGGCCGATGCGCCTGGAAAGGGAATCAACATGTTGGCGAAGGTCACATTGATCTGCGGCTCCTCTTCGCGCGGGGTAATGGCTACCGCGAAGAGTCCCAGCAGAAAGCCCACCAGCGCCAGCAACGGCGTGATCTCGGAGCTGAGAAATTTCTTGGCGAGGCTGCCGGAAAAGCCCAGACGCTCACTCATGGCGGGACGTCTCCTGGCTCTCCTTGAGATAGCGCCCGGCGGCGGTGGGATCCAGGGCGACCCGCTCGCCCGCGTCGAGGCCCGCCAGCACGGGGATGGAGCCGTCTGCACGCACCTTGCCGACTCGCACCTGACGCAGACTCACCCTGCCCTGGGGGTCCACCACATAGAGTCCGGTCACCTCGCTGCGGAACACCACGGCCTTGGCGGGCACCAGCAGCACCTTCTTGTTGCCCATGGGGAACAGAACCTTGACCGACATTCCCGGATAGAGATCCGGCGTGCCGGCTGGCAAATAGACGCGCACATTGAAGGTATGGCTGGCCGGATCGGCATACGGCACCACCGTCAGGCGGGCGGCTTGGACACGACGCTCCGGGTCGCCCGCCAGCAGCACGGTGGCAGCTCCGTGGGTCCTCACCTGCTGGATAAGCTCCTGCGGCACGTTGGCGACGGCGCGCAGATTCTCCAAGGAAAATCCCGTCATCAGCGGCTGGCCAGGACTTGCGGTCTCGCCCAGCTCCACATGCCGCTTAACGACGATACCGCTATACGGCGCCTTGACGACGGTGTGATCCAGCTGCTCCTGGGCCTGACGAACCTCCCCCTGGGCCGCATGCAGACGCGCGCTGGCGGCGCTGAGCTCCGCACTGGCACGGTCGAGCTCCGCCTTGGACACGAGCTTCTTGGCATAGACCTCCTTGACGCGGCGATATTCCTTTCTTGCCTGCTCCTGGCGGGCACGGGCCTCCGCCAAGCCCGCCTGCGCCGATTCCAGTCTTGCGCGCTGCTCCGTGTCCCGCAGCCGCAGCAGCACCGCCCCTTTGGGCACGAGCTCATCGACATCGAAGTCTATCTCGTCGATGCGGCCGGAGACCTGCGCCGAGACCGTGGACTGATTGACCGCCTCGATCACGGCATCGGCAACATACTGCTTGGCGACCTCCTGGTAGCGGGCGGGCGCGACTGCGAGAGACGGCTCGCCCGCGGCCGCCTGTCCAAGCGCCAGCAAGGCGCCGAGCAATGGCACGATGATTCTCATGAGATGTCTCACTGCGTGTAGGCTCCCCACAAGCTTATATCTGCAATGGCTTGGGACAAGGCCGGTCCGGGGTGTTTACGTGCTTCGTAAGCCGGAGCTCCGCGAGTGCCGCAGGGTAACGAGGCGGAGCGAATTATTCTCGGCCGGACCGGAGGTCTGGCCCAAAGGACCTTGGGTCGCGGTGCGCTCCTGGCGACCGGGGTTTGTTGGACACGATATCACCATCGTCGACTGCCTCTGGCGCGCCGCCGGGGTCAGACCACACGCGAGCCGTCAGAACGAGGCACGCTCAATCCCAAAACGCCGACGTGCCCCGGGTCGGGAGCACGCCGACGCCTGGTGCAGGGGCCGGTTTGATGCGGCGATGGTCGTCTTCTCATCCCTCCGCCCACCTGTCAGCGGTGAGGGCGGGTGATGTAGAGCCCGACCAAGACGACGCACGCGACGAGTAAGGCACTCACCGTAAAACTGTCGAATATCATAGGTTCCTCCCGGGAATCACTGGGTCGGCACCACAATCTCGCCGACGTTGAGCCAACTTTATCCCACATAAGAATATTATTCAATACTAACATAATTATTTGCGCTACATTCTTGCTCGTTGGCAACATTTTTCGTTGCTAAATTGCAACATTGCATTGGACGAAGCTCCGGGAAGGGGGCCGGGGAGTGAGCCACCACGCATGTCGCACGGCGTTGCGGGTTAGAATCAGCCCATGCGCAGCCTAACGGTCGAGTCGCTCGTGGAGGTGCCACCGGCGGCGTGGAACGCCCTGGTGGATGGCGATCAGCCGTTTCTGCGCCACGAAGTGCTGGCCGCAATGGAGCGCCACGGCTGTGTGGGCGTCGCCACCGGCTGGCAGCCGAGGCACCAGTTGGTGTACCGCAGCGGCGTTCTGGTCGGGGCCTGCCCCAGCTATGTCAAGACAAACTCGTATGGCGAGCTGGTCTTCGACTGGGCCTGGGCGGACGCATACCGGCGTGCCGGCCTGCCCTACTACCCCAAACTGGTCGCAGCCGTGCCCTACACGCCGATCACCGGTCCGCGACTGCTGGCTGGGAACGTCGCGGATGCTTCCACGGTGAAAGACCGACTCATCGACGGGGTCGTGGCCGCCGCCCAGGGAATGTCGACGGCCCACTGGCTGTTTCCGGATTCCCCCGATAGGGACAGGCTGGAGGACAAGGGCATGCTCACCCGCCTGGGCTGCCAGTTTCACTGGCACAATCCAGGCTACCGGGATTTCCAGGATTTTCTCGACCAGCTGGTAGCCAAGAAGCGCAAGAACATCCTGCGCGAGCGGCGTCGGGTGCAGGAGGCCGGCATCGAGCTGGAGGTGCTCGACGGGCACGCTGCGACGGAGGCCCACTGGGACGTGTTTCACGACTTCTATCGCGACACCTTCCTTCGGCTGGGAGGCTACCCCACGCTGAGCGAGGCATTCTTCAAGGAGCTGGGGGCGAGCCTGCCGGATACCGTCGTGCTGGTGCTGGCGAGGCAGGCGCGTCGCTATGTGGCGGGTGCGCTGAGCATTCGGGGCAAGCGCAGCCTCTACGGCCGGCATTGGGGCTGTCGCCAGAGCTTCGACGGGCTGCACTTCGAGGCATGCTACTACCAGGGCATCGAGTACTGCATACGCCACGGTCTAGGGCGCTTCGAGCCGGGTGCGCAAGGTGAGCACAAGGTCAGCCGAGGCTTTCTGCCTACTGCCACCTACTCCTCCCACTGGGTCGCTCACCCCGCGTTTCGCCAGGCTATCCGGCGGCATCTGGCCGTAGAGCGCCAGGCCATGGTGGAGTACATCGAGGAGATGCGGTCGCACTCGCCCTACCGCGCCGGCACCTCGACCGCGGCATCGGTCGCCTGATGTCAATACATTGGATCCATCCTGACGCCCCGCCGGAGGCGTTTCCGGACGCCGAGCTTGCGCTGCGCGACCCTGATGGGCTGCTGGCCGTGGGTGGAGATCTGGATCCACGACGCCTGCTGGCTGCCTACCGGCGAGGCATCTTCCCCTGGTACAGCGCCGGCCAACCCATTCTATGGTGGTCGCCGGATCCCCGTGCCGTGCTGGACCCCAAGCGACTGAAGGTCTCGCGTAGCCTGCGCAAGCGACTGCGGCGGGGCGAATATCGCGTCACCCTGGACCAAGCCTTCCCCGAGGTCATTGCGGCCTGCGCCACACCCGCACCGGGACGGGAGTCGACCTGGATAACCGCGGAGATGTCCCGGGCATACCGGCGCCTACATGCGATGGGCCACGCTCACTCCGCCGAATGTTGGCAGGCCGACGTCCTGGCCGGCGGGCTCTACGGCGTCGCAATAGGCCGCATATTCTTCGGCGAGTCCATGTTCTCGCGCCGCACCGACGCTTCCAAGGTCGCCTTTGCCACCCTGGTCGAGCAGCTCCGGGCATGGGGCTACGTCGCCGTCGACTGCCAGGTGAGCTCTCCTCACTTGAGCAGCCTCGGGGCGGCGCCGATGCCGCGCCACGATTTCCTGATGCTACTTGAGCGCTGGTGCGCCGTGCCCGGCGTCGTTGGCAGATGGAGCTTGGAGCTGGGGGCGCGGGAGAGCGCTCCGGCGTTTGCGGAGCAGCAGTAGCATGCATCGCCCCGGCAGCCGGCGCCTGGCATTTCACGCCTCCGCTCCCCACGAGTGCAGCTATCTGGCCGATCGCACGGCGGTCACTCTTTTCGTCGATCCCAACGCCAGCCTGAGCACTGAGGGCTACAGCGAGCTCGTGGATTTCGGATTTCGCCGCAGCGGCGACTATGTCTACCGGCCGGCCTGTCCGGGATGCCAGGCATGCGTATCCATTCGGGTGCCGGTGGCGGATTTTCGCCCCAATCGCAGTCAGCGCCGATGCTGGGTCCGCAATCAGGATCTTCGGGTCACCCCGCTGGGTCCGTCCTTCGACGAGACGCATTTCCGACTCTATCAGCGCTACATACGCCACCGCCATCCCGGAGGCGGAATGGACACGGACTCGCCCACACGCTATCTGGAGTTCTTTCTCAGCAGCTGGGCGGAGACCGAGTTCTATGAGTTTCGCAGCCCGCGGGGCTTGGTCGCCGTCGCCGTGGTGGACCGCCTACGTCATGGACTGTCTGCGGTCTACACCTTCTTCGACCCCAATGAGCACGGCCGCAGCCTGGGCACCTTCGCCTGTCTGTGGGAGATTGCCCGCACCCGGCAACTCGGTCTGGACTGGCTATACCTGGGCTACTGGGTAGCGGGATGCGACAAGATGGACTATAAGACGCGCTTTCGTCCCTATGAGGCGCTGGAGGGCCACCTCTGGACGCGCCACCGCAGCTGAGCGAGGCGGGCCGTTCCTGGCGGTGTGCGGCTTTTGCTAATCCGGCAGAATTCAGGCATCATTCTGCGCCGGCTAGACCGCCGCGGCTTCAAATTCTCAGCACAGGTGTCTTATGGCGAAAGAGGACCACATCGAGATGGAGGGAACGGTCGTAGAGACCTTGCCCAACACCATGTTTCGCGTCGAGCTGGAGAATGGCCACGTGGTGACGGCCCATATCTCGGGCAAGATGCGCAAGCATTACATCCGCATCCTGACCGGCGACAAGGTCACGGTCCAGCTCACACCCTATGACC
>CAYQDX010000004.1:0-38194 GCA_964416345.1 uncultured Ectothiorhodospiraceae bacterium
GTGTCCTGGGATAGGATAGGGACGCTGATTAACTAGGACTACACGGGGGGAGCTCCAATGATTGCTGTAACTGCCAACAGGCAGGGCGGTATGACCGCCATCGGGTGGCTGATCGTGCTCGGTCTCATCGCGTTCTTTGCACTGCTAACTCTCAAGATCACGCCGTTGTACCTGGAGTATTTCCGCGTGGTGCAGTCAGTCGAAAAGGTCGCCAACAATCCGCCTTCCGGGCTCAACAAGGGGGACCTGCTGGGAGACCTGCACAAACAGCTCTACATCAACGAGGTGCGTAGCCTCCATCGCGATCAGCTGGCGGCCACCAAAGGCTCCAAGGGCTGGGAGCTTTCGGTCAAGTACGATGCCACGACTAATCTATTCGGCAATCTGGACCTGGTCGCCCACTTTCAGGCAGTGCGGCTTGTAGGCAGTGCGGCCGCGCCTTGACGGGCGACCTTGACCATCTCTGCGCCGCCCTCGGTTACGGGTTCGCCCACGTAGCACTGCTGGAGGAGGCTCTTACCCACCGCAGCATGGGGGCCGGCAACAACGAGCGGCTGGAGTTTCTGGGAGACGCTGTGCTGGGCTTCGTGGTGGCGGAGCAGCTGTATCGGCGGTTTCCGCGGGCATCCGAGGGAACGCTGAGTCGATTGCGAGCGAGCCTGGTCAATCGGGAAGCGCTAGCCGGACTTGCGCGCCGGCTGGTAATGGGGGATTACCTGCGCCTGGGCAGCGGCGAGCTCAAGAGCGGTGGCGGGCGGAGGACTTCCATTCTTGCCGATGCCTTGGAGGCGGTGCTGGGGGCGATCTACCTCGACGGGGGACTCGATAGCGCTCGCGGCTGCATTCTACGGCTGTACCGGGAGCAGCTTGAGTCGATGTCGCCCCATACCTCGGAGAAGGATCCCAAGACCCGCTTGCAGGAGCTCCTGCAAGCACACAAGAAGGCGCTGCCGAGCTATGAGGTGCGCTCGGTCGGGGGGGAGGACCACGCCCAGACGTTCGTCGTGGACTGTCATATCGATGGCCTGGCGCATGCCGTTGTGGGCAGTGGCTCCAGCCGCCGCAACGCCGAGCAGGAGGCCGCACGACTCGCCTTGCAGATGCTCGAGCATGCCTGAGGCCTCCGACGGCCGTCGCTGCGGTCTGGTCGCGATCGTCGGGCGACCGAACGTGGGCAAGTCGACACTGCTCAACCGAATCGTCGGGCAGAAGCTGAGCATTACCTCACGCAAGCCACAGACGACGCGGCATCGCATCCTGGGTATCAAGACCGAGGACCATGCACAGGCGGTGTACGTCGACACCCCGGGTCTGCACGACACGGAACGGCGGGCACTCAACCAGTACATGAATCGCGAAGTGGCGCTGGCCATTGCCGATGTGGATCTTGTCCTCATGGTAATGGACGCAGTGCGCTGGACGGACGAAGACGAGCAGGTGCTCTCCCGCGTGAAGCCGTCCGGGCATGCGGCGGTGCTGGCGATCAACAAGATCGACAAGATCTCGGACAAGTCCGTGCTGCTACCCTTGCTGCAGATGCTGGGACAGAAATGCGCCTTCGCCGACTTGGTTCCAGTCTGCGCTCGCAGCGGGAGATATGTGGACGAGCTCGAGCGATCGGTGTGCCGGCTGTTGCCCCCTGGCGAGCATCTCTATGCCGAGGATCAGGTCACGGATCGCAGCATGCGCTTCCTGGCCGCCGAGCTGGTGCGCGAGAAGCTGATTGGATTGCTGGGGCAGGAGCTGCCCCATGCCTTGACCGTCGAAGTCGAGCGTTTCGTGGAGGCCCCGGGTCGCCTGAACATCGATGCGGTCATCTGGGTCGAGCGGGACAGCCACAAAGGCATCGTCATCGGGCGTGGCGGCGCCCGGCTCAAGGAGGTCGGAGCCCGGGCACGGCGTGACATCGAGGCGGCTTTAGGCGCCAAGGTCATGCTGAGCCTGTGGGTCAAGGTCAAGCGCGGCTGGACCGATGACGAGGGAGCCATGCGCTCGCTGGGATACGACTAGACGCGGGACGAGCTTCACCGTGATGGAGTACCGGCCATGAGTGGACTCCCCGGGGAGGTCAGGTTGCAGCCTGCCTACATTCTGCACCGACGTCCCTACCACGAGACCAGCTTGCTGCTGGAGGTCCTGAGCCGCGACCACGGTCGTGTGGGCCTCGTCGGCCGGGGCGCCTCCGGGCCCCGCTCGCCCATGCGCGCGGCCGTTCAGCCGTTCCAGCCGGTAGTCTTGTCCTGGTACGGAAGGGGCGAGCTCGGCACCCTGTGCGCCGCAGAGGCCGCCGGGACACCGCGCCCGCTGGTCGGGCGGCTGCTGGCCGTGGGCTTTTATCTCAATGAGATCACCCTGCGTCTGCTGGTGCGCCATGACCCGCACCCGGGCGTCTTCGAGTCCTATGGGATGGCCTTGGAGAGCCTACAGGCGAGTGCACCGGAGGAGCCGGTGCTGCGCATCTTCGAGCGTGACCTGCTGCACGAGGTAGGCTACGGTCTGTCGCTGCGGCGCGAGGCCGAGGCGGGGACGCCCATCCGGGCGGATGCCCGGTACCGCTATCTGCTGGACCTGGGTCCCGTACCTGCTTCCGCGGAGACGCAGGACGAGCCGGATGCTCCATTGGTGCAGGGAAGCACGTTGCTGGCCCTGGCCAGTGGCCGGCTGATGGAGCCGGAGGCGTTACGGGAGGCCAAGCGTCTGATGCGGGCGGCGCTGCGGCGACAGCTCGGTGACCGGCCCTTGCGGAGTCGTGAAATATTCGGGAGGAGTCAGTGGTGAGGTTGGATAGCGACGAGATCTTGCTTGGGGTGAACATCGACCATGTGGCGACGCTGCGCCAGGCCCGAGGCACACGCTACCCGGAGCCGATCCAGGCGGCGCTGGAGGCGGAGCGCGCGGGCGCCGACGCCATCACGATGCATCTGCGCGAGGATCGCCGCCACATCCAGGAGCGCGATGTGCGCTTGGTGGCGGAGCTGACTCAGACGCGGCTCAACCTGGAAATGGCCGTCACCGACGGCATGCTGCAACTTGCGCTGGCGCTCAAGCCCGAGGAGTGCTGTCTGGTGCCCGAGCGGCGGGAGGAGCTCACTACCGAAGGCGGGCTGGACGTGGCGGGCCAGCAGGATCGCGTGACGGAGGCTTGTGTCGCCCTGGGCGCCGCCGGCGTTCGGGTATCCCTGTTCATCGATCCGGATCCGGTGCAGGTCGACGCGGCACTGCGCACCGGCGCGCCGGTCATCGAGCTCCATACCGGACACTATGCAGACAGCGCCGGCTCGCAGGCGCGCGCCGAGGCACTGGGCAGGATCGTGCAGGCGGCCGTCTATGCCCGGGAAGGCGAGCTGCAGGTGAATGCCGGTCACGGCCTGCATTATCACAACGTAGCCGCGATTGCCGCCTTGCCGCAAATTGCCGAGCTGAACATCGGCCACGCCATAATCGCCCGGGCAGTGCTCGACGGCTTGGGCCCCGCCGTGCGTGAGATGAAGCGGCTGATGCGGGAGGCCAGGCTCCTGGGAAGGCTAGGACTTCGCGCCGGCCCGGACTGAGGCCGGCAGCGCGCGCTCAATCTCGGCATTGAAGCGCCCAAGCAGCTCGTCGACCGCCGACCCGGCCCGCAACGCGTGCTCCAGCGCCGCGGTCGCTTGAGCCAGCGCGGGCACCCGGCAGTAGCACATGGCCCCGTGGACACGATGCACCCGCCGCTGCATCGCCGCTAGGTCGCCATTGCGGTAGGCCTCATTGATGCCGTCTCGTTGCCGGGGCAGCTCACTCAGGAACCGCGTGCAGAGCTCATCCGTGGTGGCCGAGGCGGGTGTGTCCCGGCAATCCGCCTCGGGCCGGGGGGGGCGGCGGTTGGACTCACGCGGCAGGAGTCTATTCAGCGTGCGGCGCAGTCTCGACTCGGTCAACGGCTTGAACAGGCAGTCATCGGCGCCGGCAGCCAAAACCCGCCTGCGGTCGTCGTCCGTGGCCAGTGCCGTGAGCGCGATGATGGGCACCAAGGCGGCTGGACTGCCCAGCGCGCGTATTTCCCGGATGGCCTCGATACCGTCCATCACCGGCATCTGCAGGTCCATCAGCACCAGGTCGAATGCGCCGGTCCGCACCCGTTGCAGTGCGGTCAGACCGTCCCGTGTAATACTCAACGCGGCGCCCCAATGGTGCAGCAGCACTTCCACCACCCGCGCGCTGGTCTGATTGTCGTCGGCCAGCAGCACCCGTTTGCCGTCGAGCGGCTCGGCGCCGAGAGCGCCGCCTGGCTCGGCGGTGCCCCTATCACGTTGCGCCGCCTGCTTGGGGGCGAAGACGTCCCGCAGGCGCCGGGTGAGCTGCCGGCGCAGGACCGGCTTGGACAAATACGAGGTTGCCCCATGGTCGATGACGTGGGCCCACGCCGCGGGATCGGTGGCGCTGGCGAGCACCAGCACGGGCAGCCGAGCCGCCAGTGCGCGAACCGATTCCGCCGTCTCGGTTGCGGCAAGCTCGGCCTTGGACAGTCCTAGGAACAGAATCTGACGCTGTCCCGCAGGCGCGGCGGGCAGGGTCTCGGGAGTCGGCCGGACCTCCGGCACTGTCACTTCGGCCCCCAGGGACTCCAGAATGGTGCAAAGCGCGAGCCGGGGCAGCGGCTGCGGCTCCCATACTACGGCGAGCACTCCGGCAAGCAGCTCATCGTCGCCTCCCCCCTCGTCGGCGCGCTCCTGCACTGGGCAGGGCACGGTGAGCGCGAAGGTCGATCCCTGGCCCGGAGTGCTCTGCACCTCGTGCATCGTGCCACCGATCAGGGTCACCAGCTCCCGCACGATGGCGAGGCCCAGTCCGGTGCCTCCGGCGCCCCGCCGTACCCCGTTGCCGACCTGGGTGAAAGCCGAGAACAGCCGACGCCGATCCTGATCGGAAATGCCGATGCCCGTATCCCGCACCGCTATCCGTACACCCGGGCCTTGGGTGTCCCTTTCTCCCATCTCGATGATTACGTCCACTCCCCCGCGATCGGTGAACTTGATGGCATTGGCCACCAGGTTGACCAGTATCTGCCGCAAGCGCCCGACATCCCCGATCATGCGCCGCGGCACATCCTCGTAGATCAGCACCGCGAGCTCCAGACCCTTCTCATGGGCCGTGGGGGCGAGCATCGTAAAGACCTCTTCCAAGCATTCCTCGAGATCGAAGGGCGCCTCCATCAGGACGAGCTTTCCGGCCTCTATCTTGGAGAAATCCAGCACGTCGTTGATGATAGACAAAAGGCTGGTGGCTGAAAGGCGGATTTTGTCGGCGAACTCCAGCTGGTCTCGGCCCAGGTCCGTCTTGAGCAGGTGATCCGTGAAGCCGATGACCACGCTGATTGGGGTGCGAATCTCATGGCTCATGCTGGCTAGGAAGGCAGACTTCGCCTCGCTGGCGGCGAGCGCCGCCTTCTGGGCCTGCTCCAGCTCAATATTGCGGTCCTGTAGCGCCCGCGTCGCGTGGTCGATTCGGGTCTGCAGCTCCTGTTGCTTGGTCTCCAGCTCCTGGGCCATGGCGTTTATGCCTGTGGCTAGGCTACCTAGCTCCGCACCCGCCCTGAGGTGGACGCGGTGCTCGAGGCTGCCACTCTTCAGGCGCTTGACCCCATCGGTCAGCTCGACGATGGGGCCGCTGACGTTTCTGCCCATGCGCCAGGCCAACAGCCCGCAGGCAATGAGACCCAGCACCACGATGAGCATGCCGTGGCGCATCACCACCTGCTGGCGCATGACGGTCTCGTGGCGATCCAGCTCCACCAGCACCCAGCCCAGCAAGTCTCGCCGGCCGGGGGGGGGTGCCTCTGGAGCCGAGCTCTCCGGAAAGTCCTCGATGGCGATACTACCCAACAGTATGGCGCCGCGGACCAGCAGCATGTCGCCCGTGAGCTGGACGCTGGGCTCCAGGTCTTGCTTCATCTCGAGGTCGGTCGGCGGCATTCTTGCGCGCTCGGCGAAGCTTCCCGCGGTGGCCAAAGGGTGGCCGTCCGTGTCGTAGATGGCCACTCCCCGCACCTCGGTCTCCCGGGCCGTGGACTCGGCCAGACCATGCAGCAGCTCCGTGTTGCCGGCGAACACCCCATACTCGCTCGCCGACGCCAGGTGCCTGACGATGGCCCTGCCTTGGTCCTGCAGCAGATCGTCGAGATCGGTGATGCGGCTCTGGGTGAAAAAGAATCCCAGGAACAAGGACAGGAGGGCCGCCGGCACCACCGCGATGGCCAGGACCCGTCCCCGTATGCCCCAGCGCTTGATCATCGGGCGCACTCCTGGACACGGCGCGCGCAGGCCCGTGCCAGCTCCGCACTCAGGGTGGTCCCATCCTTGAGCGCGAGCCCGAGGGAATGTGCTACATGGGGATTGGTGGCCACTGAGTACAACCGCGGATAGCTTGGGGGCGGTAGGTGCAGGGGCCCGGTGTCCGGCAAGGCGTCGACCACGCTCACCACCTCCTCGGCCACCTGCTCCGGGGTGGAATACAGGGAAAGTAGCGCGCCCGCGGTGGTGTAGGCCTTGGAGAAGCCAACCACGGGCACCCGCCGGCGGTAGGTCGTAAGCAAGATACTCTGTGCCGTGCTCTTGTTGTAGACCCGAGGATCGGGCAGCGCCAGCAGCACATCGCAGTCTGCCAGCACATCCCTCAGTGCCGGGATCAGGGGGGCTTCATTGCCCAGGATCGCGGGCGTGAGTCTGAAGCTGGTGGCCGCCGCCGCGGCCTGCAGCCGTCCAAGCTTGGCACTCGACGTGGGGCCGAGTAGGACGCCGACATCACGCATGCCAGGCAGCGCTGCGCCGATTAGCCGGAGCTGGCGCCCCAGCGGCTGGTCCAGATAGATGGCCGTCAGGGCGCCGCTGGCAGCAGCGGCCTGCGGTGGCCGCTGTGCCAGGATGTATTCGAAAGTGGCGCGCGGCAGCAGCACCGCGAGCACCGGTGGGGCGGAGGCGAGCCGGCTCACCTCCAGCGTCGCCTGGCTGCCCACGGAGACGAGTAGCCGCACATCGGCGCGGGCCGTGGCCGGATTCTCACGCAGGTGCACCAGAGTCAGCACTTGAGCCGTCCAGTGGCTGTGGCCCTTGCGCAGACGACCGAGCACGTCTAGAGCGACGACTGCCTGCGCCCCGGATTCCTCGTCGACCACCACCAGCAGGCGGCCGCCGTTGGCGGGTGGCATGCAAACGGCGAGTGCCATTGCCAGGAGCCAGCAGACCCACCCGCAGATCGACGCCTGCTCCCGGCGTGATCGACGCGCTGCGGGTGTGTCTGCAGGGGTCCGAGAAATGTAGTACTTGGATCTCATCCCTGAAGCAACCTCATTTGCGGCCATCCTGCGGGCGAATCGCGCCGTCAGTGAAATCGAAGGCTCACCGTCGCAAACACGCTGGTGCCGACGCTATTCTCCTGCCTGAACTCACGGTAGTCGCCGAGTGCACCCTGAACCACCAGCGCGAGCTCGCCATCGGTGCTTCCCAGGCTGAAGCCCCTGGCCACACGCATGTCTAGGCGGCGGGACGGCCCCAGAAGATCCCCGGTGCCCAGAGGCTCGTACTCGCTGACATAGTAGTACGCGATGCTGCCGCTCAGGCGCCGCGGAAAGCGGTGCGAGAGCAGTAGACTCAGCGTGTGGCGCGGCGCGCTGTGTGTCAGATCCTCGTTGAGGTCCGGACTGTCCACCTCGGCATAGGCGTATGCGACCCACAGCCGCGTCCGCCTGGAGGCCCTGTAATCCGCGCCCACCTCGATCCCACGGACGGTTGCCGAGTTGCCGTTGCGGAACGTGAAGGCCTTCTGGTCGTAGAGATCCATGAAGGGGACGCGGAAGCCCTGCACCAGGTCCGTGACCTTGTCCCGGTAGAGCTTGAGGTCCAGGCTGAGGTGCGCAACGGGGAGCGCGGCTACGTAGCCCAGCTCGTAGGAGATGATCTCCTCCGGGCTCAGATCACCCTCACCGAAGGCGAACTGGTCAATGGGAATCCCGGCGAAGTCGAAATGAAGGTCTGCGTTGCGCTCGAACAGCACCGGGGTACGCAGCGCCTTGGAAACGCTGGCCCGCAGCGTGTGGCCGGGAGCCAGGTGGTAGTTGAGGCCCAGGCGCGGCGAGACGTCCTCACCGGTGATGTCGCTCTTCTCCCACATGGTCCCGGCATTTGCGATCAGCCCGGGGGTGGCACGCCATTCCACGTTGCCAAATAATCGCTGCAGGTGATTGCGCTGGGTGTCGGGGGTGCCGAATACGCGCGTGGAGGTGACCTCGTCGAGGCGGCTGCTGACGCCCCAGACCAAGCGCAGGGAGTCGCTGGGCATCAGTGTATGCTGCAGCTCAAAATCGTACCGGTCCGTCGTCACGTCTAGGTCCGAGACGAGAAAGCTCTGCTCGAATCCAGGCCCGAGCAGCGGGCTGAAGTCCACTGGGCCGGCCCGGAACGGCTCCTTGGTCTTGTGGAAATTGTGGTAGAGCTGAGCACTGAGCTCCGAGCCCTCACTGATGCTGTGGCGCCACTTGAGCTGCTCGAAGCTGCTGGCAATGTCTTTCTTGCGGGGCGGCTCGCTAAACTCCCCGTCAAATCCGAGCCCGCGGCTGCCCGTATTCAAGCCGCACTGAAACTCCGCGCTGCTGCGCGTGTCCAGCTGATAGTCCACCCGCAGGGTGGCCAGGCTCACCCGCTTGGTGTCGTGCCGAGCCTCGTAGCCGTCATCCTCGCGGTAGGCGAGGGTGCCCCGGTAGCGCAAATCCCCGTCGCCGCCCGAGTGCCGCAAGAGCATTTCGCCGATTCCGTCCGAGCCGGTGACGGCCTTCAGCCGCGTGCCTTGCTCCTCGGCGGGATGACGAGTAATGATGCTGATGATCCCGAGGAAGGAGTTGGCGCCATAAGTGGCGGCGTTGGGACCGCGGACCACCTCGATGCGCTCGATGTCGTCCAGGGCAAGGGGCAGATCGGTCCATTCGACGCCGCCGTATAGCGGGGTGTAGACCGAGCGACCGTCTACCAGCACCTGCATGCGCCGCGAGAGCTCGCTGCTCAGGCCGTGGTGGGTTACCATGGGGTTGTGGCCGCTCTCAAAGGCAACCTGGAAGCCCGGCACCAGCCGCAGCAGGTCGGGCAGCTCCCGGGCGCCGGAAGCCTCGATGAGCTGCCGGTCAATCACGGTGATTGCGGCAGGTGCCTCTGAGACCGGTTGGTCCAGGCGGGTGACGGAAAGCACCATGGGGACGTCTTCCAGGTAGTCGGACTCGGAAGGCAGATGATCCGGCAGCTTCGGCGTCTCTGCGCTCACGGGGCTGACCACAAGCGGCCCCACCAGGCAGCGGACGATCAGGCTGGCGAGGCATGAGCGCAGCGTCTTCATGGCGCATTTCATCGTGCCGATCGTCTTGTTTCTGTGGCAAGTGTACATCTGCCCTCATCCCCGCCCAAGCGGATGCTGCCGGCGAGAGCGGCGGTAGACATTTGTTGGCCTTGCTGCGACAGGCTCCCGGTGCGACAAGGATCCAAAGCAATGAACATTCCAAACATCGAGGCGCTGGTCGGCAACACGCCTCTGGTGCGACTCCAGCACCTCCTAGGGAGGACTTCCAACGTGCTGGCGGTCAAGCTGGAGGGGGACAATCCTGCCGGCTCGGTCAAGGACAGGCCCGCCCTCGGCATGGTCCGAGGCGCCGAGCAGCGAGGCGAGATTCAGCCCGGGGATAGGCTCATAGAGGCCACCAGCGGGAACACCGGTATTGCCCTGGCCATGGCAGCGGCCATTCGTGGCTACCGCATGTGTCTCGTCATGCCGGAGCACATGAGTGTGGAGCGCCGGCGGATGATGCGGGCCTACGGCGCCGAGATAATCCTCACGCCGCGCGACGGCGGGATGGAGGCCGCCATCGACCAGGCCCGGCGCATGGTGGCCGCGGGTGAGGGTCGAATCCTGGATCAATTCGCAAATTGGGACAACCCGCGCTCGCACTACGAGAGCACCGGGCCCGAGATCTGGCGCGCCACCGAGGGCCGGGTGACCCATTTCGTCAGTGCCATGGGTACCACGGGCACGATCATGGGCGTCTCCCGCTACCTCAAGGAGCGCAATCCGCAAATTCAAATCATCGGTGTGCACCCTGCCGAAGGCGCCAGCATCCCCGGCATACGTCGCTGGCCGGAGGCGTATCTGCCCAAGATTTACGAGCCCGACCGGGTCGACCGCATCATGGAGGTGGGCCAGCAGGAGGCGGAGTCGACGGCGCGCAACCTGGCCCAACGGGAGGGTATCTTCGCCGGCATCTCTTCCGGCGGCGCGGTGGCGGCCATGCTGCGTCTCGCCGTCGAGCTGGAGGATGCCATGCTGGTGTGCATCATCTGCGATCGCGGTGATCGCTACCTGTCGACGGGCGTGTTTCCCGAGTAGGGCTGGTGCCAGACGCCGTCCCAACGCGTCTCTGGCTGCTCACCCTCTGGCTGCTCAGCCCTAATCTGCGGGGGGCCGAGCAGCTGTCACTGGCCTTCGGCAGCGTTGAAGGATCCGGCCTCAGGGCTGAGGCGCTGATGCTGAGTCTGGATTGGTCGGACGCCGGCGCCTTGCGCGGGCGCTTGTCTGCCGACAAGCTGTCGGTGGCCCCCTGGGGCGATCTCGGTGCCAGTGCATTGAGCTGCGAGCACCTGCGCTGGGAGGGCTTGCGTCTCCAGTGCATGGAGGGCCGCGCCGAGCTCGGTCTGCCCGGACTCACCGCTGTCATCGTGCCGGTGTCCTGGACTTACGACGCCGCCCAGGAGAGCCTCGAGCTCAGGATGGACGCCACCGGTGTGTCTCAGGGTCGGCTGCATGCCCGGGCGCAACTCGGGCAGGCGCAATGGACCGTCAAGCTGGACTCCGAGGCTTTGGGTCTGAGGCCAGCGGCTTTCTTGGCCGCCCCCTTCCTGCCCCAAGCAGCCGGCATCACGGGCCTGGCGACGGTGCATGCCAGACTCGACGGTGACCTGCAGGGACTGCGCAGCCTGGATGCCACTGCCGCGGTGACCAATCTGGGACTCGGTCAGCAAGAGGCGATAGGCGCGCATGCAGCGTTTGGTCTGCGGCGCAGCCGCGATGGCTGGGACCTGAGCGTCCAGGGACGCCTGGACGCCGGCTACTTCGATCTGGGGCCGACAGTGCTGGCCTTTCCTGCCGAGGGCCTGGATGTCACGCTGAAGGGCAGGTGGAGCCCGGCCAGGCGTCGTCTGGTACTAAGCGAGCTCACGCTTCACCACCCCGGTGTGGCCGAGGTGCACGGCAGCTTGAGACTAGATCTCGCCCGCACATCGCCGCTGGGGACCCTGCAGATCGAGACCACCGGGGCGGCGCTGGGCGGACTGTGGTCGGCCTATCTGCAGCCCTGGCTGGGTCCGCGGCTGCCGGCGGACAGCCAGGCCTCCGGCACGGTGGACCTGCGGCTCGCCCTGAGCGCCGGGCAGCCCCGGGGCCGGGTGGTGCTGCATGGGGTGAGCCTGGATGCAGGCAGTGAGCGCTATGGTCTGGCGATGGTCGACGGCACGCTGCGGTGGGAAGGTGAGGCCAGCCCCACAAGCGTGGACCTGCGCTGGCAGGGAGGCCACCTCTACGGTCTGGAGCTGGGACCCGGGGCGCTGCGCGCGACTCGCCAGGGCGAGGCGCTGCGCCTGGCCGGACCCGCGACCCTGCGGGTTCTCGATGGGGAGCTGCGGATCGATGAGCTGGCGCTACGTGGTCTCGGGACGCCCCGGCTAGCCTGGGACCTGAACGGCACGCTGACGCCGATTTCCATGGAGAAGCTCAGCAAGGCGCTGGGCTGGCCGGTGATGTCCGGCAAGCTCTCGGGCATCATACCCGCGCTGCACTACTCCCAGGGCTTGGCGGTGGTCGATGGCGCGCTGCTGGCGCGCGCCTTCGATGGCAACATCGTGGTGCGCAATCTGCGCCTCGACGATGCCTTTGGTCCGCTGCCGCGGCTGCAGGCCGACGTGGATGTGGACAAGGTCGACCTGGATCTGCTGACGCGGACCTTCTCCTTCGGCAGCATCCAAGGGCGCATCAGTGGCTACGTCCACGGCCTGGAGATGGTCGCCTGGCGTCCCTCGGCCTTCGATGCCCGTCTTGCGACCCCGGGGGATGACGAATCCAAACATCGCATCAGCCAGAAGGCGGTGGACAGCCTGACCAGTCTGGGCGGGGGTATTCCCGGTGCGCTGTCCCAGGGTCTGCTGCGTGCCTTCGATCGGTTCGGCTATGACCGGCTGGGTCTGAGCTGCCGTCTGGAGCGGGGCGTCTGCCACATGGACGGGGTTGGGCCGGCCGACCATGGCTATTATATAGTGACCGGCGGTGGACTACCGCGCATCAGCGTGGTGGGGCACGCCCATCGTGTGGACTGGGAAGACCTGGTTGCCCGCTTGGTGGCGGCCACTCGCTCCGGTGGGCCGGTCGTCCAATAGTGAGGATTCTCCATGCAGCAAAATTCACTCATCCGGCGGCCGACCGCTGCGGCGCTTCATCCCCCGGCTGCCAAGGCCGTGCGCTCGCCTCTGGCGATCGACACAGTGCCGAAGCGGCCCGCGCATTCACGCGCCCGCGTGCCCGGCCCGGGCGTCGCTCGCCGGCGGGACGGCGGCCGGGCCAAGATCCTGTGGCTCGTGGCCGGCGCGCTGCTGCTCAACGCCTGTGTCACCATCAACGTCTACTTCCCGGCGGCGGCCGCCGAAGATGCCGCGCGGGAGTTCATCCGTGGCATCAAGCAGGCGCCAGGCCCCGAGGGGGGCGATCAGCAGGGACGGCTGAGCCCGGCCCCTTGGCAGCTCGCCGCCGTGGGCCTGCTGCAGTGGATCTCGACGCCGGCGGCAGCCGAGGGAGAGTTCTCCATCTCCTCTCCGGGTGCGAAGCAGCTGCAGCAATCCATGCGCCAGCGCTATGGCCAGCTGCTGCCATATCTGCGCAGCGGGGCGCTGGGCCTGAAGGCCGACGGCACCGTAGTGCTCCGAGATCCCAAGGCCGTGCCCATCCAGGAGCGCAATTCCGCACGACAACTCGTCGCCGAAGAGAACCGCGACCGCAACGCTCTGTACCAGGAGGTGGCGCGCGCCAACGGCCATCCGGAGTGGGAATCCCAGATTCGGCGCACCTTCGCGCGGCAGTGGATAAGCCAGGCAGAGGCGGGCACCTGGTACGAGGCAGCAGCGGAGGAGTGGAAGCGCAAGTGACGGCGGCGCCCGTGAGCCTGCTGGTGTTCGACATCGAGACCGTGCCCGATGTGGCGGGTGGGCGTCGGCTCTACGGCCTCGATGGTCTGGGCGACAGGGAGGTCGCCAATGTGATGCAGCAGCTCAGGCGGGAGGAGTCGGCTGGCTCCGAGTTCCTGCGCCTGCACCTGCACCGCGTGGTCGCCATCTCCGCCGTGCTGCGCACCCGGGACCGGGTGAAGGTCTGGTCCATCGGCGATCCGCAGGCCGGCGAGGCGGAGCTGGTGCAGCGATTCTTCGATGGTATCGAGCGTTACGCTCCCACCCTGGTGTCATGGAATGGGGGCGGCTTCGACCTGCCGGTGCTGCATTACCGCGCGCTGCTGCACGGAATCTCCGCCCCCCGCTACTGGGAGGTGGGCGAGGAGATCAACGAGTACCGGTGGAACAACTACCTCAACCGGTTTCACTGGCGCCACACCGATCTCATGGACGTGCTGGCCAACTACCAGCCGCGCGCCAATGCGCCCCTGGAGGAGATTGCCACCCTGCTCGGTCTGCCCGGCAAGATGGGGATGCACGGCTCCAAGGTCTGGGAGTCCTACCTGGCTGGAGACCTGGAAGGCATACGCAACTACTGCGAGACCGACGTGCTCAACACCTACCTGGTCTATCTGCGCTTCGAGCTGATGCGCGGGCGCCTGGGCGGCGCCGAGCTCGAGGCCGAGCTCGCGCTGCTGCGCGATGCGCTACGGGCCGACGGCCGTCCTCACCTGCGCGCCTTCCTGCAAGCCTGGGATGGCGCGGGGGCAGCCTGAGCCGGTCATGATTGCCCAGCGCTCCCCGCCCGAGGCCCGGCGCAAGCACTTTCCGGTGCTTACCGCCGACCGCAGCCAGGTCGAGGCCTGGCTGGAGCGCCTGCTGGACGGTCGGGCCGCACCGGAGCAAGCGCTGCTGCGCGAGGCCCATGGGCTGGTGGGCAGCACCTGCGGGTCCAGCGAGTCCAGTCCGCAGGACTACTGCGTCGAGCGGGCCATGGCGGTGGCCGATATCCTGGCAGGGCTGCACCTGGACGCCGAGAGTCTCGCTGCAGGGTTCGTCTGCGGTCTGGTCCGGCGCCGCCGGCTTGGCTTGGATCGGGTGGAGGAGCGACTCGGTCCACGGGTCGCCAGACTGGCCGATGGCGTGCGCCGCATGGAGCTCATCGACACCTTGCAGCAGCGCGGCGCCGGGGCCGGCGGTCAGGAGGAGAGCCTGCGCAAGATGCTGCTGGCCATGGTGGAGGACGTCCGAGTCGTGGTCATCGCCCTCGCCGAGCAGGTATGCGTTATGCGTACGCTCGGCTGGGAGGATGAGCAGGTGCAGCGCCGGGTCGCCCGCCAGACCATGGATGTCTACGGACCATTGGCCAATCGGTTGGGCATCGGGCAGCTCAAGTGGGAGCTGGAGGATCTCTCTTTCCGCTATCTGGATCCGGCGCTGTACCGGCAGATCGCCGGCCTATTGGACGAGCGCCGCGAGGATCGCGAGCGCTTCGTGGCCGGAGTGGGCGCCGAGCTGGGCGCCGCGCTGAAGGATGCCGGCATCGCCGCCGAGGTCGACGGACGCGCGAAGCACATCTACAGCATCTGGCGCAAGATGCGGCGCAAGGGTGTGGATTACCACGAGATCTACGACGTGCGCGCGCTCCGGGTGCTGGTGGATGACGTGCGGGACGCCTATGCGGCACTGGGGATAGTGCACAGTCGCTGGGCCCCCCTGCAGGGGGAGTTCGACGACTACATCGCCACGCCCAAGGAGAACGGCTACCGCTCCCTGCATACCGCGGTCATCGGCCCGGAGGGCAGGACCTTGGAGGTGCAGATACGCACCCATGTCATGCACCAGGAATCCGAGCTGGGTGTCGCCGCCCATTGGCGCTACAAGGAGGGCACCCGCTATGACCCCAGCTTCGAGAGCAAGATTGCGTGGCTGAGACAGATCCTGGAGTGGCGAGATGAGGTGGCGGACCCGGGTAAGCTGCTGGAGGATTTCAAGGCCGAGCTCCTGGAGGACCGAGTCTACGTGTTCACCCCCAACGGCCGCATCGTCGACTTGCCCCGGGGCGCCACCCCCCTGGATTTCGCCTATCGGATCCACACCGAGGTGGGCCATCGCTGTCGCGGGGCCAAGGTGGATGGACGTATCGTGCCCCTCATTTACGCGCTCAAGAGCGGCGAGCAGGTGGAGGTGCTGACCGCCAAGAGCGGCACGCCCAGTCGCGATTGGATGAGCCCGGACCTGGGCTATCTCAAGACGGCGCGTGCCCGCCACAAGGTGCGCCACTGGCTCACGGTACAGGACCGTGACCGCAACGTCTCCGACGGGCGTGCCCTGCTGGACAAGGAGCTGCAGCGGCTCGGACCCGGCACCCCATCGCTGGAAGAGCTGGCCAAGAAGCTCCGCTATCCCAAGGGGGAAGACCTACTGGTCGCCTTGGGCCGGGGAGATCTCAGGCCCGGCCAGGTCGCCAGGATCGCCCAGGATCTGGCGGAGCCGCCAATGGTCAGGGCACCCCTGCCCATCGTGCCCCGGCCGGCCGCGGGCGTTGCCCGCCCCGCCGATATTCAGGTGGAGGGCGTCGGGAACTTGCTCACGCTGGTGGCGCGCTGCTGCAAGCCGGTGCCCGGGGACGAGATCATCGGTTTCATCACCCAGGGACGTGGCGTCAGCATTCATCGACGCGACTGTCCCAACATCCTGCGCTGCCGCGAGGACTGCCAGCAGCGTCTCATCGATGTGCAGTGGGGTGGCAGCTCGCAGGGCCTGTATCCGGTGGACGTGCGTATTGAGGCGATGGACCGGCAGGGCCTGCTGCGGGACGTCACGGCGGTGCTGGCCAACGAGAAAATCAATGTGCTGGCGTTGAGCACCCGTAGCCACAAGAGCACCCACACGGCGGACATGAGCCTCACCCTGGAGATCGGTGACATGGCCCAGCTCAGCCGGGTGCTGGCCAAGCTCGATGCCTTGCCCAGTGTGGCTCAGGTGCGGCGCCATGGCGGTTGAGCCCGGCGTCGGCGGGCTCCTGGAGGTGATGGCTCGGCTGCGGGACCCGGAGGGCGGCTGCCCGTGGGATCTGGAGCAGACCCTGGACAGCATCGTGCCGCACACCCTGGAGGAGGCCTACGAAGTCGCCGACGCCGTGGCGCGCAAGGACTATCCGGAGCTCTGCGATGAGCTGGGCGACCTGCTGTTTCAGGTCGTCTTCTACGCCCGGCTGGCGGAAGAGGCCGGCCGGTTCGGCTTCACAGACGTCGTGGCGGCCATCGTCGACAAGCTGGTGCGGCGCCATCCTCATGTGTTCGGCGATGCGCTGGTGGGATCGGCGGCGGAGCAGACTCGGGCCTGGGAGGCACACAAGGCCCGGGAGCGCGCCGCCAAGGCGGCCGCGGAGCGCCCGCCGAGCCTGCTGGACGGGGTTGCACGAAGTCTGCCCGCCCTGTCTCGGGCTGCCAAGCTGCAGCGCCGCGCCGCGCGGACCGGCTTCGACTGGCCCGATGCGGCCGGCGTCATGGACAAGCTGCAGGAGGAGCTCGGCGAGCTGGATGAGGTACTAGCGGAGGCTCAGCTCCAGGCACGCCGGGAAGAGGAGATGGGCGACCTGCTGTTCACCTGCGTGAATCTCGCCCGGCACTGTGGTGTCGATGCCGAGGCCGCCTTGAGGCGAGCCAATGCCAAGTTCGAGCGGCGCTTCCGAGCCGTGGAGACGGCCCTGCGGGCCCGCGGAAGCTCGCCAGAGCAGGCCGATCTAGAGGAAATGGACGCCCTGTGGACGGCGCAGAAGCACAAAGAGGCGCCGAAATCGGAGTGAGCCCGGATCGCCACCGCCCGCCGTCTCCGGTACAGTCTGGCAACGGGAGGTGGATCATGGCAAGATGGCCGCGCCCGGGGTGCCCCTGTGGATCGGGCATATCCTCTTCAAACCAGATTCAGAGCCTTCCGTCTGCACCGGCTAGCAGGCTGTCGGACGGCGGGGCGGCTGATGCCGAAGGAGCAATAGGACAGCAACATGGTAAGAAAAGCGTTACTCGTCTCTACCCTTCTGTGCTGTGTGGCTGGCGCCGCACAGGCTCAATACTATGGCCCGGGGCCTCTTGCGGGCCCGCGCGGGCCCATGGCGGTGCGCCAGGTGCGGGCACCGGACGGAATCTTGCGCCAGGGGATCGGCGCACTCACCGCCTATGTGCGTGCCAACGGCGCCCGGGATCAGGACAAGCTGATGGCGTTCCTGGAGTCGGACATTGCGCCGTATTTCGATTTCGCCTACATGTCGCGGTGGGCCGGCGGCCAGTACTACCGCAGTCTTAGCGATGAGCAGAAGGTGAAGTTCCAGAATAAGATCAAGCGCATGTTCTTCGGAACACTGGTCGAGCACCTGGCGGCCTACGCCGATCGGCGTATCGAGTATTCCCGCTCCCACGAGAGGCGTCGCGGCAGAGAGGTCGATGCCGGGCTGCGGCTCTTCGGCCCGAGGGGCAGGACGACCACGCTGAGATTCCGTTTCTATCGCAGCGGCGACAGCTGGAAGGTGTTCGACGTCTCCGCCAACCGCAGCAGCGCGGTGGTCTACTACCGCAAAATGGTCAACTCCATGGCCGCGCGTCTGGGGCCACGGGGCATGCAGCGCTGGCTGGATTCCTGAGCCGACGCCGGCTGGGGTGCGGAGGAGGGGGCGCCCTCAGGCGCTTGCCTCCTCCACCCATTTGAGAATGCAATCACGCAGCCTTGCCTGCCGGTTCAGGTCCCGCAGAGGCTGGTTGTGATCGTCTGTGATGAAGAACACGTCGTCGGCGTGAGCGCCGAGGGTGGCAATCTTCGCGTTCTGCAGCCGAATTCCACATTCCACGAAGGCCTGCCCGAACCGCGACAACAGTCCTGGGCGGTCCGCCGCGATGACCTCCAGCACCGTGCGCTGATTGTGCTCGTCGGTGGCGAAGCTCACCCGAGTCGGCACTTCAAAGTGCTTGAGCTGGCGCGGCACGCGACGACTCACTGCGGCCAGCGGCCGATCCAGCGCTGCCAGTCGCCCGCGCAGAATCTCGGCGATATGCGCAATCCGTCCGGGCTCCGTGATGGGCTCGCCGGCCTGCTCCAGCACGATATAGGAGTCCATGGCGTAGCCGCTGGCATTGGTGATGATGCGCGCATCCACCACCGTCAGGCCCAAGTACTCCAACGCCGCCGCGGTCGCCGCGAACAGGTGGTCGTGATCCGGCATGTAAACGAAGATCTCCGTGCCGCCCCGCTGGGCCTGGGGACGGATCATGATCAGCGGGGTGGCCGTCGGATCGAATTCGACCAGCGTCCGCGCGTGCCACGCGATCTCGTCCGGGGAGTAGCGCAGGAAATATTCGTCACCAGCGCCGTCCCAAAGCGTGGCGACCTGTCGCTCGCCCAGGCCTTGCGGGGCGAGCAGTGCCAATGCCTGATGGCGGGTCCCGCGCACCCGCTCGAAGTGATCTGTAGGCGCCTGCAGGCCGCGGCGCATTGACCGCGAGGTCTTGTGATACAGCTCGGAAAGCAAGACCGCCTTCCAGCTGGTCCACAGGCTCGGGTTGGTGGCGCGTATGTCGGAGACCGTCAACAGGCAGAGATAGTCCAGATGCAGCCGGTCACCGACCCGGCTAGCGAAGTCGTTGATGACTTCCGGATCACTGATGTCACGTCGCTGCGCCGTCATGGACATCAGCAAGTGGTTCTTCACCAGCCAGGAGACCAGGCGGGCGTCGAACTCGCTCAGCCCATGATCCAAACAGAAGGCGAGCGCATCCTGGGCATCCAGCTCCGAGTGGTCGCCGCCCCGGCCCTTGGCGATGTCGTGGAATAGCGCGCCCAGATACAGCAGCTCGAGCTTGGGCAGGCGCTGGAAGATCTCGGTGCACCATGGCAGCTCGTCGGCGTGCATGGGGAGCGCGAATCGCCGAATGTTGCGCACCACGAACAGCGAGTGCTGGTCCACGGTATAGACGTGGAATAGATCGTATTGCATCTGTCCGGCCACCCGCCCGAACTCCGGCACATAGGCGGCCAGTACGCCGTAGCGGCTCATACGGCGCAGCTCATGGGCAATGCCGCGGGGCTGGCGCAGCAGCTCCATGAATAGGCTGCGGGCGCGAATGTCGGAGCGGAAGCGCTCGTCTATCAGGTGCCTATGATCGCGGATGAGCCGAATGGTCGCGGCCCGCACCCCTTTGATCTCGGGATGCTGTGCTAGCAGCAGGAAGATCTCCAGCAGCGCGAAGGGATAGGACTTGAATATCCCCGAGTCGCTCGCTTCTATGTAGCCCTTGTTGACTCGGAAGCGCCGATTCAGGGCGACCGGCTGGGCGTCTTGCTCCGGATAGAGTATCGCCTCGCGGAACAGCTGCAGCAGCATCTCGTTGAGGCGATCCAGCTCCATGACCGTGCGGTAATAACGCTTCATGAATCGCTCCACGCCGAGCTGGGCGCCTTCGTCACGGAAGCCGAGCTGCTGGGCGAGCGTGCGCTGGTAGTCGAACAGCAGGCGGTCTTCCCGCCTGCCGGTGAGGACGTGCAGGCCGTAGCGGATCTGCCAGAGAAAATCCTGGCCCTCCCGCAGCGTCTCGTACTCGGCCTCGGTCAGGAAGCCGTGATCCACCAGTCCATGCAGCGTGGCGGTGCCGAAATGGCGTTTGGCCACCCAACCGATCATGTGGATGTCGCGCAGGCCGCCGGGGCTGCTCTTGATGTTGGGCTCCAGGTTGTAGGCCGTGTCGTTGTACTTGCGATAGCGGGCCTCCTGCTCCTGCAGCTTGGCGGCGAAGAAGCGCCGGCGCGACCAGATCTCATCCGAGATGCAGGTGGCTTGCAGCCGGGCGTAGAGCTCCTGAGAGCCCGCCAGCAGGCGCGCCTCCATCATGTTGGTGGCGACCGTGACATCTCTGGCGGACTCGTGGACACACTCGTGTAGAGAGCGAACGCTGTGACCCACCTCCAGGCCGATGTCCCACAGACAGCGCAGGAAGGCTGCGATGGCGTCGCGGAACGCCGGGCTGGCCGAGTGACGCAGCAGGATCAGCAGATCGATGTCGGAATGGGGGTGCAGCTCGCCGCGGCCATAGCCGCCCACCGCGATCAGGGCGAGATCGTCATCGTCGCCCCCGTGGTCCAGTCGCTGCCAGGCCCGGATCAGGAGCTGGTCAACCACCCACGCCCGTAGCGGCACCAGCTCGGCCGCGGGCGTGCCTTCGACGAACCGCTCCTTTAGGGTCTTGGTGGCGTGCTCCAGCTGTGCGCGAAACAGTCCGAGGTAGTGGCCGGTGTGTGCCAACGCCGCATCCAGGCCGGATGCGTCGAACAGCGCCGGGTCCTGGAGCTGCTGGGCCGGGGCTACCACGGCTCGGAGAACCGGCTGGCGTCCTCTTCGGAGAGCCGTGTCAGGATCTCGTGGCCGTCTTCCGTCACCAGCACCGTGTGCTCCCACTGGGCGGAGAGACTGCGGTCCTTGGTGATGACCGTCCAGCCGTCTGGCAGCAGCTTCACGTCGCGCTTGCCGGCATTGATCATGGGCTCGATGGTAAAGGTCATCCCAGGCTCCAGCACCAGACCGGTCCCGGGCTTGCCGTAGTGCAACACCTGGGGCTCCTCATGGAACTTCAGCCCGATGCCATGGCCGCAGTACTCCCGCACCACCGAGCAGTTGTGGGACTCCGCATGGCGCTGGATGGCATGTCCGATGTCGCCGAGCATCGCGCCCGGGCGCACCAGCTCGATGCCAAGATACATGCACTCGAAGCTCACGCGCACCACGCGCTTGGCGATGATGGATGGCTCTCCCACCAAGAACATCCGGCTGGTATCCCCGTGGTAGCCCTCCTTGATGACCGTGATGTCGATGTTGACGATGTCTCCCGCCTTGAGCACCCGCGGGCCCGGTATCCCGTGGCATACCTGGTGATTGACCGAGGTGCAGATGGAGCGCGGGAAGCCGTGGTAGTTCAAGGGTGCGGGGACGGCATCCTGGACCTCGACGATGTAGTCGTGGCAGAGGCGGTCCAGCGCATCGGTGGTGACTCCCGCCTGCACGTGGGGGGCGATCATGCGCAGCACCTCGGCCGCGAGTCGGCCCGCAGTGCGCATCTTCGCAGCATTTGATGTGGACGCTCATGGGTGGCCAGTGCTCGAATCTCCGGTCTGGAGCCAGGGTGGCGCGGTGGTGCTCGGCCCCTCGGGGACCCATGCGGCGAGCGGACTACGCGGGAGGTTTGGGTTGCTGCGAAGGCCGGGGTCGTTTGTTGTTGCCAGCCACATATGCTATAAAGCGCGCGCTTGTTACGCAAACCTGCCGGCCCGAGTCTCTCCGGATGAAGGCCAGGTGAATTTAGCTCGCACATGCGTCGTCACGTGTGGTGGGGTGCCCGCCGGGCGTAAGCGACATGGCGACGAGGGCCGTGGGGCGTCGCGCGCGAGGCCCCCTTCAAACCCAGGTGCCGAGTCGACAGTCCAAATGTCTCAGAGGGTTACTACACGGGACGCATGGAGGCTCAACCCTATACGATGGAGTTATTCGAATGGCAGCAGTCACCATGCGCCAAATGCTGGAGGCCGGTGTGCATTTCGGTCACCAGACTCGGTTTTGGGATCCCAAGATGGCCCCGTACATCTTCGGCGAGCGCTCCAAAATCCATATCCTAAATCTGGAAAAGTCGCTCTCCTTATACAAGGACGCGATGAGCTTTCTGGGTACCCTGGCGGCTCGCAAGGGCACCGTGCTGTTCGTGGGCACCAAGCGCTCGGCGCAGAAGGTCGTCGCCGAGGAGGCCTCGCGCTGCGGCATGCCCTACGTGAACCACCGCTGGCTAGGGGGCATGCTGACGAACTACAAGACCGTCAAGCAGTCCATCAAACGCCTCAAGGAGCTGGAGGCCATGGGCGAGTCCGACGGCTTCACCGGCCTCAACAAGAAAGAGATCCTGGGGTTGCGCCACGAGCAGCAGAAGCTGGACCGCAGCCTCGGGGGCATCAAGGATCTCGAAGGGCTACCGGATGCCCTGTTCATTATCGACGTCGGACACGAAAAGATTGCTATCCGCGAGGCGCGCACCCTCGGCATTCCGGTGGTCGCGGTGGTGGACACCAACAACAACCCAGATGGTGTGGACTACGTGATTCCCGGCAACGACGATGCTATCCGCGCCATCCAGCTCTATGCGCGCGGCGCCTCCGATGCCGTGCTCGACGGTCGTGCCAGTGCGGTCCAGGCCGTGGCCGCCAGCGACGAGTTCATCGAAGTCGAAGAAGCGTCGCCGGCCCCGGCTGCGGAGCCAGCCGGCGAAGCCGCGAGCGAGTAGGCCGCACCGGGCCCGCGGCGAGTGCCGCGGCCGGATCTCATTGCGCGGGCACACAATCGTGTTCCCAAGGCACGATCTCAGGGGTTATCAGACATGCGGATCACTGCAGGGCTAGTCAAAGAGCTGCGCGAGCGTACCGGCTCGGGCATGATGGAGTGCAAGAGGGCCTTGACGGAGACCGGCGGCGACATCGAGGCCGCGGTGGAGGCGCTGCGCAAGGCGGGACAGGCCAAGGCGGATAAGAAGGCCGGCCGCACCGCGGCCGAGGGCATCATCGTCTTGCAGACGCGGGAAGACGGTCGCGCTGCGGCCCTGGTCGAGGTCAATTCCGAGACGGACTTCGTGGCCAAGAAGGAGGACTTTCAGGCCTTCGGGGCCGCCGTAGCCGCTCGCGTGCTCGCGTCCCATCCGCAGACACTGGAGGCGCTGATGCAGATGCCGCTCGCCGATGGCGATGCCAGGAGCATCGAGCAGGCCCGCCAAGAGCTGGTCTCGACCATCGGCGAGAACATCGCCGTGCGTCGCTACGCAGCACTGGGCAGCGACCAGGGTGTGCTCGGCAGCTACCTGCACAACAACGTGCGTATCGGGGTGCTGGTGGAGCTGGAAGGCGGCGAGGCCACGCTGGCCAGGGGCATCGCCATGCACATCGCCGCCAGTCGGCCCATGTGCATCGCACCGCAGGAGGTGCCCGCCGAGGTGGTCGCCAAGGAGAAGGAGATTGCCGAGGCCCAGGCCGCCAGCAGCGGCAAGCCTGCCAACATCGTCGAGAAGATGGTCGCCGGACGGGTCAAGAAGTATCTCCACGAGGTTGCACTGCTGGGTCAGCCCTTCGTCAAGGAGCCCGACGTTTCGGTGGGCCAGCTGCTCGACAGGGCCAAGGCAAAGGTCGTGCGCTTCGTCCGCTTCGAAGTGGGCGAGGGCATCGAAAAGAAGACCGAGAATTTTGCCGACGAGGTCATGGCCCAGGTGAAAGGGGCCGGCTGAGTGCCCGAGCCCGTCGATCCCGCCTACCGGCGCGTCCTGCTGAAATACAGTGGGGAGGCGCTGATGGGCACTTTCGACTATGGGATTGACCCAAGCGTCATCGGTCGGGTCGCGGCCGAGGTGCGTGAGATCGTCGACCTCGGGGTCCAGGTCGCCATGGTGATCGGCGGCGGCAACATCTTTCGCGGCGCGGGGCTCGCCGGGGCCGGCATGGATCGGGTGCAGGGCGACTACATGGGAATGCTGGCCACGGTCATGAACGCGCTGGCCATCCAGGACGCCCTGCAGCGCGCCGGCACACCCGCCCGAGTGCTGTCCGCGCTGGCGGTGGACCAAGTCTGCGAGAAGTACAGCCGCGCGCACGCCCTGGCGGCACTCGCGTCCGGAGAGGTCGTCGTCCTGGCGGCGGGGACCGGCAATCCTTTTTTCACCACCGACTCGGCGGCCAGTCTGCGCGGCATCGAGCTTGGCGTCGAGCTTGTGCTCAAGGGCACCAAGGTCGACGGCGTATACTCGGCGGATCCCATGAAGGAGCCGCAGGCGATCCGCTACGCTACTCTGAGCTACGCCCAGGCCATCGAGGAAGACCTCAAGGTCATGGACACCACGGCCTTGGTCCTCTGCCGGGACCACGATATGCTGCTGAGGGTCTTCGACATGACCCGTCCCGGCGCCTTGCTGCGGGTGGTCAAGGGAGAGGATGTAGGCACCCTCGTGCACAACAAGGGGTAACCGCGAGTGATCGATGATATCAAGAAAGATGCCACCGACCGCATGAGCAAGAGCGTGGAGGCGCTGAAGCATGAGCTGTCCAAGGTGCGAACCGGACGCGCCCATCCCAGTCTCCTGGACCACGTCACGGTGTCATACTACGGCAGCGACGTGCCGCTCAAGCAGGTGGCCAACGTCGCCGTGGAGGACAATCGCACGCTGATGGTGACGCCATGGGAGAAGAAGATGGTTCAGGCGGTCGAAAAGGCCATCATGACCTCGGACCTGGGCCTCAACCCGGCCACGGCCGGCATGGTCATTCGCGTGCCCCTGCCGCCGCTGACCGAGGAGCGGCGCCGGGAGCTGGTCAAGGTGGTACGTGGCGAGGCCGAGCATGCGAAAGTCGCCATCCGCAACGTGCGCCGGGATGCCAACGCCGACTTCAAGACCCTGCTGAAAGAGAAGGACATCAGCGAGGACGAGGATCGACGGGCACAAGACGAGATCCAGAAGCTCACGGACAAATATACTGCCGAGGTCGACCGCGTGCTGGCGGCGAAGGAGCAGGAGCTCATGGAAGTCTGAGGCCGCACGGTAGACCGATCGCCTACAGGTGTCGCGCCGCGCCGTCGAGCTCGGCCCGGTGTTTTGCGCGGTCTCTTTGCCATGGCCACCTACGGCACCATCCGCGGCGCGTGGTCTGCTCCGGCTCATCAGCCCGCTTTGTGCGCCCTGCCCATGTCCGACACCATGACCAATTCACCCGCCGGCAAGCTACCTCAGCATGTGGCCATCATCATGGACGGCAACGGGCGGTGGGCGAAGCGCCGCCATCTGCCCAGGTTTGCCGGCCATCGCAGCGGGGTGGAGGCCGTGCGGCGTGTCGTACAGTGCGCGGCTCGTCGCGGCGTTCGGGCGCTGACCCTGTTCGCGTTCAGCAGCGAGAACTGGCGCCGGCCGCAGCAGGAGGTCGGGCTGCTCATGGACCTGTTCATGACCTCCCTGCAGCGTCAGATGAAGATGCTGCGGGACAACAATATCGTGCTGCGCATCATCGGGGATCGCGGCCGCCTCGATCCCAGGATGCAGGAGCAGATCGCGGCGGCCGAGGCGCTGACCGCCGACAACGACGGCCTGACCCTGACCGTCGCCGTGAACTACGGCGGACGCTGGGACGTGACCCAGGCCTTTCGGGCGCTGGTTGCCGAGATCGAGGCGGGCAGGCTGCGGGCCAATGATGTTGCCGAGGAGCAAGTGGCCCGCCACATGTGCCTGCACGACCTCCCTGAGCCGGATCTGTTCATCCGCACTGGCGGCGAGCAGCGCATCAGCAACTTCCTGCTCTGGCAGCTGGCCTACACCGAGCTCGTGTTCACCGACCTGTTGTGGCCGGATTTCGACGAGGACGCCTTCGATGCGGCGCTTGCCGACTACGCCAAGCGCCAGCGCCGGTTCGGCCGCACCGGAGAGCAGGTTGAGCATATCCAGGACGCTTGAGCGGCGCCTGATCACGGCGGCGGTGCTGCTGCCGTTGGTCGTAGCAGGCGTGCTCGGGCTTCCGACGGTGGTGCTGGGGCTGATCCTGGCGGGCGCGCTGGGCCTGGGGGCCTGGGAATGGGCGGCGCTGTGCGGGTGGCACGGTCCGAGGGAGCGTGTGTCGTACGTGGCCGCGACGGGTCTCGCGCTGGGGCTGAGCCGGTGGCTGCCGGCGCACTGGGTGCTGGCTGCGGCCCTGCTGTGGTGGTGCCTGGCCCTGGTCTGGGTGGCAAGGTATCCCCGGTCGCCCGCCGGCACCGGACCGGTGACGGTGGGCATTGCAGGCATGTGGGTCCTGGTGCCGCCGTGGACCGCTCTCACCGAGCTCCACCGATGGGGGCACGGTCCCGTGTTGGTGCTGTTCCTGTTGGTGATGATCTGGCTGGCGGACAGCGCCGCCTTCTTCGCCGGCCGCCGCTGGGGCCGGGTGCGCCTCGCCCCGCGGGCCAGTCCAGGCAAAACCCGTGAGGGTATGTGGGGTGCACTCGGCGCGACCGCGGTCCTGTCCCTGGTCGGCCCGCGCCTGCTGCCGGCCGCGCTTCCCGCGGCATTACTGCCCTTCCTGTTAGTATGCCTGGTGACCGTGCTCACTTCGGTGCTGGGCGATCTCTTCGAGAGCGTGATTAAGCGCCAGGCCGGGGTGAAGGACAGCGGCAAATTGCTGCCCGGTCACGGCGGCATCCTGGATCGCATCGACAGCCTCACTGCGGCGGCACCTGTGTTCGCGGCCGGCCTCTGGTGGCTGGGGAGGGCGGCTTGAAGGGTATCACCATATTGGGCGCTACCGGCTCCGTCGGCAGGAGCACGCTCGACGTGCTGGCCCGACATCCGGAGCGTTATCGGACGGTGGCCCTCACGGCCCGGTGCCAGGTGGATCGCCTCTACGAGCTATGTCTGGCCCACCGGCCCGAGTACGCGGTGATGGTAGACGAGGAGGCCGCCGGGCGATTGGAGCGACGGCTGCGCGCCGCGGGGTCCTCGACCCGGACGCTTTGCGGTGCCGCGGAGTTGCAGGCGGTCGCCGAGCTGCCCCAAGCCGACTATGTGATGGCCGCCATCGTCGGTGCGGCGGGTCTGCTGCCCACTTTGGCGGCTGCCCGGGCGGGTAAGCGCGTGCTGCTGGCGAACAAGGAGGCTCTGGTCATGTCTGGAGGGCTGCTGATGGAGTCCGTGCGCCGCGGCGGCGCGGAGCTGCTGCCCATCGACAGCGAGCACAACGCGGTGCTGCAGTGCCTGCCCGGAGACTTGCAGGATGGCGTGCGCCAGATGGGGGTGCGGCGCATCCTGCTCACCGCCTCGGGCGGTCCTTTTCGCACCCGGGCGCGGGAGACCCTGAGGCAGGTCACTCCTGCGCAAGCCTGTGCCCACCCCAACTGGGTGATGGGTAGGAAGATCTCGGTGGATTCCGCGACGCTGATGAACAAGGGCCTCGAGGTTATCGAGGCCTGCTGGCTGTTCGACGTGCCTGCCGACATGGTCGGTGTGGTCGTCCATCCCCAGAGCGTCATGCACTCCATGGTGGAGTACATGGACGGCTCGGTGCTCGCCCAGCTCGGCAGCCCGGACATGCGCATCCCGATCTCCTATGCGCTCGCCTGGCCCGAGCGGGTGGACTCCGGGGCGGCGCGACTCAGCATCATCGACGTGGCCAGACTGGATTTCGAGGACGTCGAGCCCGCCCGGTTTCCGTGCCTGGGGCTGGCCTACCAGGCCCTGCGAGCGGGCGGAACGGCGACGGCCATCCTCAACGCCGCCAACGAAGTGGCCGTGCAGGCATTCCTGGAGGCGAAGCTGGCATTCACCGAGATTCCCGCGGTGATCGAGTCCTCCCTGTCTGCGCTGAGCCCGCAGCCGGCGGCCAGCATCGAGGTGGTTCTCGCCGCCGACGCCGAGGCCCGCGAGCATGCATCGGCGGCGGTGCGCGGGTGCGCGGGCCGATGACCGGCGCCTTGTACTATCTGCTCTCCTTCGTGGTGGCGCTGGGCGTACTGGTTACGGTGCACGAATTTGGACATTTCTGGGTCGCACGGCGTCTCGGGGTCAAGGTGCTGCGCTTCTCGGTCGGGTTCGGCGCGCCCCTGTGGGTGCGCCGCTTCGGCCAAGATCGGACCGAGCTCGTGGTTGCCGCGCTGCCCCTCGGGGGCTACGTCAAGATGCTCGATGAGCGGGAGGGCGAGGTCGCCGAGGTCGAGCTGCCCCGCGCCTTCAACCGCCAACCGGTGCTGAGCCGCATCGCCATCGTGGCCGCGGGGCCCGTGTTCAACTTCCTGTTCGCCATCGCAACGTACTGGCTGGTGTTCATGCTGGGCATTCCTGGCCTCAAGCCGGTGGTCGGCGCCGTGGCGCCAGACAGTGTGGCGGCAGCCGCCGGCGTGCCGGTCGGTGGCGAGATCGTCGCCGTGAACGGTAGGGCCACTCCCACTTGGCGGGCGGTCGATCTGGCCGCCCTGTCCGGCGTCCTGGCGCGGGGGCCGCTGACCCTGCGGGTGCGCACCGCCACGGGTGGGGAGGGCAGCCATGCCCTGGAACTGGGGCAGGCTGACCTGAATCCGCGCCGAGTCATCGGCGGGCTGGGGATTACCCCGGACGTGCCAGAGCTGCCGGCGGTCGTCGACCAGGTGGTGCCCCGCGGGCCCGGCGACCGTGGAGGCATGCGTCCCGGGGACCGAGTCACGGCCATGGATGGCAGGCCCATCAGTCAGTGGAAGGATCTCGTCGACTACGTGCGTGATCATGGGGACCAGGACATCCTGGTTCGGGTTGAGCGCGATGGCGTCGCGCTCGGGCTCACGGTGCGCGCGGAGCTCAGGCGCAGCCACGGGGCCGAGCACGGCTACATCGGAGTGGCGGTGCGCGACCCGATGCGCGTCGAATGGCGCTACGGGCCGCTGGGGGCGCTGCAGGCGGGCATGGGCATGACCTGGGACATGTCGGTGCTGACCTTGCGCTTTCTCGGCGGCATGCTGGTCGGCAGGGCATCGCTGGACAACCTGAGCGGGCCCATCAGCATCGCTCAGTACGCCGGGGAGTCCGCCAGCCTGGGCCTGGTGCCTTCGCTGTATTTCCTCGCCATCGTGAGCCTGAGTCTAGGCGTGCTCAATCTGCTGCCCATTCCGGTACTGGATGGCGGACACCTGATGTATTACCTTATAGAGCTTGTCAAAGGCAGCCCGCTCTCGGAGCGCGTGCAGGCGGCGGGCCAGTGGCTGGGGATCGTGCTGCTGGCCGGGCTGATGGTGCTCGCCCTGTACAATGACCTCCTGCGCGTGACGGGATAGCGCACCTGGCGACGCGCCAGATGCTGCCGCGGGGTCAGGGGCGCCCGACTCGGAGCTCTTGCCGCCACGAGCGCGAGCAGGGCGGGGTGATCCGGACCCAGGACTATCCCGTCCGCTTGGAGCAGGGTCTCCGGCCAGACTAGGGCCAGCGACCGGAGCAAGAATTCGTTCGCCTCACAGCCTTGGATGACATCCGACGTGATACGCCTAATCCGACTTGCCGGCCTCCTGGCTGCGCTGCTCATGGTGCATTCGGGCTGCGCTGCGGCATTCGACAGCTTCGTGGTGTCGGACATACGCGTCGAAGGGCTGCAGCGTATCTCCGCCGGCACCGTATTCAACTATCTGCCGATCAAGGTGGGCGATACCCTGGATGAGACACGCAGCGCCGAGGCCCTGCGGGCGCTGTTCAAGACCGGCTTCTTCAAAGATGTGCGCCTCGAGCGCGAAGGCACCGTGCTGGTTGTCTGGATGACGGAGCGACCGTCAATCGCGAGCATCAAGTTCAGCGGCAACAAGGAGTTCAACACCGAGGAGATGACCAAGGCACTGAAGAGTAGCGGCATGGCGGAAGGGCGGGTGTTCGACCGCTCGCTGCTCGACCGCACCGAGCAGGAGCTGCGCCGCCTCTATTTCAACCAGGGCAAATACGGGGTGAAGATCACTCCCACCGTGACCCCCCTGGAGCGCAATCGTGTCGCCATCGATATTCAGATCTCGGAGGGCAAAGTGGCTCGGATCCGCGAGATCAATGTCGTCGGCAATACGGTGTTCAGCGACAAGGCGCTGCTGCGTAAGTTCCAGCTCAGTCCGCCGACCCTGTGGTCGTTCTATACCCACAACGACCAGTATTCCAAGCAGAAGCTGTCCGCGGACCTGGAAGTGCTGCGCTCCTACTACATGGACCGTGGCTATCTTAACTTCTCTATCGATTCCACCCAGGTTGCAATCTCCCCGGACCGCAAGGACATCTACATCACGATCAACATTACCGAAGGTCGTCAGTACACCGTGGACCAGGTGAAGCTGACCGGCGACCTGGTCGTGCCGGCGCAGGAGCTAACAAAGCTGGTGCAGCTGCACAGCGGCAGCGTCTTCTCTCGCAAGGCGGTGACCGAGACCACGACCAAGATCACCGACCGGCTGGGCAACGAGGGCTACGCCTTTGCCAACGTCAATGCCATTCCGGAGGTCGACGAGGCCCAGCAGCGGGTCTCCGTGACCTTCTTCGTCGACCCGGGCAAGCGGGTCTATGTGCGTCGCATCAACATGGTTGGAAACACCAAGACCCGCGATGAAGTGCTGCGGCGGGAAATGCGCCAGATGGAAGGTGCCTGGGTGTCGACGGCCAAGATCAACCGCTCCCGCACCCGGCTGGAGCGGCTGGGCTACTTCACCAACGTCAATGTCGAGATGCCCGCGGTGCCCGGAACTCCGGATCAAGTCGACGTCAACTTCAGCGTGGAGGAGCAGCCATCCGGGAATCTGCTCGCAGCTCTCGGCTACTCGCAGTCGGAAGGCGTCCTGCTCCAGTTCTCCATCACCCAGGACAATTTCCTTGGATCCGGCAAACGTCTCTCCTTCAATTTCAACAACAGCGACGTCAACACAATTTACAGCGTCGGGTACACCAATCCCTACTACACCATAGACGGAGTGAGCCGCGGCTTTCGGGTGTACTACCAGAAGACAGACGCCAGCGCGGCCAACATATCCAAGTACACGACCGATGCCTACGGCGGCAACATGGATTTCGGACTCCCGGTCAATGAGTACGATACCGCCAAAGTCGGCATCGGCTACAAGCACCTCAAGCTCAAGGCGGTGAGCGACTCGCCGGAGCACGTGACGACGTTCATCGCCGACAGCGGCGATCAGTTCGACACTGTGCTGCTTACCGGCAGCTTCGTCCACGACACGCGCAACCGCGGCCTGTTTGCCGACCGCGGCCTGATGCAGCGCTTCACCACCCAGATGAGCGCCCCGGGCAGCGACCTGGAATACTACAAGCTCTCCTACAAGCACCAGTGGTACCGTCCTCTGACTGAGCATCTCACCCTGTCGCTGAACGGGGAGGTCGCTTACGGCGACGGCTACGGTGGCACTGACCAGCTGCCTTTCTTCGAGAATTACTACGCCGGCGGTGGCAATTCGGTGCGTGGCTTCGAGGATAACTCGCTCGGACCACGTGACTCCGCCGACGATCCCATGGGCGGCAACCTGAAGACTGTGGGCAGCGTCGAGGTCATTTTCCCGACCCCGTTCTCCCAGAGCAAGCAGGTGCGCCTCAGCACCTTCCTCGACTTCGGCAATGTATTCGGTCCGGACCAGGACTTTGACTTCGGCTCCTTGCGCTATTCCACCGGCGTGTCCCTCATCTGGATATCGCCGTTCGGACCGCTGCAGTTCAGCTTGGCCAAGGCGCTGAACGCCAAGGACGGAGACCAGACCCAGAACTTCCATTTCTCTGTGGGCACGCTTTTCTAGGCGAATCGGAGTATTACCTTGATATCACCTGTGCGGACTATTACGGGACTGTGTATTGGCATCTTGTTGTGTGGCGATCAGGCATGGGCGGCTGGCGACGGCGTAAAGGTGGCCGTGGTCGACGCCACGGCGCTGATGGAAAAGGCGCCCCAGGCAGACCAGGCCAGCAAGCGCCTGAAGCAAGAATTCCAGACTCGGGAAAATGAGCTGGTCAGCAAGCAGAAAGAGATCAAGCGCAAGGAAGAGAAGCTCTCGCGCGACCAGGCCATCATGAGCGAGGCCGAGCGGCGCAAGATCGAGCGCGATCTGCTGGCCGACAAGCGGGATCTCAAGCGCGCCCAGGACGAGTTCCGCGACGACCTGAATTTTCGGCGCAACGAAGAGCTGGGCAAGCTGCAGAAGCTGATCAACCGGGCCATTGAGGATGTCGGCAAGGAGGGCAGCTACGACGTGATTCTGTACGATGGCATCGCCTACGCCAGCCCGAGGATCAACGTCACCGACCAAGTGCTCAAGCGCCTGCAGCGCTGAGCGACCCGCCCCCGGACGGCGCGGCCCGTGTACACACTGGAAGAGCTGGCGCGGGCGACCGGCGCCGCGCTCCACGGTGATGGCGCCTGCGCCATTTTGGGGGTCGCGACCCTGCAGCACGCCCGTCCGGGGACCATCAGCTTTCTGGCCAATCCAAAGTACCGCAGGTATTTGGCGACCACCCGCGCCTCGGCGGTCATCCTGGGTGCCGACGCCTTGCCGGCCTGTCCGGTGAGTGCGCTGGTGACCGGGAATCCCTATGCGACTTATGCACGGATCGCGGGCATCCTGTATCCGGAGTCGCTACGTCCACCCGGTATTGCCGCCAGTGCCACGGTGGAGCGCGGGGCTGCGGTGGGTGCCGGCGTGAGCATCGCGGCAAATTGCCTGGTGGAGGCGGGCGCGGCGCTAGAGGACGGGGTGAGTCTGGGGCCCGGCTGCGTGGTCGGGCGCGGCACCCGGATCGGCGAAGGCACTCGGCTATTGGCGAATGTCACGGTCTGCCACAACGTGCTCATCGGCACCCTCGTGATCGTCATCGCGATGGCCGAGGTCCGCAGCGACGGATTCGGCATCGCCAAGGAGGATGGGCGCTGGATCAAGGTGCCCCAGCTGGGCGGCGTCCGCATCGGGGATGACGTGGAGATCGGTGCCAATACCACCATCGATCGTGGTGCGATCGACGACACCGTGATCGAAGACGGCGTCAAGCTCGACAATCAGGTCCAGGTCGCCCACAACGTGCACATCGGTGCCCACACCGCAATCGCCGGCTGCGTAGGCATCGCCGGCAGCACCCGCATCGGCAGACACTGCACGGTGGGTGGGGCGGCGGGGATTCTCGGGCACTTGGAGCTGGTGGATGACGTGCACATCACGGCACTGTCGCTGGTGACCAAGTCGATTTCGGAGCCGGGCATCTACTCCTCCGGCACACCCTTGCAGCCGAATCAGCAATGGCGCCGGAATTTCGCTCGGTTCCGGCAGCTCGACGACATGGCCCGCCGGCTCAACGAGCTCGAAGCTCGCGTGACCGGTGCGGGGGCCGACAAGGCGGGGTAATGCTTTGACCACAATGGAAATACACGAGATTCTCAGGTATTTGCCGCACCGCTACCCGTTCCTGCTGATCGATCGGGTCTTGGCGTGCACACCCGGCAAGTCACTTGCGGCGCTGAAGAACGTCACCATCAACGAGCCGTTTTTCCAAGGCCACTTCCCGCACCATCCAGTGATGCCCGGCGTGCTGATAATGGAGGCCCTGGCGCAGGCCACCGGAATCCTGGCGTTCTGCACCAACGACACCCGGCCCGATGAGAATTCGCTGTACTACTTCGTGGGCATCGACAAGGCACGATTTCGCCACCCGGTGCACCCGGGGGATCAGCTGCGCCTGGAAGTCGAGCTGCTCAGGGCGACCCGAGGGGTGTGGAAGTTCTCCGCGCTGGCCAAGGTCGATGGCAGGCTGGTGAGCAATGCCGAGCTGATGTGCGCCGTGAAGGAGCTGGGGGCTTGATCGACCCACGGGCCGTAGTGGATCCCTCGGCGCGCATCTCCGAGGATGCGCACGTCGGACCCTACACCGTCATCGGAGCCGAGGTGGAGATCGGGCCCGGATGCTGGGTAGGTCCCCACGTGGTCATCAACGGCCCGACCCGAATGGGGCGGGACAACAAGATCTATCAGTTTGCCTCCCTGGGCGACGTGCCCCAGGACATGAAGTACGGCGGCGAGCTGACCCGACTGGAGATCGGCGAGCGCAACGTCGTCCGCGAGTACTGCACCGTCAACCGCGGCACGGTCCAGGGTGGCGGAGTGACGCGGGTCGGCCATGACAACTGGATCATGGCCTACGTGCACATCGCCCATGATTGCCAGGTCGGCAGCGGCACCATCTTCGCCAACAACGCCTCGATCGCCGGGCATGTGTCCGTGGGCGACAATGCCATCCTCGGCGGGTTCACCATTGTCCACCAGTTCTGCCGCATCGGATCCCACAGCTTCACGGCAATGGGCACCGTGCTGCTGCGGGACGTGCCCCCTTACGTGATGGTGTCGGGACATTCCGCCGAGCCTCATGGCATCAACGCAGAGGGACTGCGGCGGCGCGGATTCAGCCCAGAGCAGATTCTGGCCTTGCGCCGAGCCTACAAACTGCTCTACAAGTCCAACCTGCCGCTAAAGCAGGCGGTCGAGTCCATATCGGAGATAGCCCTCACGACTCCTGTGGTCCAGCCTATCATCGACTTCCTGGAGCGCAGTCAGCGCGGAATCGTCAGATGACCGCGGCCTGCGCCAGCGGGCGGCAGTAGCCGCATGGGGCTGCGGGTAGCGCTGGTGGCCGGGGAGACGTCCGGCGACGTGCTGGGAGCCGGGCTGGTCGAGGCCCTGCGGGCGCGGGTTCCGGAGGCGCACTTCGAGGGTATCGGCGGTCCCAGGATGATTGCCGCGGGCTGCCGTTCCCTCTATCCCATGGAGCGTCTGGCGGTGATGGGCATCGTCGAGGTCCTGGGCCGCTACTGCGAGCTGGCCCGCGTGCGGTCCAGGCTGCGCCGCCGCTGGCAGCAGGCGCCGCCGGATGTGCTCATCGGCATCGACGCGCCGGACTTCAATCTCCCCCTGGAGCGCAGCCTGCGGGACCACGGGGTCAAGGCGGTGCACTACGTCAGCCCATCGGTGTGGGCCTGGCGCCAGTACCGCGTGCGCAAGATCGCCCGCTCCGTGGATCTGATGCTGACCCTGTTTCCCTTCGAGGCGGCTTTCTACGAGCGTCACCAGGTGCCGGTGCGCTTCGTCGGCCACCCGCTGGCGGATGCTGTCGCCTTGGAGACGGATGCGACAGCAGCACGTCTTCGGCTGGGCTTGCCCGCCCAGGGACAGGTGGTGGCTCTGCTGCCCGGCAGTCGTGTCAGTGAGCTGCGCCTGTTGGCCGAGCGCTTCGTTCAGGCGGCCCAATGGTGTCGCGCCCGCGCTCCGGCGCTGCATTTCGTGGCACCCATGGCCACCGAGGTCACCCGGGAGCTGTTCCGACGGGCGTTGGAGGATTACGGAGCAGACCTGCCCATCACCCTGGTGGACGGTCATGCGCGCGAGGCGATGGCGGCAGCCGACGTGGTGCTGCTCGCCTCCGGCACCGCGGCCCTGGAGGCATTGCTGGTGCACCGGCCGATGGTGGTGGCCTACCGCCTGGCGCCGCTGACCTACCGCATCGCCGTCGCTCTGCTGCGGGCGCCCTATTATTCCTTGCCCAACCACCTGGTCGGGCGGCCGATCGTGCCCGAGCTGATCCAGGAGGCGGCGACACCCGAGGCCTTGGGCCAGGCCGTCATGGATCTGCTGGAGGTTCCCGAACGCCGCGCCGAGCAGGTGGCGTCCTATCCGGAAGTCCACCGGCAGCTGCGCCGTGATGCCAGCGTGCAGGCTGCCCAGGCAGTGCTGGAGCTGCTGCAATGACGGCTCACGCGAGCCATGACTCGTTCTACGGGGTGGCGGGTGTCGACGAGGCGGGGCGCGGTCCCCTGGCCGGGCCCGTGATTGCGGCCGCAGTGATCCTGGATCCGGCGCGGCGGCTCGCCGGTCTGGCGGACTCTAAGACGCTGAGCGCCGCCCGCCGCGAGGATGTCGCGCTGGACATTCGGGGCGGCGCACTGGCCTGGGCCATCGGTCGCGCCGAGGTCGAGGAGATCGATCGCCACAACATACTCAACGCCAGCTTGCTGGCGATGCAGCGGGCCGTGCAGGCACTGGGCCTGGCACCGCACGCGGTGCTGGTGGACGGCAACCGTTGCCCCGTCCTGGAGTGCCCGGTCCGGGCCATCGTCCGCGGCGACGCTCTGGTGCCGGCCATCAGCGCAGCGTCCATCTTGGCCAAGGTGGCGCGAGACGCCGAGATGCTAGCACTCGATGGCCGCTACCCAGGTTACGGCTTGGCCCGCCATAAGGGCTATCCGACCCGAGCTCACCTGAAGTGTCTGCAGCGCCTGGGGCCCTCCCCAGTGCATCGGCGCAGCTTCGCCCCCGTGCGAGCGCTCCTGCCCGAGGGGGGCGAGTAGGCCGATGGGGGCGCGCTTCATTCACCTGCACCTGCACACCGAGTATTCCCTGGTGGACAGCATCGTCCGGGTCAAGCCCCTGGCGACGGCGGTGGCCAAGGCGGGAATGCCCGCCTGCGCCGTCACGGACCAGGGAAACTTGTTCGCGATGGTGAAGTTCTACCGCGCGGCCGTGGTGGCCGGCGTCAAGCCCATCGTCGGCGCCGATCTATGGCTGCACAATGCGGCATCCCGGACCCAGCCCTACCGCCTGACTCTGCTGGCCCAGAATCTGGCCGGATACCACGGCCTCACCCGCCTGATCTCCCGCGGCTACCTGGAGGGTCAGCACGGCGACGTGCCCGTGATCGACTGGGCCTGGCTGGAGGCCGCCCAGGAGGGCCTCATCGCTCTGTCGGGTGCCCGCGAGGGCGACATCGGCCAGGCCCTCATTGCCGGCCGCACCGACGAGGCCGCACGGCGGCTGGAAGCCTGGCGGGGACTGTTCGGCGACCGCTTCTACCTCGAGCTGCAGCGCACCGGACGCCCCGGCGACGAGGCGCACGTGCATGCTTGCGTGAGGCTGGCCCTGGAACAGGGCGCTGCGGTCGTGGCCACCAACGACGTGCGCTTCCTCAAGGCCGAGGATTTCGAGGCCCACGAGGCCAAGGTCTGTATCCAGGAGGGTCGCACCCTGGAGGACCCGCGCCGCCCCCGCCGCTACAGCGAGCAGCAGTATCTGCGCACCCCCGAGGAGATGGCGGAGCTGTTCGCCGACCTACCGGAGGCGCTGGAGAACAGCGTCGAGATTGCCAGGCGCTGCAGCGTGGAGCTGGAGCTGGGCAAGAGCTACCTGCCGGAGTTTCCCATTCCCGCGGGACTGAGCACGCAGGCCTATTTCTCCCAGCAGGCGCGCACCGGCCTGGAGCAGCGCCTGCAGCGCTTGCTGCCGGAGGATACGCCGGACCGGGAGTCGCGGTGCGCCCCCTATCGGGAGCGCCTGGAGCGCGAGCTTGGGGTGATCGTGCAGATGGGCTTCCCTGGTTATTTCCTGATCGTGGCGGACTTCATCCGTTGGGCCCGGGACAGCCACATTCCAGTGGGTCCCGGGCGCGGGTCCGGTGCAGGCTCGTTGGTGGCTTACGCCCTAGGTATCACGGACCTGGATCCTCTGGCCTACGACCTGCTGTTCGAGCGTTTTCTCAATCCGGAGCGGGTTTCCATGCCCGACTTCGACCTGGACTTCTGCATGGAGGGCCGCGATCGGGTCATCGACTACGTTGCCGGCCGCTATGGACGCGATCGCGTGTCGCAGATCGCCACCCACGGCAGCATGGCCGCCAAGGCCGTGGTGCGCGACGTGGGCCGGGTGCTCGGTCACCCTTACGGCTTCGTCGACCGGATCGCCAAGCTGATTCCCTTCCAGATCGGCATGACGCTGGACAAGGCGCTGGCCGAGGAGGAGGAATTTCGCCGGGTCTACGATGCCGAGGAAGACGTGCGGGCCGTGGTGGACCTGGCGCGCCGACTGGAGGGGCTGGCACGCAACGTCGGCAAGCATGCCGGCGGCGTGGTCATCGCCCCCTCGGTGCTGACGGATTTCACGCCGCTTTATTGCGAGCCCGGCGGCGGCAGCGTGGTCACCCAGTTTGACAAGGACGACGTCGAGGCGGTGGGTCTGGTGAAGTTCGATTTCCTCGGACTGCGCACCCTCACCATCATTGACTGGGCAGTCAAGACAATCTACGAGGAGCGACTCCGGCTGGGCGAGCGACCCCTGGACATGACCGCCCTGCCCATGGACGATGCCGCGGCATTCGATCTGCTGAAGTCCTGCCAGACCACTGCAGTGTTCCAGCTCGAATCCAGGGGCATGAAGGACCTCATCAAGCGCCTGCGGCCGGATTGCTTCGAGGACATCGTGGCCCTGGTGGCGCTTTACCGCCCGGGACCGCTGCAGTCGGGCATGGTCGAGGATTTCATCAACCGCAAGCATGGCCGGGCGGCGGTGGCCTACCCCCACGTGGCTCTGGAGAGCATTCTCAAGCCGACCTACGGCGTCATCCTGTACCAGGAGCAGGTGATGCAGATCGCCCAGGTGCTGG
>CAYQDX010000005.1:0-19595 GCA_964416345.1 uncultured Ectothiorhodospiraceae bacterium
CCGCCAGCGAGGCTGGGGCGCTCCTGTTGGACCTGTCGACAGTCACCCGGTGGCGAGGTTTGGTCCCACGGGTGTACTGTTCCCGTGGCGAACACAGACGAGCCGTAAGATTTAGGAGGAACGCCAGAGATGCAGAAGCATCGGAGGTTCATATCAGCGTGAGCTGCCGATGCAGAGTGCCGGCCGTGTGATTGGCCACTGCGCCGGAGCCCGTCCATGATGCTCGCACCCACAATCAGAAGGAGAGGAGAGTCACAATGAAGTTACTTTACGGCCTGATGACTTGCCTGTTGGTGTCGTTGACTTCCATGAAGCCCGCGCAGGCCTGCTCCGACTTCATGCTGCCCTTCGAGAAGGGCAAGGCACCGGTCATCAGCGGCCGCACCATGGACTTCACGGACAGTTTCAACACCATGATCGTCAAGGTGCCCCAAGGTCAGTCATTCGTCTCCGGCGCCCCGGGCGAGGACGGAAAAGGCCAGGGTCTGAAGTGGGATACCAAGTACGGCTACGTGACCGTGAGTGTGATTCACAAGGGCCTGGATCTGAAGAAGCTGGGACTGCCCGTCCAGGAGATGCCGGTCTCCGATGGACTCAATACCGAGGGGCTGTCGGCGGCGGCCCTGTGGCTCAGCTACACTACCTTCCCCAAGGTCGAAGCCGGCGACTGCGCCAACTGCATGGATGCCAATCTGCTGATCTCCTACCTGCTGGGCACCTGCAGAAGCACCGGGGAGGTGGTCAAGACCCTTGGGAAGATCCAGGTCTGGGTGCAGCCGATTCTGAAGGATGTCGACCGCTTCCACCTCAGTGTGCACGACAAGGACGGCAAGAGCATCGTCGTCGAATACGTCAAGGGCAAGCAAAACATCTACAACAACGATTTGGCTGTGCTGACCAACGATCCACCGTACGACTGGCAGTCCATCAACTACAACTACCTCTACGGCAATCTGCAGCCGAAGGACCTGCCGGTCGACAAGTATGTGGAATTCGAGCGGCAGCCGAACGGCGTCCTGCAGGCTGCCCACCATGGCTGGCAGGCGGAGGTGCTGGGCAGCGGCATGTATGGGATGCCCGGCGACAGCACGCCCCCATCCCGGTTCGTGCGTATGGCGGCCCTGCGCAAGTCCTTTCCCACCCAGTATGATTCCATGACCGGGGTGCAGTATGCGCTGCAGCTCCTGGGACGGGTTGCCGTCAACGAGCGGGAGGTGATCGAGGACACCAGCAATGAGAGCAGCCCGAGCCTGTGGTGGGTAGTGCGCGATCACAGCGAGCGGGTGCTGTACTATGCGATGCGCCTCAATCATGAGCTCAAGGCCGTGGACTTGAAGAAGCTGGACATGAGCAAGGGTAGCGGTATCACCTCCTTCACGATCTCGGACGGCGCTCCCTGGTTTACCGACGAGACCTCGAAGCTGCAGTAGCGGACAAGCAGATGGATTCGGGAGCCGGCGCATTGGAGGAGAACAGCGGCAGCAGGGTAGCCGACTACTATGGCTCGGTGGAAAACCGGCTATGGGACCGGCTGACCGACGGCCACATCCATCTCGGCTACTGGGACGAGGAGAATGGGGACGCCGACTTCGCTAAGGGCACCCTGCGCCTCACACTGGAGATGATCGCCACGACGGCGGTGGGGACGGGGCAGCGCTTCGTCGACATCGGCTGTGGTCTCGGGGTGCCGGCGATGCTACTGGCACAGACCCGGGGCTGTGCAGTCAACGGGGTCACCATCAGCCCGTACCAGTGCCGCGAAGCTCAGATGCGAGCCGCCCGCGCCGGTCTCTCCGGGCAGGTGCATTTCCAGGTGGCCGACGCCCTGGCATTGCCCTATGCGGACGCCACCTTCGACGGCGGCTGGCTGTTCGAGTCCATCTTTCATATGGGGCATCGGCCGGCGTTGCGTGAGGCCCGGCGGGTGCTCAAGCCCGGTGCCGAGCTGCTGCTGGCGGATGTGGTGGATATCGGGATCCTGTCGGAGCAGGACAAGAGATTCGCCAGCGAGCTGTGCAATGCCCATTACATCCCGACCTCGGATTACCCGGCGCTGCTGGCGGAGACCGGATTCGAGCTGCTGCGGCTGCGGGATGTGACCTCCCAGGTCATGGCACCCCTGGACACAAAGCTCCGGAGCGCGGTCGCCGCCCAGCGCGAGTCGCTGCTGGCGATGACCGATACCGCCACCTTGGACGGCTTCGCCGGCGTGGCCGGCCAGTTGGCACGGTCGGCCGGGTATGCCCTAATCCGAGCCAAGCGTATATGATTGCGCCGACGGCGCGCGTCCGGGCCGCGGCTTGCCTGGGTCCAGGCTGGTCGCCATCCCCGCGCTTCAGGGTATCCTTGCAAGCTGAGCGAGCCATCGAGGGAGCCGAGAGCTACGTCACCATGGCATTCCGAGCCCGCTTCAACCTCGCCGAGCCACGGATACCGGTGATCGCCAACATCGACGCCGTTCGCAAGGAGGCGAGTCCGCTGCGGGTCGCGGATGAGCCGCCGCACATCGTCATGGCGGCGGAGGGGCGGCCGGTGGCGGCCGTGCCTCATGGCGGCGCCAGCGGCGGACGGATTACCGCCGAGTCCCTGGGCAGCAGTGCATTCAAGCAGGCCTACAAGCTGAGATACGCCTATGTGGCCGGCGGCATGTACATGGGTGTCGCCTCCAGGGAGCTGGTGGCCAGCGTCGCCAGGGCCGGCATGCTGTCCTTCTTCGGCGCCGGCGGCCTGGATCCGCAACGGGTGGAGGAGACCGTGATCCACCTCAAGCGCGAGCTGGCCGGCCACACCTTTGGCGTCAATCTGCTCTGCAACGCCGCCGAAGAGGCCATCGTGGACATACTGCTGCGGCACGACGTCCGCCACGTGGAAGCGGCGGCCTTCATCAAGATGACGCCTGCCCTGGTCAAGTACAGGCTGCGGGGACTGCGCCAGGAAGGCGATGGCCGGGTGGTCTCGGACCATCTGATCCTGGCCAAGCTGTCGCGGCCCGAGGTGGCGACCAACTTCCTGTCGCCGCCACCCGAGGACATCCTCCGCCAGTTGCTGGAGAAAGGCGAGATCGCGCCGGAGCAGGCCGAGCTGGCCAGCCATCTGCCCATGGCCGATCATATCTGCGCCGAGGCCGATTCGGCGGGCCATACGGACCGGGAGACCGCCTATGCGCTGCTGCCGACCATCTGCCGCCTGCGCGACCGGATGATCCGGCAGCACGGCTATCGCAGCCCCATTGCGGTCGGCGCCGCCGGCGGCATCGGCACCCCGGAGGCCGCCGCTGCCGCCTTCGTGCTGGGGGCCGACTTCATCCTCACCGGCTCGGTCAACCAGTGCGCCGTGGAGGCCGGCACTAGCGAGGCGGTGAAAGAGATGCTGCAGCAGGCCAGCGTGCAGGACACCGACTACGCTCCCGCCGCCGACATGTTCGAGCTCGGCGCCAAGGTCCAGGTGCTGCGGCGCGGCGTCTTCTTCCCGGCGCGGGCCAACAAGCTCTACTCCCTCTACCTGCATCACGAATCCCTGGAGGATATCGATTCCAAGACCCGGGCCCAGATCGAGCAGAGATATTTCAAGCGTAGCTTCGATGAGGTCTTCGAGGAGCTGAAGGGGGTCTATCCGCCGGAGGAGATCAGCCGGGCGGAGGCGAGTCCGAAGCACAAGATGGCGCTGGTGTTCCGTGCCTATTGCTGGAGCACATCCCGCTACGCCTTGCAGGGCGACGTCGGGCGCAAGGTCGACTTTCAGGTGCACTGCGGCCAGGCGATGGGGGCGTTCAATGAGTGGGTCAAGGACACCGAGCTGGAGCCCTGGCGCAACCGACATGCGGGCGACATCGGCCGGCGGCTGATGGAGGGGGCGGCCGAGGTGCTCGACCGGCGCTACCGGCAGCTACTGGCCGTACAGGACGCACCTCACCTGTCCGGGGCCCCTTGAGCGTAGCGATGATTGAGGCCGTCCCGAGCTCCCGCGCGGGCGGCTAGTCAAGAATCGCAGTGATCCCTGATCACCCTTGGGTGCCATCGTCGAGAGCGATGACACCGGGTGCCACTGACCGTGGCATGGCAGCCGTTTGTCTATGTTGCGGCTCTGGTATTCAGGCACGATTTCTAAACACGGAGGGCAAGGTTATGAAAGACAAGATCGAGGACTTCCTCACCAGCGAGCTCATGTTCGAATTCGACGACGAGATCACTCGCGACACCGACCTGTTCAAGGCCGGCATGATCGATTCCATGGGCTACATCAAGCTCATCCGGTTCCTGGAATCCGAGTTCGCCATTCGTTTTACGGAGATGGAGATGCTCACCAACGTATTGGTGAGCTGCAACGGCATCGCCGCGTGCGTCGCGGCCAAGACCGGCAAAGCGGCCTGAGCCGGGTGGCGCAACAGACGGCGCTGCTGTTTCCCGGCCAGGGCGGGCACGACCCGCGCATGCTGGACGGGGTCAGGACACTACCGGAGTTCGACGCCCGCTATGCCGTGGTGTGCCAAGCCCTGGGGGTCGACGTCCTCGGCGAGCTGGAACGGGGCGGCCGGGACTTCCTCGATCGCAACAAGGTCAGCTCCCTGCTCACCGTGCTGGTCGGCAGCCTGTCCCTGACGCGCTACCTGGAGACTCTGGAGGCGGCGGGCTCGGCACCCCCCCGCTATCTCTCCGGCTACAGCGTTGGGCAATGGACGGCCCTCTACGCCGCGGGCTGCCTGTCCTTCGCGAAGATGGTCGAGGTGGTGGCCGCCAGGGCCGATCTCATGGACGCCTGTTTCCGCTATGCGGCGGGCGGGATGGGGGCCTTCATCGGCGTGACCGCCGAGACGCTGGACGATTATCTCGATGAGCTGCGTGACGCCGGCCACGAGATCGCCATCAGCAACTACAACTGCCTGGGGCAGTACTCGGTGTCCGGTACCCGGGAGGCGGTGGAGCTGGCGGTGGCCGGGGCGGAGCGCATCCACCCGCGCAAGGCCGTGGTGCTGCCGGTGGCGGGGGCCTGGCACAGCCGCCTACTGGAGCCGGCGGCAACAGCCTTTGCGGACTACCTGCAGGACCTGGAGCTTGCTCCACCGGCCGTAGCGGTGATCGACAACACCGGTGGCGACTATTTGAGCGGCGATCTGCCGGCCGTGAAGCGGAGCCTCGCGCGCCATGTCAGCCAGCCCGTACTGTGGGAGCAGGGCATCCGGCGGCTGATCGCGGACGGCTGCGACAACTTTGTTGAGATCGGTTTCGGCGACCTTTTGACCAAGTTCGGCTTCTTCATCGACAGGGATAAGGCCCATTCGAGCTTCTATGTTGGCTAGCCTGGGGACCGTATGTGCGGGATAGCAGGGTATTTGTGCCGGGACGACAGACACGCTACCTCGGCGGCGACCATCGAGGCCATGCTGGCGCTGTTGCGCCATCGCGGCCCCGACGAGGCGGGCTACTACATCGACGACTGCGCCGCCCTCGGCACCACCCGGCTGTCCATCATCGACCTGCAGTCGGGATCGCAGCCCATCGGCGATGCCCAGGGCCGCTACTGGATCTGCTTCAACGGCGAGATCTACAACTATATCGAGCTGCGCCAGACCCTGCAGCAGCTGGGTCATCGTTTCCAGACCGCCTCCGATACCGAGGTGCTGCTGCAGGCCTGGCTGCAGTGGGGCACCGATGCGCTCCGGCGCTGCAACGGCGCCTTCGCCTGCGCCGTCTACGATGGCCGCGAGGGCACGTTGTTTCTCGCCCGCGACCGCTACGGCAAGCGTCCCCTGTTCTATACCGAGCAGGCGGGGGTGTTTGCCTTCGCCTCCGAGATGAAGAGCTTCCTGGCGCTAGAGCGCTTCCGGTTCGAGCCGGACGCCGCGCAGCTGGCGTCGATCTACAGCTACTGGACCCCGCTGCCCTGGCAGACCGGCTACGCCAACGTCCACCAGCTGCCCATGGGCGAGACTCTGCGGCTGGATGCGGACGGCCTGCACCGGCAGCGCTACTACAGCCTCGACTTCAACGCCCCGCCGTTTTCAGCCGACTCGGTTGCGGCCGCCGCGGCGGTGCGTGAGGCCGTAGACGAGGCGGTGCGGCTGCGTTTGCGCAGCGACGTCGACGTGGGCGTCTATCTAAGCGGCGGCCTGGATTCCACCGTGGTCACCGACAGCGTCTCCCGCCAGACCGACAAGACTCTTCATACCTTCTCGGTGGAGTTCGACGATCCCACCTACGACGAGTCCGCCGACCAGAAGCTCGTGGCCGAGCGCTATGGCACCGCCCACCAGGCAGTGCACATCAGCGCCCGAGACATCGTCGACCATCTGCCCCAGGCGGTCTACCACGCCGAGGTGCCGGTATTTCGCACCGCCTTCGTGCCCATGCTCCTGCTCTCCCAATTGGTCCAGGAGGCCGGCATCAAGGTGGTGCTGAGCGGCGAGGGCGCCGACGAGACCTTTCTCGGCTACAACATCTTCAAGGAGACCCTGCTGCGGCAGCAATGGGAGGCGCTCGACCCGGAGACGCGCAAGCAGCGCCTGATGCGGCTCTACCCCTATCTCAGGCACTATGCCGAGGAGAACCTGCCGCAGCTCCTCGCCCTCTATCAGCGCCACGCCAAGGAGCAGACGCCGGGCCTGTTCTCTCACGAGATGCGCTTCCAGAGCGCGCTGCTCTCCAAGCGCCTGCTCAGTGGCAGGCACGATGCACTGCAGGAGATCAACCGGCTGCTGGAGCAGGAGCCCTATTTCTTTGGGCTCTCGGCGGTGGAGAAGGCCCAGTGGCTGGAATTCAAGACCCTGCTGGCCGGCTACCTGCTGTCGACCCAGGGCGAGCGCATGGGACTGGCCCATGGGGTGGAGAATCGCTGTCCCTTTCTGGACCCGAATGTGGTCCGCCTGGCGGCGGCGGTCAACCTGCGCTTCGATGACGGCCTCGACGAGAAGCACCTGTTGAAGCAGGCTTTCGCCGGGCGCATCCCGGAGTCCCTGCGGCGCAAGCCCAAACAGCCCTACCGGGCGCCGGACGCGGCCAGCTTCGTGCGCCACCGGCCCGAATACCTGGATCTGCTGCTCTCGGAGCAGGAGCTGGCCAAGATCGAGCTCCTGAATCCGAAATTCTGTAGCGCGCTGGCCAACAAGGTGCTCACCAGCGAGCCGGAGAGCCTGGGCGTTAACGAGCACAGCGCCTTCATCTTCCTTATCACTACCGCCCTGGTGCATCGCTACTTCGTGCAGCGCCAGGATCTGCCGGCGGCGGCCAGCCAGGGCATAGGAGACATTCTGGTGCGGGTCGTGGACCGCCGCCGGGCGCGACAGAAGTCAGGGGCCATGCCATGACGTCGACCCCCGACACCCAGGAGCAGGCAGTTGAAGACCTCATCGCCGTCGTCGGCGTGGCGCTGCGCTTCCCCCAATCCCGCAGCCTGGAGGAATTCTGGCGCCACCTGGATGCCGGTCGCTCGCTGATCACCGAGGTGCCGCCGAGTCGCTGGGACAAGGGCGCCTACCACGGCGACCCGAAGCGCCAGCGCAACAAGACCGCTAGCATCTGGGGGGGATTCGTGGAGGACGCCGATTGCTTCGACGCCCCGTTCTTCAAGATCTCGCCGCGGGAAGCCGAGCTCATGGATCCCCATCAGCGCATGGCCCTGGAGCTGGCCTGGGAGGTGCTGGAGGATGCGGGAGTCCGGCCCAGCGCCTTGCGCTCCAGCAGGACCGGCGTGTTCATGGGCATGTGCAACGCCGACTACGCCGAGCTCGTGGACGGCGGCCTCGATGAGGTGGACCCCTACATGCCCAGCGGTGTCGGCTACTCCCTGCTCGCCAACCGCATCTCCTATTTCTACGACCTCAAGGGTCCCAGCATCACCAGCGACGCCGCCTGTGCCAGCTCCCTGGTCTCCATCCATCAGGCCTTGTGCTCCCTGCGCGCCGGCGAGTGTGGGCTGGCGCTGGCGGGTGGGGTCAACATCTGTTGGTCGCCCAAGCGCTTCATCGCCTTCAGCAAGGGCGGAATGCTGTCGCCCAGCGGCAGCTGCAAGGCCTTCGACCAGGCGGCGGACGGTTATGTCCGCGGCGAGGGCGGCGCCATCCTGCTGTTGAAGCCCCTGGCCCGGGCCGAGGCGGACAACAATCGTATCTACGGCCTGATCCGGGGCAGCGGTATCAATCATGGGGGGCGCACCAGTGCCTTGACCGTCACCAATCCGCTGGCCCAGAGCGAGGTCATCCGCGACGTCTGCCTGAGGGCCGGGGTGCGACCCGAGACCATCGGCTACGTGGAGACCCACGGGCCGGGGACACCCTTAGGGGATCCCATCGAGATTCTGGGTCTGAAGACAGCCTTTGCGCAGCTGTTCGATCATTATGGGCAGCCGCCCCGCACGGCGTACTGCGGACTCGGCTCGGTGAAGACCAACATCGGCCACCTGGAGGCTGCCGCCGGCGTGGCCGGGGTGATTAAAGTGCTGGCCGCCATGGGCCACGGCAAGCTGCCGGCCAGCCTCAATTTCACCCGACTCAATCCGGTCATTCGGCTACAAGGCAGCCCCTTCTATATCGTCGACCGGGGCCGGCCCTGGCAGCCGCCCTCTGGCGAGGACGGCCAGGTGCTGCCGTTGCGCGCCGGGGTGAGCGCCTTCGGCTTCGGCGGCACCAATGCCCACGTGCTCCTGGAGCAGTACAGACCCCGGACGACCGTGCGGCCGCCCGAGCTGCTATCGGCGCGGCGGCAGCTGCTGCCGCTCTCCGCGGCGAGCCGGGAGCGACTCACCGGCTACGCGCTGCGCCTGCTGGATTTCCTGCGGGAACTCCGCGACGGCGCCGAGCCCGTGGATCTCTGCGCCGTGGCCGCCACGCTGCAGCTGGGGCGCGAGCCTATGCCGTGGCGGGTCGCCTTTCGCGTCGATTGCATTGAGCAGGCGCAGGAGCGGCTGGCCGCGTTCGTCGCCGGCAGTGACCACATCCCCGATTGCTGGCAAGGTGACGGTACACCGGACCGCGACACCATCGCCCGGCTGGAGCACGACGAGGAGGCTCACCGGCGTCTCGAGCGCTGGCTTAAGAAGAGCAAGCTGAAGAAGCTGGCGGCGCTCTGGGTGCGGGGGGTGAATCTGCCCTGGGAGCGTCTCTATCCGGGGCGGCCGCCGGCCCCGGTGGCGCTGCCCGGCTATCCCTTTGCCCGCAACCGTTACTGGATCCCGTCGTCTGCGCCCTCGGCGCCCGGCCAGTCGCCGGCCGGCATGACGGAAGCGCAGGAGCAGGGCGGCCAGACGAGCCACGTCGCCGACGGGCAGCCCATCCTGCTCCAGCCCCACTGGCAGTCGTTGACCGTTGACCCGGATGCCGCCATCTCGATCGTCTCGGGCAGGACCCTGCTGGCCGGGTGCGACCCCGGCTGGCTGGCCGAGGTGGTAAGTGCCCATCCGGGCATGGAGCCGCTAGCGATCACCGTCGAAGACCCGACCGCGCCTCTGGCGGCCGGGGCGATGCGCATCGTCTGGCTGGCGAGCAAGCGGCCCCAGTCCCCGGAATCTGAGGTGCTGGCCGCCTTCCGGCTCATCCGGGCGCTGTACCGGGCCGGCTACGGCCCGCAGCCACTGCAGCTCTATTTGCTGACCTTCGATGCCTTTCCCGAGGACGATGCGGAGACCCAGCCAGTCGCCGCTGCCCTGCACGGGCTGTTCGGCTGTCTGGCCAGGGAGCGGCCCAGCTGGCGTGTAATGCTGGCGGACCAGAGCGGCAGGTCCCCGCCAGCTATGGGCGCCTTGCTGGCGCTGCCTGACGAGCTTGCCGGGGTGAGTCTGAGCCGGCGCCAGGGGAGCTGGCACCGGCGTGTGGTGATGCCGGTCGCGTTTGCACCGCAGATGGACGCCAGCTATCCGCGAGATGGTGTCTATGTGGTCATCGGCGGGGCCGGTGCCGTGGGTGAGGCCTGGTCCCGGGAGATGATCCGCACCAGTGGCGCCCGAATCGTCTGGGTCGGCCGGCGGACCGAGGATCAGACCATTCGCGACAAGATCTCGCAGCTGGCGCAGCTCGGCCCCGCGCCCCGCTATCTGCAAGCCGATGCCACCGATTCGGCAGCCTTGCAGGCCGCCCTGCAACGGGTCCAGGCGGAGCTTGGGCGCATCGATGGCGTCGTCCACGCCGCGGCCAGAGTGGCCGCCCGCACCCTGGAGGACATGGACCAGAGCCATTTCCAGGCGGACTATGCCGCCAAGGCGGTGAGTGCCTGGACCCTGTCGGAGGTGCTGCGCGACGAGGCGCCGGGCTTCCTCCTGTTCTTCTCTTCCACCGTGGTGTACTCCCGGGAGTCGGGACAGAGCCCCTATGCCGCCGCCGGCCTGTTCGTCGATGCCCTGGCCCGAAAGTTGGCGGTGCATTGGCCATGCCCGGTCCGGGTGATGAATTGGGGCTACTGGGGCGGTGTCGGCCCCGTGGCCGCATCGGCGGGCTTCCAGGCCTGGCTGGAGAGCAAGGACATTGCCTCCATTGAGCCGGCCCAGGCGCTGCCGGCGCTGGCGATCCTGCTGCGGGGCACGAGCCCCCAGCTGGTGATGGCCGGCGCGGGGGGGCCGGCCGGCCTCGCCGCCATGGGGCTGCAGACCACGGATGCCGTGCAGCCGCTTGCCGTGCCCGCCGCACCGCGCCGAACGCTAGCGGGCAAGGCGCTGCGCGAGGAGGTCGGACGGCTGCTGCGTGGCTGTCTGGCAGCGGCCCTGCGCATGACGCCGGCGGACATTGGCTGGCACGCCGCCTTCGCCGACCTGGGGCTGGATTCCATCCTCGGCGTCGACGTGGTGCACACCATCAACGGCAGGCTCGCCATCGCCCTGGAGACGACCGACATCTTCGATCACAGCAACCTGGCGAAGCTCACCGACCACATCCTCGCGACCCAGCCGGGCTTGCCGGAGAGCCTCGCCGGCGCCTCGGGCGCAGCCGGCAAGGCGCCGGTCGCGGCATCCCAGGGCGTGGAGGTGGCCCCGGGGGTCGCCGCCGACCCGCGGGCGGTGGCGGTGATCGGGATGTCCGGACAGTTTCCCGGGGCCGACGACGTGGATGGTCTCTGGCGCAATCTGCGCGACGGGCTCGATGCTATCGGTGAGCTGCCGGCGGACTACCGCGGGCGTGCCGGTACCGGCAGCAGCCGCGGCGGAATCCTGGCCGGACGCGACTGCTTCGACCCGCTGTTCTTCAACCTCTCGCCGCGGGAAGCGGTGTCCATGAGTCCCCACCAGCGGCTAATACTGATGGAGAGCTGGCGGGCGCTGGAGGACGCCGCCATTGCGCCCAGCGGCCTCGCGGGCCGGGCGGTGTCGGTGTATGTCGGTGCCGAGCCCACGGGCTATCTGCACGAGTCATTCACCGGCTATTCCGACGCCCTGATTGCTTCCCGGCTCTCCTATTTCCTGGACCTGAGCGGCAGCACCCTGGTGGTGAACACCGGCTGCTCCTCCTCCGCGGCCGCCATACACCTGGCCTGCGAGAGCCTGCGGCACGGCGAGTGCGAGCTGGCCCTGGCCGGCGGCGTGTTCGCCCACCTCGACGGCGACACACTGGATCGGCTCCTGGCCACCGGCATGCTGTCGCCCAGCGGTCGCTGCCGCCCATTCGATGGTGCCGCCGACGGCACGGTGCTGTCGGAAGGGGTGGGCATGGTGGTGCTCAAGCGCCTGGCGGATGCCCGGCGCGACGGCGACGCCATCCTCGGCGTCATCCGCGCCTCGGGCATGAATCAGGACGGCGCCAGCAACGGGGTGACCGCGCCCAACGGTGCCGCTCAGGAGCGGCTCATCGTCGAGCTCTACCGGCGCCACGGAATCGATCCGCGGGCCGTCACCTATGTGGAGGCCCACGGCACCGGCACCGAGCTGGGTGATCCCATCGAGGCCAAGGCTCTGGTCCGCGCCTTCCGCGGTTTCACCGACGGGAGCGGCTTCTGCGCCCTGGGCACCGTGAAGGGACACCTCGGACATTGCGCCGCGGCGGCCGGAGTTGTGGGGTTGATCAAGGTGCTGTTGTGCCTGCGTCATCGCTACCTGCCCGGACAGCTGCATTTTCGCCGGCTGAGCCCGCACATCCGTCTGGCGGACAGTCCGTTCCGTATTCAGCAGCAGGGTGCCGACTGGCAGCCGGGTCCCACGGGACGGCTGACCGCGGCGATCAATTCCTTCGGCCACAGCGGCACCAATGTGCATCTTGTGGTAGACGAGTATGTCGACGACCAGCCAGTCCATGCAGACAGCGCGGGCGGTCCCTGGCTGCTGCCGCTCTCCGCCAGGAGCCGGCCGCGCCTGCTGGCCTATGCCGAGAAGCTGCAACGGTTCCTGCAGGCCGATGCCGGCAGTCCGATGTGCCTGGCGGACGCCGACCTGGAAGCCATCGCCCATACCCTCCAGCACGGCCGTGATGCCATGGCCGAGCGGGTGGTGTTCCTGGTCCGCAGCTTGTCCGAGTGTCACATCCTGCTGTCTGCCTTCATCGCCGGGGAGACGCCGCGCCCGGGGCGCTGGTGGCAATCGACACCCGATATTGCCGCGAAGCTCGCGCCGGAGTCGCTCGCCGGCAGCGCGCGCTACGGCGACTGGGCGGCGCTGGCCGAGGCCTGGGTCGGCGGCGGTGAGGTCGACTGGCCCAAATCCCCGCGGCGGCCGCAGCACCTGCCCACCTATCCCTTCGCGCAGGAGCGCTACTGGCCGCCGAAAGCGGCAATGCGCGTCGAGGAGGTCCAGGCCCAGCCTGCGGCGAGCCAGGAGCAGGACTTGATCCTGATCCCCCTTTGGCAGCGCACGGAGTCGCCGGCGCCCGAGGCTTTCACCGGTGCCGGCATGCTGCTACTGGCCGCTGACGACCAAGTATCCAGGGGACTGGCCACCGTGGTGCCCGGACTGCAGGCGGCAACCGTCGTCATTGACGATAGCGCGGCGGCGCTGGATCACAGGCTGGCCGCCTTTGGAGAGCTGCGCCATCTCATCTACTGTGCGCCCTCTTGGCCGGGGGATGCCGCCATCATCGGCCTGTACCGCACCCTCAGGGCGCTGCTGGATGCCGGCTACGGCGAGGTGCCGTTCGAGCTGACCCTGATCACCCGCGCGGCGATGGCGGTGGTGGCGGAGGATGACGGCGAGCTCGATCCGGCCCAGGCGGCGCTCCACGGCCTGGCCGGCAGCCTGGCCAAGGAGTATCCGCTGTGGCGCGTGCGAATGGTCGATCTGGCGTCCGAGGAGGCTGCACCCTGGGGTCGAATCCTCTCGCTGCCGGCCGATGGCGACGGTCTGGGCTGGGCCTATCGCCAGGGAAGCTGGTACCGGCAGGCACTGGCCCCGCTGCAACCGGCGCCCGGCCATCCCGATCCCTACCGCCAGGGCGGGGTCTATGTGGTGATCGGCGGTGCGGGCGGTATTGGCGCCGTGTGGAGCGAGCACCTGATCCGCGCCTACGGGGCGCACATCGTCTGGGTCGGCCGCCGGCACCTGGACGTGCAGATCGAGGCCAGCATTGGGCGCCTGCGCGCCTTTGGCGAGGCGCCCCTCTACATCGCTGCCGACGCCTCCGACCCGACGGCCCTGGCCGCAGTCCGTCAGCAGGTTCTCGCGACCCACGACGCCGTGCACGGTGTGGTCCATTCGGCGATCGTGCTGGCGGACAGCAGCCTGGCGCAAATGAGCGAGCAGCAGCTCATGGCGGCGTTGACGCCCAAGGCGGCGGTCGCCCGCGCCATGGTCGAGTGCTTTGCCGGCGATCGGCTCGATTTCATGCTGTTCTTCTCCGCCGCCATGTCTTTCGCGCGGGCACCCGGGCAGGGCAACTATGCCGCCGGCTGTCTCTATACCGATGCGCTCGCGCGCCGGATCTCGGCACGTGGCCTCTGCCCGGCCAGGAGCATCAACTGGGGCTACTGGGGCGATGTCGGCGTCGTCGCCGACGCGGCGAGCCGCCGGCGCATGGCCCGCCAGGGGCTGGTGCCCATACGGTCAGACTCCGCACTGGCCGCGCTGGCGGGATTGCTGGCCGGACCCCTGCCGCAGCTCGCCTTCCTGCGCGCCGGTGGAGTTGTCCCGGAACGCACGCCGCCGGCACTGCGGGGCATGCCGCCCCTGGGTGCGGTCCATTTGCAGCAATTGCAGGACGATCAGGACATCCCGTTCAGCGCCGAGCCCGATCCTGCTGCCCTGGCCGAGGCGCGGGCCATCGCCGAGCAGCGCCAGCCCTTGATTGCCGAGCTGGAGGTCTTGTGCGCCCATATCCTGCGTTGGCAGCTGCAGGGGGCGGGACTGTTGGGGCCGATGAATGCCCCCCTGCCGCCGCCCTATGATCGCTGGCTGGTCCAGAGCCGGCGTCTGCTCGAGCCCTATCCGGCGACGGCGGGCGATCCCTGGCCGCGCTGGACTGCGGCTAAAGCGGTCTGGCGGGACGACCCCCACCTCGGACCCTGGCTGGATCTGCTGGAGGCGTCCCTGAACAGCCTTCCACGCATCCTGCGGAGGGAGATCCCGGCCACCGCCGCGCTGTTTCCTGACTCCTCCCTGGTGCTGGTGGAGCGGGTCTATCAAGAGACGGCCAGCTCTCGCTTCTTCAACCGCGCGCTGGCGCGGTCGGTGGCCCGGCGGGTGGCGCGGCTACTCCAAGCACAGCCGGCGGCGCGCATCCGCCTGCTAGAGATCGGTGCCGGCACCGGCAGCAGCACCGGCCAGGTGCTCGATGCCCTGGCGCCCTACGTCGGGCACATCGAAGAGTATTGCTACACCGACATCTCCAAGGCGTTTCTCAATCATGGCGAGCGCGGCTTCGGCCAGCGTGCGCCCCACCTCCGCTACGTCCTGCTCGATGTCGAGCAGGACCCGGCAGAGCAAGGGCTGGAGCTCCATGGCTACAACGTGGTATTGGCCACCAACGTGCTTCACGCCACCACCGACGTCGGTCTGGCCCTGCGCAACGCCAAGGCCCTGCTGAAGGCAGGCGGGTTGCTGCTGCTGAACGAGGTCACCGCCCTGTCGCTGCTCAACCACCTCAGCTTCGGCCTGCTGGAAGGCTGGTGGCTCAGCCGTGATGGGGAGCTGCGCATCGCCGGCAGTCCGGTGCTGAGCACCGAAGGCTGGTGGCGGGTGCTGCGCCGGGAAGGCTTTCACGATATCCGCTGTCCCTATCAAGGGACCGGGCCCCTGGGCGACGATCCCCTCGGCCAGCAGATCATCGCTGCCCGAAGCGATGGCCTGATCCAGCGGCCGGCAGCGCCGGCACCGGCGCCGGTCATTCGGGCGCCGGCACGGCCTAAGGCGGGGGGCGACGTGCGCGCGCAGGTGCTGGCCAGGCTGGCCGAGGCCCTGCAGCTGGACCCCCAGCAGATCGATCCGGACCAGGCCTTCGTCAGCTATGGCCTGGACTCCATCACCGGCATCCGCTTCATCCAGACCCTCAATCAGGCCTTGGGAGTGCGCCTGAAGAATGCCGATCTGTTCGATCACAGCACGGTCGACCGACTGGTCGGCTTCATCCGCGAGCGTTTCGCCGCCGAGCTGGCGAGCGGCGTGGTCGCCGCAGGCTCGGGTACGGAGGCCGCAGCCGCGGCGCAGAGGGCGGGCGTCGAGCCCATTGCCATCATCGGCTTCAGCGGTCGCTTTGCCGCCGCTGCCGATGTGGCGGCCTACTGGGAGGCCGTGGCGGAGGGCCGCGATCTGGTGCGCGGGACACACCGCTGGCAGGGCGAGGCGGCAGCGGTGGAAGGCGGCTTCCTGGATGACATCGACCGCTTCGACGCCCTGTTCTTCAACATATCCGGGGTCGAGGCGGACCACATGGACCCCCAGCAGCGCATCTTCCTGGAAGAGGCCTGGAAGGCGCTGGAGGATGCCGGCTATGTGGGCCGTAGCGTGGAGGGCGGGCGCTGCGGCGTGTACCTCGGCTGTCACGAGGGCGACTACCACCGCCTGCTGCCCGGCGAGACGCCGCCCCAGGCCTTCTGGGGCAATGCCAGCTCCATCACCCCGGCCCGCATCGCCTATCTGCTGGACCTGAAAGGGCCGGCGCTGGCGGTGGACACCGCCTGCTCCAGCTCCCTGGTGGCCATCCATCAGGGCTGTCAGGCGCTGTGGTCGGGGGAGCTGGACATGGCCCTGGCCGGCGGCGTGTTCGTGCAGGTGACGCCGAAGATTCAGCTGGCGGCCCAGCGCGCCGACATGCTGTCTCCCCACGGCCGCTGCTACACCTTCGATGGCCGTGCCGACGGCTTCGTCTTCGGCGAGGGTGCCGGCGTGCTGGTGCTGAAGCCCCTGGCCCGGGCGCTGGCCGAGGGCGACCACGTGGAGGCGGTGATCCGCGCCTCCGCGCTCAACCAGGACGGCGCCTCCAACGGCATTACCGCCCCCAGTGCGGCCTCCCAGGAGGCGCTGTTGATCGATGCCTATCGCCGCTTCCACATCGACCCGGGGTCCATCCAGCTGGTGGAGGCCCATGGCACCGGTACCCGGCTCGGTGATCCCATCGAATTCGAGGCACTGAGCCGCGCCTTCGGCGCCTACACCGACCGCACCGGCTTCTGTGCCCTGGGCTCTGTCAAGAGCAACATCGGCCACGCCTCGGCCGCGGCCGGCGTGGCCGGCGTGATCAAGGTGCTCATGGCCCTGCGCCACCGCCAGCTGCCGCCCACCATCAACTACGAGCGGCCTAACCCGGACATCGCTCTAGAGACCAGCCCGTTCGTGATCAACCGGCAGCTGCGGCCCTGGCCCCGGCCGGACCAGGGCGGGCGGAGGCGGGCGGCGGTCAGCGCCTTCGGCTTCAGCGGCACCAACGCCCACCTGGTGCTGGAAGAGGCGCCGCCGGTGCCGGCAGCCGCCGACGATCCCGGACCTCATCTGTTCGTGCTCTCGGCGCGCAGCGCGCCGGCCCTGCGGCGTCAGGCCGAGCAGCTGCGTGCCTACTGCGTGGCCGGTGGCGCGCCGGCGAGCGCGGTGAGCTACACCCTGCTGGAGGGCCGCAAGCACTTCGGTCACCGTCTGGCCTGCATCGCCCAAGACCTGCCGGCACTGGCCGAGAGCCTGGGGCACTGGCTGCAGGGTGGCGCCGACCCGGCCGTCGCCAGTTCGGGGCCAGGCAAGCGGGTCGCCGAGCAGACACCGCCGCCACCGGTCACGCTGCAGGAGGCGAGGAACCAATATCTGCAGGGCTGGTCGCCGGACTGCAGGCAGCTCTTTGCCAGCCGTGCCCGGCGGGTGTCGCTGCCGGTCTATCCCTTCGAGGACGCCCGTCACTGGCTGGCCCAGACGCCGGACTCGCCGCAACACCCCTTGCTGCAGCAGCGACTGGGTGACGCCGGGGAGGATATCACCCGCTACGGCGCTCGACTGACCGGCAGGGAGTTCTTCATCGCCGACCACGAGCTCGACGGCAGGTTGATACTGCCGGGGGTGGCCTATCTGGAGATGGCGCGGGCGGCACTGGCGAGCGCGGGCCAGGATCCTGCCGGGTGCGTGGTCTTGCGCAACGTGGTGTGGATGCGCCCATTGGCGCTGGGTCGACCGGCGTCGGATAGCGAGCCGGTGGCGCTGCACATCGAACTGCGGGGCGGCGACGGCGAGCGACGCTTCGTCATCGATTCCGCAGCGGGCGAGCACTGCCAGGGACGCGCCGCTTGGCAGCCGCGGCCGCAGTTGCAGCCCTTGGACATCGCCGCCGTTCGCGCCCGCTGCAATCTGGCCTGCCTGAGTCCGGAGGAATGTTATCGACCCTATCGGCGCATGGGCTTTAGCAACGGCCGGGCCCACCAGGGCATCGACGCGGTCTACGTCGGACGCGGTGAGGCCCTGGCCAGACTGAGCATGCCGGAATTCCTGCGGGGTCTGGGCCGGGAGCTGCAGCTGCACCCGAGCATGCTGGATTCCGCCCTGCAGGCATCCATCGGCCTGCTGCTGCAGCAGGGGCCGGCGCCGGCCCGGCCGCTGCTGCCCTTCGCCATGGCGGAGATGCAGGTGCTCGGTCCCTGCGACGAAGCGATGTGGGCCCATGTGCGCTACGCCGCGGATGCCGGCCGCCTGGAGAGGTACGATTTCGACCTCTGCGACCTGGAGGGCGAGCTGCGGGTACGGATCAGCGGCTTCAGCGCCCGGGAGATGGTGCTGCCGAGCACGGCGGTCGAGGGCGCGGCCGGCGAGCTGCTGATGCTGCGGCCCCACTGGCAGGTGCTGGAACCGGAGGGGGACCCAGAACCTGAGGTGACCCACTTCGGCCGACGGCTGCTGTGCTATCTGCCGCAGCAGCTGCCGGCCGAGCTCCCAACACTGCTTCCGGCCGGAGTGACGCTGGTGCCACTGGTCGATGGCTCACAGACCCCGCCCGCGGCGGCCGGCGAGCTATTCCAGCTGGCCGCCGAGCGCCTGTTGGTCGAGCTCGGGCGGCTCCTGGGCGACAGGTCCCGGGGCAACACCCTGGTGCAGGTGCTGGTGCCGGTCCGGGGTCACGGCCATCTGCTCGGGGGACTGGGCGGAATGCTGAAGACGGCCCGGCTGGAAGGCCGGCGTCTGTGGACCCAGCTCATCGAGCACGAGCCGCAGCCGCCCGTGGCGGCGCTGGCCGAGCTGCTGGCCGCCTGCAGCCGGCGGCCGGAGCTGCAGCACCTGCGCAACGAATCCGGCCGTCTGTGGCAGTCGTGCTGGACCGAGCTGGTCGCGGATGGGGCCGAGCCCAGGCCGCCCTGGCGTGCTGGCGGCAACTATCTGATTGCCGGCGGCGCCGGCGGACTGGGCCTGCTGTTTGCCGAGCGCATGGTCGCCGACTGCCGCGACCTGAGCATCACACTGGTCGGCCGCTCGCCGCTCGACCCCGGGCGTCAGGAGCGAGTCGCGGCACTGGCCGGCAGGACCCGGGTCGACTACCAGCAGCTGGATGTCACCGACCGGGCGGCAGTGGTGGCGGCCGTGGCGGCCATCGTCGAGCGTCACGGGCCGCTGCACGGGGTGTTCCACGGCGCCGGCGTGACCCGCGACAGCTACCTCCTGCGCAAGACTCCGGAGCAGCTCAGGAGTGTGCTCGCCCCCAAGGTCCTGGGGGCGGACAACCTGGATCTGGCGACACGGGATCAGCCCCTGGAGCTGTTCCTGCTGTTTGCCGCCGGTGCCGGCGCCTTCGGCAATCCGGGTCAGGCCGACTACGCCGCGGCCAACGCCTATCTCGATGCCTTTGCCGCCTGGCGCAACCGCCTGGTGGCGGAGTCGGCGCGCAGCGGCCGCACACTCTCCATCGACTGGCCGTTGTGGCGCGATGGGGGCATGCAGCTGGATAGGGCCAGCCGGGAGGCCCTGCACCAGCGCTACGGCATGTTGCCCCTGGACACCGAGAGCGGTATGGCTGCCCTGTGCCGGGCATTCGCCTCGGACGCGGACCAGGTGATGGTGATGCAGGGCGAAGGCGCCGCCATGCGTCGCAGCCTGCTCGGGCAGGGCGCCCCCGAGAGTCCGGTCGAGACGGCCGGAGAGGGGCCCGCGGCCATGCGGGTGCTGGAGTGGCTGCGCGAGGAGGTCGCGGCCCTGATGAAGATTGAGTGCCAGGCGATCGACCCCCACGAGGCGCTGGGCCGTTTCGGCTTCGACTCCATCAGCCTGACCCAATTCGCCAACCGCCTGAACGAGGCCCT
>CAYQDX010000005.1:19605-36369 GCA_964416345.1 uncultured Ectothiorhodospiraceae bacterium
GGCTGGATCTCATCCCGACACTCTTCTTCGAGCACCCCACCCTGGATGCGCTCGGCCATTTCCTGTTGGGCGAGCACGGCCCGGCGTTGGCCCGCATTTCTCACCACCCTCCTGCTGCGGCCGCCGATCCATCCGTTCTGACGGGGCGGATTCCCTGCGGCCAGCTTGACGTGGTGTCGACTAGGCCGGCGCTGTCCGCCGGTCCATGCGCCCCATCACAACGGCGCCCTGACGCCCTCGCGACGAACGGTGGTGAGAAATGCGGGCTAGCGCAGACCCACGGTGCGCAGATGCCGGTGCCCCGCCTGGCATTGTCTACTCCGCACGGCGCAAGCCACGGGAGCCAGCAGGGTGCGGTGGCGGTGATCGGCCTGAGCGGACGCTTTCCCATGGCCGCCGATCCGCAGGAGCTGTGGCGCAACCTGCTGGCGGGGCGCGACTGCATCAGCGAGATCCCGCCGGAGCGCTGGGACTGGCGGCAGTGGTACGGGGATCCGGAGACCGAGCGCGATAAGACCAACGTCAAATGGGGCGGCTTCATCGACGGGGTGGAGCTGTTCGACCCGCTGTTTTTCGGCATCTCGGGCACCGAGGCCGAGGCCATGGATCCGCAGCAGCGTCTGCTGCTGATGCACGCCTGGCAGGCTATGGAGGATGCCGGCTACGGCTCCCGCGAGCTGGCGGGCAGCGATACCGGGGTGTTCTTCGGCGTCACCGTGTGCGGCTATGCCGATTTGCTGCGGCGCGCCGGCCATCACATCGAAGGCTACACCGCCATGGGCTTTTTCCCCTCGGTGGTGCCCAATCGGGTGAGCTATTCCCTGGACCTGCACGGTCCCAGCGAGGCCATCGACACAGCCTGCTCCAGCTCGCTTATCGCCCTTCACCGCGCCGTCCGCGCCATCCGGGCCGGCAGCTGCGGCATGGCCTTCGCCGGCGGCGTCAACGTCATGCTGACCCCGGATCTGCATATCAGTGCCGCCAAGTCGGGCATGCTCAGCCCCGGCGGCCGCAGCCGACCTTTTGCCAAAGGAGCCGACGGCTATGCCCGGGGCGAAGGTGCGGTAGTGCTGCTGCTGAAGGATCTGGAACGCGCCGAGGCTGACGGTGATCCCATCCACGGCATTATCCGCGGCTCCGCGGAGAATCACGGCGGTCGCGCCAACTCCCTGACCTCGCCCAACCCAAAGGCCCAGGCGGAGCTGATTCAGAGCGCCGTACGCGGTGCCGGCGTCGACCCCCGCCACATCGGCTATATCGAGGCCCATGGCACCGGCACCGAGCTGGGCGATCCCATCGAGGTGGAGGGGCTGTGCCAGGCCTTCCGCGCCCTCGGGGCGGACACCGAAGGAAGCTGCGGACTGGGCTCGGTGAAGAGCAACATCGGCCACCTGGAGCTGGCGGCGGGGCTGGCCGGGGTGGTCAAGGTGTTGCTGCAGCTGCGCCATAGGACCCTGGTGAGCACGCTCCACTGCGAGACCCTCAATCCTTATCTCAAGCTGCAGGGTACCCCCTTCCAGGTGGTGCGCGAGGCCCGCCCCTGGCCGGCCCCGCTGGCTGCCGACGGCACGCCCCTGCCGCGCCTGGCCGGAGTCTCTTCCTTCGGTGCCGGCGGCAGCAACGCCCACGTGATCCTGCAGGAGTACCTGCCCGACGAAGCGGCCGCCGAGCAGCCGCGCGTCGGGCAGATACGCCGGCTGGTAGTGCTCTCGGCCAAGACCGCCCAGGCATTGCGGGGCAGGGCGCGATCCCTGCTGCAGGCCATCGAGGAAGGCGTGGTCGATGACGCCACGCTGGAGGCGGCCGCCTACACCCTGCAGATCGGACGCAACGCCTACACCGAGCGGCTGGGACTGACGGCGGTCGACTGCCAAGAGCTGGCCACCAAGCTGCGCGCCTATCTCGATGGCGGGGAGGTGGCAGCTGTCTATGCCGGACGGGCTCAGGATCCCGCGCCGGGTGGGGATACCGGTACCCTTATTGACGCCGGGGACGGCGAGTCCCTGCTGCGGCTCTGGGTGCTCGGCGCCGAGGTCGATTGGCGACGGCTCTACGGCGGGCGACCGCCGCGGCGCATGGCGCTGCCCGGCTATCCCTTCGCCGGCCTGCGCTGCTGGCCGCAGGCCGCGGACCGGCCGTCGCCCGTGCCGGCCCGCGCCGGCTGGCTGCATCCGCTGCTGCAGCGGTGGACAAAAGATCAGGGCGAGCTGAGCTGCTACAGTCGTTTCGACGGCAACGAGTTCTTTTTCGCCGACCATCGGGTCCAAGGACGCCGGGTGTTGCCTGGTGTTGCTCATCTGGAGATGGCGCGGGCAGCGGCCGAGCTGCTGCTGGCCCACAGCCACGATGGCGGCGGCCTGATGCTGCGGGACGTCACCTGGATGCGGCCGCTGACGGTGACCGGCGTACCGCTATCGGTACGGGTCAGGCTCTCTACCGAGGCCGACGGAACGACGGCATTTACCATCGCCACCGAAGCCGGCGGTGCCGGCGTGGTCTGCAGCCAGGGCAGCATCCAGTCGCTGCCGGGGCAGCCGCCGCAGCGGCTGGACCTCGACGGCCTGCGGGCGCGCATCAGCCAGCGCGAGCTCGACCCCGAGCAGTGCTACCGGGTATTCGCCGCCCTCGGCCTGGACTATGGACCCGCCCACCGGGGGCTGCAGCAGCTGAGCACGGCGCCAGAGGAGGTGCTGGCGCGGGTGCAGGTGCCGGACGCGGTGGCCGCCGACTGGCAGCGCTTCGGGCTGCATCCCAGCCTCCTGGACTGTGCCTTACAGGCCTCGGTGGGTCTGGAGCCGGACTTGCAGACCTACGCCGAAAGCGCCGCCACCGCTTTGCCGTACGCCCTCGATGCGCTGGAGATTAGCGGTCCATGCAGCCAGACCATGTGGGCCTGGATCCGCGCCGCCGGAGGCGAGAGCGATGGCTCACGGCGGCTGGACGTGGACCTCATGGACGAGACCGGCCTGGTGCGGATACGGCTGCGGGGCTTCTCCTCCCGGAGAATGAAGGCGGCGCCGGCCGCTGATCCCGCAGGTCTGCTGCTGGCTCCGGTCTGGCGCCGGCAGCCGCCCAGCGCCGCCGCCCCCTGGCCCGCCGCCGGCAGCCGGGTGGCCGTCACCGCCGGCGACCTTCGGGCCGTGGCGGCCCTGCGCCGGCATTGTCCCGCGCTGACCGTCATCACCGCCGGCGCCGAGGCGGAGACCATTGCCGAGCAGGTGCGGGCCGCCGGGACCCTGGATCATCTGTTCTGGATTGCGCCGGCCAGCGATGGCGGCGACGAGGGCGTGATTCGGGCGCAGGAGACGGGCGTCATCGCCTGCTTCAACACCATCAAGGCCTTGCTGGCGGAGGGCTACGGGGAGCGTGAGCTGGGCTGGACCAGCCTGACGCTGAATGCCCTGGCGGACGGGGCTTCTCCACCGGCTGCCTGCGGCCACGCCTCCATCCATGGTCTGGTGGGCAGCCTGGCCAAGGAGTATCCCGGCTGGCGGGTGCGCAGCCTGGACCTGGACGACTATGGCGAGCAGGCGATTGCGGCCGCTTTGCGGCTGCCGGCCGATGTCGGCGGCGAGCCTCGCCTACTGCGCGCCGGCGAGTGGCTACGGCCACGGCTGCTGCCGCTGGCGGCCACCGTCCCGGACGGGCCGCTGCCGCTGCGCCAGGGCGGCGTCTACGTGATTCTCGGCGGCGCGGGCGGCATCGGGCGGGCCTTCAGCGAATACCTGCTGCTCGGCTGCCAGGCCCGGGTCTACTGGCTGGGGCGGCGAGCGCTGGATGACGATATCCGGGCTGCCATCGACCGCCTGGCAGCGCTCGGACCGGCACCGCACTATGTTCAGGCCGATGCCGCCGACGGTGAGTCCCTGCGCCGGGCCGCCGACACCATCCGGCGGGCCGAGGGCCGCGTCGACGGGCTGGTGCATTCCGCCATCGTGCTGCGCGACCGCGCCCTGGCCAACATGGAAGTGGACGATCTGCGGGCGGTGCTGGCGGCCAAGGTGGACGCCAGTTTGGGGCTGTGCCAGGCCTTCGGCGAGGCAGTCGATTTCCTACTTTTCTTCTCTTCGCTGATGAGCTTTGCCACCTCCGCCGGCCAGTCCAACTATGCGGCGGGATCGCTGCTCGAAGACAGCTACGCCCACTGGCTGGCGGCGCGGCTGCCCGGGCGGGTGAAGCTCATCAACTGGGGCTACTGGGGCGAGGTCGGCGTGGTGGCCTCGGCCGAGCAGCGGGCGCGCCGAGCTCGCCAGGGCATCGGCTCCATCGATGCCGGTGCCGCCATGGATGCCCTGCGGTTGTTGCTGGCGGGTCCGTTGCCGCAGCTCGGGTACATACACGCCAGGGCCGATGTCGAGCTGCCGGGGGTCGACCGCGACGAATCCCTGGCGCTGCTGCCTGAGACCCTGCCGGCGCCCACCGCCCTGGCGCAGCTCCGGCCCGCCGCGGCGGCACCGGAGGTGAGCGCCGCCGGACCCTTGAACGAGCGCTTCGACGATCTCATCGCCCGGTTGCTGGTGACCCTGTTGGCGCATCCAGGCAACCGGGGCGACGGCCGCTACCGGCGCTGGTTTGATCAGACCGCGCAGGCGCTGGCCGCACGCGGCCTGGCCTTGCCGGCGAGCGCCGGCACGCCGGACTGGGCCCTGTGGCGGGAGCAGACCGCCCAGTGGCGGGACCATCCCCATCTGGCCGGGCGCATCGCCCTGGCCGAGGCGGCGCTGCCGGCGCTGCCGGCGATTCTGGACGGCCGTCTGCCGGCCACGGACGCCCTGTTCCCGGACGGCTCCCTGCACCTGGTGCAGAGTGTCTATGGCGGCAACCCGGTGGGCGACTACTTCAATGCCATGCTGGCCGACGCCTTGCAGACGCTGGTGCAGGTGTATCTACGGCGCGAGCCCGGCGCGCGGCTGCGCATACTGGAGATTGGCGCCGGCTCCGGCGGCACCACCGACGTGGTGCTGCGACGCCTGGCACCCTATGCCGATGCCATCGAGCGTTATACCTACAGCGACCTCTCCCAGGCCTTCCTGCACCATGCCCGGGAGCGGCTCGGCGCCCATGCGCGGTTCCTGGATTGTCGTCTGTTCGACGTGGAGCGCCCGCCGGCGGCCCAGGGGATACCCTGCGGCGACTACGACGTGGTCATCGCCGCCAATGTGCTCCACGCCACCACCGACATCCGCCGCAGCCTGCAGCATGCCAAGGCGACCCTGAAGCGCAACGGCGTGCTGCTGCTCAACGAGGTCAGCAATCCCAGCCTGTTTGCGCACATCACCTTCGGCCTACTGGAAGGCTGGTGGCGCAGCGACGACCCGGAGCTGCGCATCGCGGGCTCGCCGGCGCTGAGCAACGAGTCCTGGCTGCGGGTGCTGCGCGGCGAGGGACTCTCGGCGAGATCCCTCAGCAGCCGGGCCGACCACGTGCTCGGCCAGCAGGTGCTGGCAGCCGTGAGCGACGGCCTGATCCGCCGCCAGGGGCTACCGGCCTTTGCCGCGGACGCACAGCCGACGAATGCGCCCGCCAGTGCCCAGGCGGCGGGCGAGAAGTCCCTGCAGGGACGCATGGTGGAGTATCTGCGCGGCAAGATCAGCGCCGCCCTCAAGCTGCCCGCGGAGGCCATCGAGGCGCATGGCCCCCTGGAGGAGTACGGCCTGGACTCCATTCTGGTGGTGCAGGTGACCCACGCCATACGCCGGGATCTGCCGTTCGTGAAGTCGACCCTGTTCTTCGAGCACTCGACCATCGACTCCCTGGCTCGCTACTGTCTGACCGAGCACCCCGAGATCTGTGCCGCCCTACTCGGTGAGGATGGGACTGAGGAGACACCGACCGCGATGCCGCCGGCGGCCCAGGTGCGCGCCCCGGCCGTCGCTGTGGCGGCGGACCGGCCGGCGGTCGAGGAGATCGCGGTGGTGGGTCTGGCGGGCCGCTATCCCCTGGCCGGGGATCTCGACGCCTTCTGGCGGAATCTGGAGGCCGGACGCAGCTGCATCCGCGAGCTTCCCGGCGACCGCTGGCCCGAGGCCGCCTGGCGCCAGGGAGCCCGGGGCGAAAAGGGTGCCATCTACACCCGCTGGGGTGGCTTCATGGATGGCGTCGATCGCTTCGACCCGCTCTTCTTCCAGATCTCGCCCACCGAGGCCCGGCGCATGGATCCCCAGGAGCGCCTGTTCCTGCAGACCGCCTATGCCTGCATCGAGGATGCGGGCTACACCCCGGCCAGTCTCAGTCCCGAGCGGCGGGTGGGGGTGTATGCCGGGGTCATGAACGGTAACTATCCCACCGGCGCCAGCTATGCCTCCATCGCCAATCGGGTGTCCTACCTATTCGACTTCAAGGGTCCGTCACTGGCGGTGGACAGCGCCTGCTCCTCCTCGCTCACCGCCATCCATCTGGCCATCTCGGCCATTCGCGAGGGCCTGGCCGACTGCGCCCTGGCCGGAGGCGTCAATCTCATCGTCGATCCGGTGCACTATCGGCGCCTGACGGAGATGGAGATGCTCTCGAGCGACGCGTGCAACCGCACCTTCGGCGCCGACGCCGACGGCTTCGTCGATGCCGAGGGGGTCGGTGTAGCCTTGTTGAAGCCCTTGTCCCGGGCGGTGGCCGACAACGACAACATCTACGGCGTGATAAAGGCCAGCGTGCTCAATGCCGGGGGCAAGACCAACGGCTATACCGTTCCCAGCCCGGAGGCCCAGGGCCGGTTGGTCGCCGAGGCCCTGCAGCGGGCCGGGGTATCCGCAGGTGCCGTCAGTTACGTCGAGGCTCACGGCACCGGCACCGCGCTGGGGGATCCCATCGAGATCGAGGGACTGACCCGGGCGTTCCGCCGCCATAGCGGCGCCAAGGGCTACTGCGCCATCGGCTCGGTGAAATCCAACATCGGCCACTGCGAGGGGGCCGCCGGCATCGCCGGTCTGAGCAAGATCCTGCTGCAGCTGCGCCACGGCATGCTGGTGCCCACCCTGCACGCCGAGCCCGGCAATCCCCTCATCGACTTTGCCGACACGCCGTTCCTGCCGCAGCGCGAGCTGGCGCCGTGGCAGCGGCGCCTGGACGAGGGGGTGGAGAGGGAGCTGCCGCGCCTGGCCGGTCTGTCCTCCTTCGGCGCCGGCGGCGCGAATGCTCACCTGCTGGTGGCCGAGTATGTGCCTGAAGCGAGGCTCAATCGGCCGGCCAGTGGCCCGGCTCGGGTGATCCTGCCGCTGTCGGCCCGGGACCGGGAGCGGCTCCGGCTGCGGGTGCGGCAGCTGCGGGAGGCCATGGCCGCGGGCAAGATCCATGACCGCAACCTGGTGGATGCCGCCTACACCCTGCAGCTGGGCCGCGAGGCCATGGAGTGGCGGCTGGGACTGGTCGCCGTCAGCGTGGCCGAGGCCGCGGCCAAGCTGGATGCCTACCTGGCCGGTACGGGGGGCGAGGCCATCGAGGGCCAGGCCGACGGCTCCCGCGACCGCCGGGCCGAGCTGGCCGAGGATCCCACCCTGCAGGCGGCCCTGGACGGCTGGGCGGCGGCCGGCGCCTACGGCAAGCTGCTGGATCTGTGGGTCAAAGGGGTGGATTTCGATTGGCGCCGGCTCTACGGCGAGCCCGCCCCGCGCCGAATCAGCCTGCCGACCTATCCCTTCGCCGAAGAATCCTACTGGGTGGCGGCGGACGACCCGCGCATCCCCGACCATCGCGCTGGCATCGCGACCGTGCCCGCCAAGAGCAATCAGGTGGTGGAATTCAACGGCGACGAGGCCTTCTTCCGCGACCATCGGGTGGCCGGCCAGGCCATGCTGCCGGGAGTCGTCTATCTGGAGCTGGCGCGGGCCGCGCTGGGGCAAGGCGGCATCAGCCTGATCAACATGGCCTGGGAGGCCCCGTTGGTGGCAGGGGCCGGACCGCTGCGGCTGCGCGTCTCGGTCAGCGACGAGGTGGCGGGCGAGCGCCGCTGCGAGATTGCCGGGGAGCACGTCCACTTCAGCGGCGCCGCCCGGCCGCTGCCAGCGGCACCGCCGGCGGTCGACCTGGCCGGGTGGCGCCGGGAGCTCGCCGCCGAGGCGTTGCCGGTGCGGGACTGCTATACGCGCTTCGAGGCGCTGGGGGTGAGCTTCGGGCCCGCTCATCGGGTGCTGCAGGAGGTCTACCGCCAGGGCGACCGGGTGCTGGCGCGGCTGCGGCGTCCGGCTGCGGCGGCAACCCTGGAGACGTATTTCCTGCACCCGAGCCTGGCCGATGGTGCGCTGCAGGCGGCGGGGCTGTTGAGCGATGCTGGCGAGGGCCTGGCACTGCCTTTTGCCTTGCAACGGCTGGATCTCCACGCCCCCTGCGGCGAGCAGATGTGGGCCCTGGCGCGGCGCCGGGGGTCGGTCACGGACATCGATCTACTGGACGACGAAGGCCGTCTCTGCGCCCGCTTCAGCGGCCTGAGTGCCAGGGCGGTGGCTCGGCATCGGGGACCTGACCAGCCACGGCCGCTGCCGGAGCAGGCGGCGGACTATCTGCGCGGCCTGTTGGCCGAGGTCATCGGTCTGCCCGCCGAGCGCATCGATGTCGAGGCGCCGATGGAGAAGTACGGCATCGATTCGGTGATGGTCATGCGCCTGACCCGGACTCTGGAGCAGCACTTCGGCTCTCTGTCCAAGTCCCTGCTGTTCGAGTATCGCAGCCTCGCCAGTCTGGCCGGCTATTTCATGCAGCATCATCCCCAGCAGCTTGCAGCACTCCTGGGCACGGTATCCCCGGCCCGGCCTGCTCAGGCCGACCTACCGCAAGAGGCGGAGGTGAGCCGCGGTGCCGCCCAGGACGCCGCGCCCATCGCCATCATCGGCGTCGCCGGCCGCTACCCAGAGGCGGACGATCTGGATGGGTTCTGGCGCAACCTGGCCGCCGGCCGGGACAGCGTCGGGGAGATCCCCGCCGAGCGCTGGGACCACGGCCGCTACTACGATCCCGACGCCAGGGTGGCCGGCAAGACCTACAGCAAGTGGGGCGGATTCATCAGCGGCGTGGACCGCTTCGACGCCGAATTCTTCAACATCACCCCGCGGGAGGCGGAGCAGATGGATCCCCAGGAGCGGCTGTTTCTCGGCTGCGCGCACCAGGCCCTGGAGGATGCCGGCTACAACCGCCAGCGGCTGCTGGAGCAGGGCCGGGCCTGGGGCCAGGCACCGGATCTGGGCGCGCCGGTGGGCGTGTTCGTCGGGGTGATGTATCAGGAGTACCCGCTGTGGGGCGCGGATCCCGCGCAGGGCATGGCCGTGCCTGGCAATCCCGCGTCCATCGCCAACCGGGTCTCCTACAGCTACGACCTGGCCGGGCCGTCCATTGCGGTGGACAGCATGTGCTCCTCCTCGCTCACCTCTATCCACCTGGCCTGCGAGAGCCTGCGCCGGGGCGAGTGCGCCCTGGCACTGGCCGGCGGCGTCAACCTCTCGCTGCATCCCAACAAGTACCTGATCATCGGCCAGTACCGCTTCGCCTCCAGCCGCGGTCGCTGCGAGAGCTTCGGCAAGACGGGCGACGGCTACGTGCCGGGCGAAGGGGTCGGCGCGGTGCTGTTAAAGCCCTTGTCGCGGGCGCTAGCGGACCGCGATCGCATCCACGGGGTGATCAAGGGCAGCGCCATCAACCATGGAGGCAAGACCAACGGCTACTCGGTGCCCAATCCCGCCGCCCAGGCGGCAGTGATCCTCCGGGCCTACCAGAGCGCCGGCGTGGATCCCGACGAGGTTGGCTATGTCGAGGCCCACGGCACCGGCACCGCGCTGGGCGACCCCATAGAGATCGCCAGCCTGGCCAAGGTCTTCGGCGCGCGCGTCGAAGGCGCGGGACGCTGTGCCATCGGCTCCGTGAAATCGAACATCGGTCACTGCGAGAGCGCCGCCGGCATCGCCGGCCTTACCAAGGTGCTGCTGCAGATGCGCCACGGCCAGCTGGTGCCCTCGCTGCATGCCACCGAGCTCAATCCGCACATCGATTTCGCCAGCTCCCCGTTCGTCGTGCAACAGCGCCTGGAGCCCTGGCCGCGCCCCCGGGTGGCCGGCATCTCGGGCTTCGGCGCCGGCGGGGCCAACGCCCATCTGATCCTCGCCGAAGGGCCCGAGCGGCCACAGGGCCATGCCGTGGTCGAGGGACCGCAGGCGATCCTGGTCTCGGCGCGCGGCCCAGAGGCGCTGCGGCAGAGGGTGGAGGCACTGCTCTCGGCACTCGAGGCGCTGCCGGCGGACGCCGCCGGGCTGATCGCCCTGGCCTACACCCTCCAGGTGGGACGGGAGGCCATGGGCTGGCGGCTGGGCTTCATGGCGACGGACCTGGCGACGGTGCAGAGGGGTCTGCGGGACTATCTGCAGGGCAACCACCCGAGCCTGCTGCTCGGTCACGCAGGATCCATCCAGGGGCGCCGGCTCGGGGCCACCGCTGGCGCCGATATCGGCGCCATCCTTGCGGCCTGGGTCGACGGTGCCGAGGTGGACTGGCGGCCGCTCTATGGGGCGAATCCCCCGATCATGCTCGGGCTGCCCGGCTATCCATTCCAGGAGCAGCGCTATTGGCTCCCCGCCGAAACCGTTCCGGCAGCGGCCGCCACGGCACAATTGCATCCGCTGGTGCACGAAAACCGCTCGACGCTGGCGGACGTCCGGTTCCGCACCCGCTTCAGCGGCCGGGAGCCGTTTCTCACCGATCATCGCCTGGGTGAGCGCTGCATCCTGCCCGGTACCGCCTATCTGGAGATGGCCCGAGCAGGGGCGCAGCTGGCCAATGGGGACGGCGACTGGTCGCGGATGATGCTTTCCGAAGTGGTCTGGCAGCGGCCGCTGGCCGTGACGCAGGCGGGGGCGACTGTGGAGCTGAGCCTCTACCCGGAGGCAGTGGGGTCGCTGTACTTCGAGATGACCGCCGAAGCCCATAGTTGTTGCTCGGGTCGAGTCGAGCCGCTGAGCGCCCCGCAGCCGCCGCCGCTGGACGTCGACGCGCTAAAGGCGCGATTCGGCAGCGAGCCGGTGCCCGGGGCGGTCTGCTACCAGGCCCTGGCCGCCATGGGCGTGCACTACGGCCCGGCCCATCGGGGATTGCAACAGCTCTATATCGGTGAGGGCGAAGTATTGGCGCGCATCCAGCGGCCGGCGGCCGGCGATGCCGCGGCCTATGTGCTGCAGCCCATGCAGCTGGACGCCGCGCTGCAGGCGCTGCTGGGGCTGATCTTCGATCCCCGGCGGCAGGCGCCCCCGACCCAGATCTCGGTGCCTTTCGCGCTGGAGCGCTGCGAGCAGTACGCCGCGCTGACCGAGGAGGCCTGGGTATGGGCGCGGGAGAGCGGCGAGGGCCGGCAGCTGACCGTCTGTGACCCGCGGGGACGGGTGCTGGTGCGTATGCTGGGCCTGGTGAGCCGCGACATCGAGCTGGCGCCGGCCGCCGCGGCGTCGCAGGGGGCGGAGACGCTCTACTACGCGCCCGTCTGGGAGGAGCGTGTCGAGCCTGCAGCGCCCCGCAGCGTGGGCTTCCAGGATCGGCTGGTCATACTCTACGGCATGAACGGCCTGGCGGCCGCCATCGATCCCCGGGCGTTGGGTGCCCGGGTATTGAGTTTGTTGGACCATGCTCACGGTGCCGCCGCCCTCTATGGCGCGTGTGCCCGGTCGCTGCTGAGGGAGACAGGCACGCTGCTGCGGGAAGGGGGCCACGGCGACATCCTGCTGCAGGTGGTGGTGCCGGCCAGCGGTGAGCTGCAGCTATTGGCCGGGCTGGCGGCCATGCTGCGCAGCGCCCGGCTGGAGAATCCCCGCTTCCACGGCCAACTGCTGCTGATGGAGCCACAGACGCCGGCAGCCACGGCCATCGCCCGCCTACAGCAGGAGGCGGAGTCGTCCGATGGGACCGAGGTCCGCTACCAGGGCGGCCGTTGCCTCCTGCGGCGACTGCGGCCACTGGATCTCAGCGTACCGGCATCGGGACCCTGGCGGCGGGGCGGAGTCTATCTAATCACCGGCGGGCTGGGCGGGCTCGGCAGTCTGCTCGCCCGAGACATCCAGCGGGTGGCGGCCGATGCTCGGGTGGTGCTGAGCGGCCGCCGCCGCGGGGACGATCCGGCGGTGTTGGCACAGCTGCAACGCCTGAACAGCGGCCTGGACTATCGGCCGCTGGATGTCGCGGATCAGGCGGCCGTCGACGCCCTGGTCGCGGACATCATTGCCAGCCACGGCCGTCTGGACGGGGTCATCCACTGTGCCGGGGTGCTGCGCGACGGTTTTCTGCTGCGCAAGACCCCCGAGGACTTGAGCGCGGTGCTGGCACCCAAGGTGGCGGGTGCCGACTGCCTGCAGCGGGCCACCGCCGACCTCGATCTGGATTTCTTCGTGCTCTGCTCCTCCGGCACGGGGGTGTTGGGCAACATCGGCCAGGCCGACTATGCCGCGGCCAACGCCTACCTGGACGGACTGGCCCGCCTGCTCGCGGAGGGCGCCCGCGAGCAGGGCCGGCGCTGCCGTTACCTTTCCATCGCCTGGCCCCTGTGGCGTGACGGCGGCATGGGGCTCGATCCCGAGACCGAGGCCGCCATGGCCGAGCGCGCCGGCGTGGTCGCCCTGGACCAGACGGCTGGGCTGCAGGCCCTCTACCGCTGTCTGGCCGCCGAGGAGCCGGTGATCATGCCGCTGCACGGCGACCGGGCCAAGCTGACCCGCTTACTGGACGGGCTGCTGGCGGCGGACGAGGACCCCTACCTGGCGCTGGTGCAGCGCATTGTCGCCGGTGAGCTGGGGGAGCGTGAGCTGGAGGGTATGCTGAGCACCATCCAAGGAGAGCCTGGTCATGCGTGACGAGTTGAGACGGCTGTACGCACGCATCAAGGCTGGCGAGATCGAGCCCCGGGAGGCGGCAGCCCGGCTGCGGGCCCTCACGTCCCGCCCGGGCGAGTCGGCGTCGGCAGGGGCCGCGCCGCTGGCCGGCGTCGAAGATGGGGCGGCGGAGCGCCACCTGCGGGAGCGGGCTCAGGCCTACCTGCTGCGGCTGCTCGCCCAGGTGACCAAGCTGCCGCCGGGGAGCGTGGATGCGGACACGCCCATCGACCGCTACGGCGTCAACTCCGTAATGGTGATGCAGCTCACCGAGGCGCTGGAGCAGTCCTTCGGCCGGCTTGCCAAGACCCTGTTCTTCGAGCACCAGACCATTCGTGCGGTGGCCGACTATTTCGTCGAGCGCCATGGGCCGCAGCTGCAGGCGCTGCTGGGAGTGGGCGAGACCCCGGCGCCCGCAGCGCGGAGGGTGCAGCGACCAGGGGCACGCCCGCAGCCCACCCGTCGCAGGTCGGGCATGGAGGCCGAGCCTATCGCGGTGATCGGCATGGCCGGGCGCTACCCGGGCGCCGGCGACCTGGACGCCTTCTGGCGCAATCTGGCGGCGGGGGTCGACAGCATCAGCGAGATCCCACCCCAGCGCTGGCAGCACCAGGGGCTGTTCGACCCCGACCGCGAGGCGCCGGGCAAGATCTACGGCAAGTGGGGCGGCTTCATCGCCGACGTCGACTGCTTCGATCCGCGGTTCTTCGGCATTTCGCCGCGGGAGGCGGTGAAGATGGATCCCCAGGAGCGACTGTTCCTGCAGTGCGTGTACGAGGCCATGGAAGAGGCGGGCTACACCCGCCAATCCCTGGCTGCCCTGGGAGGGGAGGCCGAGGCGCTGCATCAGGCCGCCAGGGTCGGTGTGTTCGTGGGCGTGATGTATGAGGAGTATCAGCTGCTGGGCGCTCAGGAGACCCTGCTGGGCCGCCCCATGGCCCTCGGCGGCAACCCCTCCTCGGTGGCCAATCGGGTCTCCTACGTGCTCAATTTCAAGGGGCCCTCCCTGGCGGTGGACACCATGTGCTCCTCCTCCCTGACCGCTCTGCACCTGGCGGTAGAGAGCCTGCGCCGCGGGGAGTGTCTGGCCGCGGTCGCCGGCGGCGTCAACGTCTGCATCCATCCCAACAAATACCTGGCCCTGAGCCAGGGACGCTTCCTCTCCAGCCAGGGCCGCTGCGAGAGCTTCGGCCGCGGCGGCGACGGCTATGTGCCCGGTGAGGGGGCCGGTGCCCTGCTGCTCAAGCCCCTGTCGCGGGCCGAGGCGGACGGCGACCACATCCACGGCGTGATCCGCGCCGTCAGCATCAACCACGGCGGCCGCACCAATGGCTATTCGGTGCCCAATCCCAATGCTCAGGCCGAGGTGATTGCGGCGGCCCTGGCCGAGTCCGGCGTCGACCCGCGCGACGTCGGCTACGTGGAAGCCCACGGTACCGGCACCGCCCTGGGGGACCCCATCGAGATCGAAGGCCTGCGGCGGGGCTTCGCCGGCCACCGTGGCGACTGCGCCATCGGCTCGGTGAAATCGAACATAGGCCATCTAGAGAGCGCAGCCGGTATTGCCGGCTTAACCAAGGTGCTGCTGCAGCTGCGTCACGGCCTGCTGGCCCCGTCGCTGCACGCCGAGACCCTCAATCCCCACATCGACTTCGCCGAAACCCCGTTCCGGGTGCAGCGGGAGCTGGCGCCTTGGCCGCCTCCGAAAGCTGGCCGGCGAGCGGCGCGCTGCGCCTGCGTCTCCTCCTTCGGCGCCGGGGGCTCCAACGGCCACGTGGTGGTGCAGGAGTATCGGGCCGACTCGCCGGTGGCGGGCCATCGCGCCGATCCCGTGCGACCGGAGATCTTCGTGCTCTCGGCCAGGACTCCGCAGCAGCTGCTGGCCGTGGCCGCCCGCCTGCGCCAGGCGCTGGCCGCCGCCGACTGGGATCGCCAGGCCCTGGCCGAGGTCGCCTGGACTCTGCAGGGCGGGCGGGAGGTCATGACCGAGCGCCTGGCCGTGGTGGCCTACACGGCCGGGGAGCTGGATGAGTCCCTGGAGGCCTTCGAGCAGGGCCGGGATGCCGCCGGTCTCTACCGCGGCGAGGTGAAGGGCGCGGCGGCCGGCTACTTCCAGCAGGACGAGGACTTGCATCGGGTGCTGCAGACCTGGGCCGAGAAGGGCAAGCTTGCCAAGCTGGCGGAGCTCTGGGTGCAGGGTCTGGAGCTGGACTGGGGGGTGCTGCAGGGGGATCCCAAGCCGCGCCGCATCGGCCTGCCGAGCTATCCGTTCGCTCGGGAGAGCTACTGGGCGGCGCCGGTGCGCACCGGCCTGGCGCTGCAGCAAGGGCTGCATCCGCTGGTGCAGCGCAATGTCTCGGATCTGCACGGCATCTGCTATGCCTCCAGCTTCCGCGCCGGCGACGGCTTCGTGGCCGGCCACCGGGTGGGGGGCCTGGTCGTGGTGCCTGCGGCGGTGCTGCTGGAGATGGCCCGGGCGGCCGCCGCTCTCGCGGCCGCCGGCAACGGGATAGAGGTGGTAGGGCTGGAGCAGGTGGTCTGGGTCCGGGCCCTGACCCTGACCGAATCCAGCGTCGATGTGCGGGTGCACATCGATGCCGAATCCGCCACCCGCCTGCGCTTTGTCATCGCCGCCAGCGATGAGGAGGGGACCGCTGCCGACTGCTGCCGGGGTCTCGTCGCGCTGGGTGCCGCCCGGAGCAGGGCTGAGGGGCAGCTGGATGCCGTCCGGGCCCGCTGCAGTCGCGGCGAGCTGGGGGCCGCGGAGATCTATGAACGCTTCCGGTCCCTGGGCCTGGATTACGGTCCCAGCCAGCGGGCGCTGGTGGGCGTCGCCAGAGGTGAGGACGAGGTGCTGGCGCGGCTGCAGCTGCCGGCCGCGGCTCAGCCCGGCGACGACTACGTGCTGCACCCCAGTTTGCTGGACGGGGCGTTGCAGGCGGTGCTGGCGCTGCAGCCGGAAGCCGAAAGGGACGGGCCTCCGGCGCTGCCGTTCGCCCTCGGTCGGCTCGAGCTCGACGCGCCCCTGAGCCCCGAGACCTGGGTGTGGGTGCGCCGCGAGCCGGGCAGCACCGCCGAGGCCGGCGCGCAGAAGCTGGCGCTGGACCTGATGGACGCCAGCGGCGTGCTCTGTGCCCGTCTGGTCGGCTACGCTATCCGCAGCGGCCAGCGGCCGTCCGTGGTGGAGACCGTGGAGCGGCCGGCATCGCCGCTGCTGGTGGAGTCGCATTGGCAGGATCTGCCAAGGGCGACGCCGACCCCGTTCGGGGGGCCGATACTGCTGCTAGAGGGCGAACACCGCGCCGGCCTGGATGCGGTGCAGCCGCTGCAGGCACCGGCCGGCGACATCGGTGCGCGCTTCTGCTGGTATGCTCAGGCTCTGCTGGAGCGGCTGCAGGCGCTGGCAGGCGCCGGTGAGGCCAGCCTGCAGGTGCTGGCACCGGCGACCGGTGAGCGGGCGCTGCTGGCCGGACTAGCAGGGATGCTGAAGAGCGCCCGGCGCGAGTCCCCGCGCCTGATCACTCAACTCATCGAGATCCACGATCCCCTGACAGCTCTCGATCTGGAGGCCATCGCCCGGGATTGCGCCGGCTGGCCCGAGGTGGAGCAGCTGCGCTATCGCAACGGCACCCTGCAGGCCCGCCGCTGGGACGAGCTGAGCGCACCGGAAGCCGCGACCGGGATGCCTTGGCGGGAGGGTGGGGTCTATCTGATCACCGGCGGCCTGGGCGGCCTGGGAGTGCTGCTCGCCCGGGAGATCGCCCGCCAGGTCAGGGGCCCGCGGCTGGTGCTGACCGGCCGCTCGCCGCTGGATGCAACGCGGGAGGCGCTGCTGGCGGAATTGCGCGATTCGGGTGCGCAGACCGCTTATGTGCAGGCGGATGTGGGTGAGCGCCCGCAGGTGGAGGCGCTGCTGGAGCGGATCGTGCGCGAGCAG
>CAYQDX010000006.1:0-32582 GCA_964416345.1 uncultured Ectothiorhodospiraceae bacterium
CTTCCTCGCCGGCGGTCTTGGCGAGGATCGCCTCCTGCTCCTTGCTCACTACCGTCCCCGGCGGGTGATGGGCGAAGCTGGTGAAGTCGGCGTAGAGCTGCTCGCGCAGGATGCGCGCCTGATCCGGGGTCAGATGGGCCTCGAGCTCGTCGGTCAGCCGGCTCATCGTCTTCAGGTCGCCGCGCAACGCCGCCTCGCGTGCGGCATTCAGCGTCGACTCGGCGCCCGCCTGCTTGAGCGTCTTCTCCAGACCCTGCATGGCCACGGCGTTGCGTAGCCAGGAGACGCCGTGGCCCAGAGTGCTTAGCGCCGCACCGGCCAGCGCGCCGCCGCCCAGGCCCGCCAGACCGCCGACCAGCGCCGCCTGGCCCACCCGGGCCAGGCCGTTGACGATCCCCCGCCGCCAGGTGCGGGCGTCGGTCATGGTCCCGAATGCCTCGCTGATGCTGCCCGAGAAGGCCCCGTCGAGCGCCCCCTCGACGGCACTCGCCGCCACCTTCGTTGAGAGCTTCTGGGTCGCCTGTTCGGTCACCTCGCCGGCGAGACGCGCGGCACTGCCGGTGAGGGCGTGGCCGCCGAGCCCGAGCAGCTCCGCGCCGCGGGCTGCGAGCTGGCCGCCGACCACGGCGAGTGCCGAGTCCACCGCGCCGAGCAGGGTATCCCTGGCGCCTTCGCTGCTCAGCGCCTTGTAGTACTCGCCGCCGAACATCTCGCGGGTGACGACTCGGCTGCCTGCGCCGGTGGCGGCGGCCAGCGCGATCACACCTGGTGTGGCCGTGCCGCCGGTGGCGGCGATGACGACGATCCCTGCAACCGTCGCTGCGACCATGCCGGCCATCTCGCCGACCATGTTGCTGGTATCGACGAATTCCTTGGACCTGGATTCGAAGCGTTGGTGTAGTGCGACCAGGGTCGAGTAGTCGATCATCTTCAGCTTTTCTTGATCGCGCAGACGTAGCCACAGGGCTTCGAACTCCCGGGCGGCGGCATCCATGGTCTCGTCGGTTTCGCTGAAGTACTGGGCGGTTCCGCGTCCGAGGGCGCGACGCGCGAGCTGTTGCTCGTACATGATGGCGGCCGCCTGGTAGCGCCCTTCCGGGGTGGCCAGCTCTTCCTTGGTCGGCTCCGATCCCAGTACCGCCACCAGCACCGCCTCGAATCCGCTCCTGCTGAAGACGCCGGCCGTGGTCTGCGAGGCGCGTACCTGAGCCTCCAGATCGCGGTACGCCTTTAACGCTTCGGCCTGCTCCTTGGTCGGCGGCCCCATCGGCAGCTGCTTGGCCAGATGGAATCCCAGCCGCAGTTGCCCGCGCTGCTCCTCGCCGACGTCCGCGAATGCGGCGCGGATCAGCTCGACGTCGCCGCTGAAGGCGAGGATTCTGGCCAGTGGCAACTTGCCCGTGGGGCTGGACAGGATCTCGCGCATCACCTTGCCCGGCTCGCCAACTGCGGCGGCGCGGGCGAAGACGCTTGCGGCGCCCATGTGCTGGCGCGGCTCCTCCTCGAATTTCTTCTTCCACGCCGGTGTCCTCGCGATCTTGAAGATGCAATGGAAGAATTCGCCCCAGCGCGCCCCGTTCAGCGCGGCAAGGGCGTGCGCGTAGATCTCGTCGTAGGCATCGGCGGCGATGGCGCCCTTCACCCGCATTTGCTCGGAGCCCTTCAGGCCGCTGATCGCGGCCTGGACCGGGCTGTTGTCGAGAACCTTTTGCCGGAACGCTATATCGGCGAGGTGTTGGCGGTGCTCGCGCTCACTCTCCCCGGTGCCGGGCGGGAGGTCGACCGTTGACGCGTGCAGGGTCTTGATGATCATGGTGATGGCGTCGGCATCGCCGGCGGATAACAGGATGCGCTGCCGCGCGGCGTCGATTGCGAAGGATTCGGTCTTCTCCGTACCGACAAAAGCGCCGAGGGACGCAACGTCGGCGCCGAATCCCTCCGCGCCCCGGGCCTCGGCGAGCATGGCCATGAAGGTGCCCGGCGGCAGCACGCCGGTCTCGCTGCGCTGAAAGTCCAGCAGCTTGTCCAGATCCTTCAACTCCTCGATGCGCGCCTGTGCCTTCTTGCGCTCCTCGCCGGGGAGGCCGGGGGATTTGAGCTTGAGCTGTAGGGTGCGGCGCTCCTTGAACAGCTCGATCGCGCGATCCACCACGGCCTGGACACCGGCCGGCTCGTCTTTGCGGCGCTCGGTGGCCAGCTGTAGCCGGGCGATGAGGGCCTGGACCTCGCCGCCCTGGATCAGCTCCTTGAGCCGTGCCAGCCGCAGGTCGGCGAAGACGTCGTCCAGCACCAGCGCCTGCAGCCTCTTCTCCCGCGCCTGCCACAGGCGCTTACGGTCGGCCGGCGACAGCAGAAGGATGGCGGTGAAGAGCGGATCTTCGTCGTCGCTGACGATGCCTTGCGCACGCAGGACGAAGTGGTCAACGGCGTCGTAGCGGTCCTCCGGCTTGATGAGCAGCCGCGCCTCATACTCCTCGGGCGGGTCCATCTTCTTGTAGAAGGCCTCGAGCCGGGTCTGGTCGCAAAGGGCCTCGCGCCGGTCTGCCAGGGGCGTTGAGCAGATGACCTCGAGCTGGGCCTGCTCCAGCTCTCGATAGCCCTCGTCGTACAGGTCCAGCCGCTCCAGCAGCGGGATGGCGGGCCACAGCAGGCTGAGACCCTTGTTGGCGGTCGCGGCGGCCGGCTTGCCGCTGGCGCGCAGGGATTGGGCCGCCGCCGGTGCGAGGGTTCCGGCGCCGGGCACAAGGGCGCCGACGATGGAGACCGCGGTTGCGGCTGCGCTCTTCCAGGATGCCTCTTGGACCGGCGCGATGAGCCACCGCTCCAAGAGCACCTTGTTTTCGTTGTGCACCGCTGTGCGAATCGCCTTGAGCTCCGGCAGCGTGCGCTTCTCCAGGGCCGCGGTCACCGCATCCACATCGCCGCGGCCCACCGCGTCCACCACAGGCTTGGTCGTGCTGCTGTCGGCCACGCCGGGCGAGGGCTTGCAGCTCGGGGCGGGGGCTGTCTGGGGCGTTTCTTCGTTGCAGTGCTCGGTCTTCCGACGGATTGCCCCGCCGGGCGCCTGCAGCGTGTGCGCGAGCTCGTGTGCGAGCAGGTGGCGACCGACCTCGCCGCGGGGGTCGAAGCGTCCGCGGGCGAAGTAGACGTCACTGCCGCGCGCGAAGGCCTGGGCGGAGACACCGGCCGCGGCCGCCTGGGCCGGAGGGCCGGTATGGATCCGGACCTTGCCCAGGTCGGCGCCGAAGAAGCGCTCGTGGTCGCGGCGCAGGCTCGGTGGCAGTGGCTCACCGCGGCTGCCGGCGATGAGCCTGCCGACCCCGGCTGGGCTGTGCGGCGTCGGTTGTTCGACCGGCTTGCGGGAGAGCGTCTGGTCCTCCTCGCAACCGGCGCATTGGCGGCGGATCTCGATCCCGGGCGATTGCGCGCGCGCAACCCCGCTGCCAGCCGTGCCGCCGCGGACATAGGCGTCGGCCAGGCGATTGGCCTCCCGCTCGTCCGGGTCGTTCGGCTGAGTCACCGCGAGCCTTGCGCGTAGGCCGAGCGCGCCGAGCAGCTGCTGGTTACCGATCGCCGAGGCATCGACAGCGCTTGCGGGTTGTCGCGACCTGATTCCGCCGCCGCCTGGTGGCTGCGCCGACGCGCGCCTCAGGGGCGCGGGGGCGGTCTTCAGGGAAGGGGTGCGTGGCTTGGCAGGCTCTGGCCTGGGCGCCCGCGGCGCAGGTGCGCGTGCCGGGGCCTTGGTCTTCGGCGCTGCCGGACTATTGGCCATTGCCCCTAAAGTCGACGGCTGACAGGGGCTGGCCTCCCTCCCACCCACCGAGGCCGGGGACCGTGTCCGCGAAACCCGGTCCACCCTGCCAGCAGGTACCGGGTGGAACATCCTCGCACCCCGTTTCCTGCCCCTCGCCCAGCAGATGGAAGTACTCGCGGAACTCGGCGGCCGTCGACACCTTGCCACGCTTGGCGTTCTGGCGCGCGACCGCGCGCACCACGTCTGCCATGCCGATGGCGCGGTCGGCGCGTGCGGCCTGATACGCGGCGTCGAGAACGATGTTTCGGATGTCGCCCCCGGCGAGGGTGAACTGCCTCGCCAGGAAGCTGAAGTCGATGTCTGCGGCGAGCGGGGCCTGGGTCGGGAACATGCGCCGCCAAAGCCGCTCGCGGCTGGTCGCATCGGGCATGGGGAACTCTACAACGAGCTCCATCCGGCGCGCGAAGGCCTCATCGATGTTTTTAGCAAGGTTGGTGGCGAGAATGACGACCCCGTCGTGATCCTCCATCTTCTGCAGCAGGTAGGCGGTCTCGATGTTGGCGTAGCGGTCGTGGGCGTCCTTGACCTCGGAGCGCTTGCCGAGCAGGGCGTCGGCCTCGTCGATGAAAAGCACCGCGTTGGCGCGGCGCGCGGCGGCAAAGGCGCGGTCGAGGTTCTTCTCGGTCTCGCCGATATATTTCGAGGTGACCTGGGCGAGCTCGATGCGCTGCAGCTCCAGCTCCAGGGTGCGCGCGACGATCCCGGCGGCCATGGTCTTGCCGGTCCCCGAGGGTCCGGCGAACAGTGCCTTGATGCCGCGGGCGACACCGACGCGCGCCGCGAACCCCCATTCGTCGAGGACACGATAGCGTTGCTGGATGGCGCCGACCAGATCGTTCAGCCGCTCCCGGACATCGGCCGGGACCATCAGGTCCTCCCAGTCGAATGGTGTCGTGACCCTGCTGGTCATGCCCCCGCTGCGGTCCGTCGAGGCGGCGCGCGCCGCGGCGAAGAGCTGGCGCGGCGATGGCGCGGACTCGCCGGCGAGCCGTGCCGCCTGGGATGCGGCGACAACGGCCTGGCGGATACGGTGCGGGCCGAGGACGAAGCGGTCGGCAAGGGCATCGACCTGTGCAGCGGCCGGTGCCGCACCATCCAGAGCGCCGAGTGCGCTGCGCCAGATCCGGCGCCGCGTGCGGGCGTCCGGCTCCGGGAGATGAACCTCCAGCCCCTGGGTCTCACTGAGGAGCTGCCGCCAGCGCGAGCCCTCGCTTGCCGCCAGGATCAGCGCCGGCGATTCCGAGGCAAGCCGCCGCAAGGGCGCCGCGGCCGATTCGACGACACGTCCGTCCGTGTCGAACAGCGCATCCAGAGGGCTGGCGAGGATGCCGACGCCGAGCACCTGCTGCATCAGCTCGGCGGCGGCGATGGCGTCACGCGGTGCCGGGGCCGCGGCGAGGGCCGCGAGGTCCAGGACCAGGGCCGGCCACTCGGCGCGCGCAAACAGCGCCTGGGCAGCGCGTGAGGCGTCGACGGCGCTGGCCGCCGTGAAGACCATCTGCGGGAGCGGGTTGCCGTCTTCGATGAGCCGCCGCAGATCGGGGAGCGGACCCGGCGCCTCGGCCGGCCAGGCGGCGTCGGCCGGCTGGATCATTCCATCCAGGCGCTCGTCGACCCAGGGCAGTCCCTGCAGCCAGCCGGCGAGCGCCGGCACCGCGCGCAGGCCGCGCTGGGCGCGGGGCAGCTCCGATTGGCCGGAAGCGACCTCGACCGCCCCGCGCGCCAGCAGCTGTGCGCCGGGCGCGAGCAGGCCGCGCAGCACGATGGCGTGGGTCTCGTCCCGTGCGAACAGGCGGGCCGCCAGCTCGGCGGTGGGCAGGCGGCGGGTGACGTCGTTATTGAGGTAGGCGAACAGGGTCTCGTATTTCGCGTCGAGCTCGGGGGCGGCACAGAGGAGCAAGAGATCACGCTCGTCATCGCTCAAGGGCAGGGCATCGGCGACCTGGGACCAGGGGGAGTACTGGGCGCATGCGCGCAGGTCGGCAATATCGACGTGGTGCGCGTCGTCGGCGGCGTTGCCGGTTTCGGTGCGCAACAGGTCGTCGACCTGTTCGTCGCTGATGTAAAGGCCCCGGAGCTCGTCAAGCGAGAGCTCGTAACGCGCCCGCAGTCGCAGGATGGCGCGTGCGATCCGGGCGTCGAGGCGCGCCAGCTCTGGCCTCAAGGCGGCCAGCGCGGCGGCGATCATCGCCCCGCCTCGATGACCAGGGTACGTCCGTCGGGCAGGACGGTCGAGCTGCGCTTGACCCCGGCGAGCGTCAGCAGGACGTCGAGCGGTGGACGGCCGACCCCGACCTCGATCCGAGTGGGGCCGATGCTGACACCCGCCGGCATCGTCAGGCATTCGCGGCGCAGGTATGCGGCGCTCGCATCACCGCAACCGGGCAGGCGAGAGGAGAGCTCGCGCAGCAGGTTGAGCGCGCTCAGATGGAGCTCCCGTTCGAGGTGCGTGCGCGGCGACAGGAGCGGATCATGCGCCCGCCACCAGGAGAGGAGCGACCTGATCTCGGCCTGCGCCGCTGTCGGGTCCTGGGCGTCGGGGGCGGAGATGAGCAGCGCGTCCGCCGGCAATGCCGCGGCGATGCCCCGTGGCGCGCTCGGCGGCCGATAGAGGCCGACGACCGTGCCGCGAAAGACCTCGATCAGCGCGATTCGACGCTGTCGGCCGGCGCCCAGTGCCGTGCTGGCGTAGATCGGCGGGGACGTGCCGAAGTCCGGGACCGGCGCAGGCGCCACGGAGGTTCCACGGACCCTCACCTGCGCGCGGACCAACGCCGCCGCTTTCGACCCTCGTGCTACTCCGAGGGCGGTGCGCGTGGCGGGACTGGGCAGACCCAGGGCGCGGCGTAGAGTCAGGTCGTCGCCGACCGCGGCATGCTGCTCGCCGGCCAGGGCGCGGGCGACGACCGCTAGCACCAGTGTGGCGGCAAGGCTGTCGGCCCGAGCAGCGTCATTGCCGAGCTCTGCAAGCAGGCTCGCCCGCCAGCGCTCCCACCATCCGAGCCGGGCCAGCTGCGCCAGCAGCAGCCAGGCCCCGCCCCAGGGGGAGAGCTCCGGAACGGCGTCGGCCATCGATGTCTCGGCGATCGCGGCCGGTGGAGACAGGGATCGGAGCTCATCGATCAGGACCGCGACCTCGCTATCGGGCCAGGGGGTCGGCGCCACGGGCTCGATGCCAGCGGCGGTGCAACATTGCATCAGCATGGACGCCGGCGGCAGGCCGGCGGCGAGCGTGCGGCTCAGCGCGCCGGCGCGTGCCGCGCGGTAGAGCGCTTCGAGCCGGCTCAGGGCTAGCCGGGCAGCGCGGCCGGCGGTGCCCGGGGCCGTGCGCTCGAGCGCGACGAGGGCACCAAGGGCGCGCTGCACCGGGGCGGCGAAGGACTGAGCGAGGGGGGAGGCGACGGCTGCGCGCAGCAGGTCCAGACCGACCGAGGCGTCGGCCCGGCCGGTGGTCAGTCCATCGAGCAGCCGCTCGGCATCGCCCGGGGTCAGGGCACGCAGCACGCGTTGTGCCGCATCGCTGGTGAGGCGCACGAGGGCCTCCCACCCGACCTCGCCCTCATTGACGACCACCGTGCGCAGTGCCGCCGACAAGGGCAGCAGGCGCAGGCCATCGAACTCGTCGAACCACCACTGGCGATCCGCGCTGCCCTCGGCCAGTGCGATCAGAAACCCCGCGACAAACTCGGCGCGATCGGCGAAGCGACGCGCCAGCCGCCCGTCGGCCTGGGCCTTCAGCGCGTGAATGAAGTCGCGGGCGAGGCATTTCCCCAGCTGGTCGTCGTCCCATGCGGCGTTCAGGACGCAATCGAAGCTCAGACGGTCGATGAAGACCAGTCCATGACCGGTGATCTGGTCCAAACCGGCAGCGATGGCATCGGGCACCCGCCGTGCCGCGACATCGCGCAGACGCGCCAGCAATGACTCGCCGCGGCTCGGCGCGGCGGTCGCGGCGAGCGCCAGGTGCAGGCGGCCGATGGTGCAGCTCGCGACCACGGCTCAGGCCCGCGGCTTCCGCGCGGGGACCTTTTGCCCGAGCGCGCGCACCTCGGCACGCAGTGCCTCCACCTCGTCCTTGAGCTCCTGGACCGCACCCACGAGCAGACCCACGAGTCCCTGATAATCAATACCCAAATCGCCGCGCCCGCTGCGGGCCACCAGCTCGGGAACGACCCCTTGCACGTCCTGCGCCACCAGGCCCAGACGGCGTCGCGGCCGCTCGCCCTCCGGCTCGGTACGCCACTCGTAGGACACGCCCTTGAGCGAGCGGACCCGGTCTAGGCTGTTCGCCAGGGGCTCGATGTTGCACTTGTGTCGCGCATCGGAAGGGCCGTGCCAGGTTCCCCATATCTCCATCCAACTGCCGGCGCCGGTGTTCCAGAAATGCACCTGCCGCACGCCGGCGTTGAAGCTGCCGATCTGGACGTCCGGCCCGCCAGCGCCGTCTCCTCCGATATAGGCCTGCTCGTTCGCCCGACCCTCGACCCGAACGAAGTCGCCGTTGACGTGCAGCTTTGCGCCAGGCGAGGTGGTTCCCACACCGACGTTGCCCCCCTCGCGCAGGAAGAGCCGCCCGTCGGCCACGCCGGATTCCACGAAGTTGAGGCCCCGCGGGGACCCCACCAGGGCCTGATTGATGTGCCATTTGGTCACGCCGCCGGGCGTCTCGAAGCCCACCAGCTCCTCGCCGGAGCCGGTCGCTCGGACCGCGAGCGGCTTCGCCGGGGTGGTAGTGCCGACGCCCAGGCGGGTGTTCACGAATGCGGTGACGCCCGGTGTCGTCTGAGAAAAAAGAAACACACGGTCGGGGCCACCGTCGTACTCGACATCGGCCTGGGAGGAGAAGAAGGACATCTTGCCCTGGGCCGGCTGCAACATGCCCTCCAGCGTCAGGCGGCCTTCTGGGTTCGTGGTGCCTATCCCGACCTTGCCTCCCGCCTGGAGGTAGAGTCGGCCGTCGGCGACGCCGGTCTCAGCGAGGTTCAGCGCCTTGCCGGCCGGGTCGGTGTGGAGGTTCAGGTGCCACTTGGTCGCGCCGTTGGCGTCCTCGAGACTGATCAGCTCGTCGAAGGTGCCGCTCGTCTCGCCGCGGATGGCCAGCGGGTTGCGCGGCGCATCGGCTCCGATGCCGACGCGGTGGCTCGGCGTCGCGTTGAGGACACCTTGCCAGCTGCCGGGTCCGGTGCGGTGCGCGAAGCGCAGTGCCCCGTAGGGCTGGGAGCCGAGCTGCGCGATCCAGGCGTTCTGGCCCACATCCGCCCCGCCATGAAAGCGCAGCGTCGGCTCTGCCCCCGAGAGACGCAGCGCGCCGTCCTCGTTGCCGGCCCAGTCGCCCTTGGCCTCCAGGGCGGCGGTCGGGGTCGCCGTGTTGACGCCCACGCGGCCCTCGCCGTCATTGCCGGCGACGCCGCTGACGACCACCAGCCGCGGCGCGATCTGGACCTTGGTCCCGACCGTCTCTTCGGGGCCGACGAAGAGCCTGTTGTCCTTTTGTGTCGTGTCGCCGAGCGCCAGGCGCAGCTCGCGCCCACCGTCGGTCGGCTGGTCATCACCGGAGCGTGCGAGGTACAGCGGCGTCTTGCGGTCCTCACCGTCGCCGTCGCGAAAATGCAGCTGGCCGCCGTTGATCTTGGTATCGCCGCCGACGCGCAGGTTGCCTTCCACCCACACCAGATCGCGCTGCAGCTCGAGCACCTTTGCCGGGTCGCCGAGCAGCCGTGCATAGCGGTGCAGGGCCGTCGGGTCTTCGCCGCGCTGGTGCAGGACGATTACGCCGGCCGCGGACTCGATGCGCTCGGCGACGACACCGACATGGCGGCGGAAGGCCCTGATGCGGCCCTCGACGGCATCGGTGGCGACTAGGTCTCGTTTGACGAAATAGCCCAGCGCCTGGTCGCGCGCGATCCAGCGCACCAGGCCCAGGGGCACGAGCCAGCGAGGCGGCTTGCCCAGGGGGAAGGTCTGATGCGGCACCGAGCCGTCCCACAGCTTGGCTGAGGCGGCGTCGAATTGGGTCAGCGCGTCGAGGGCGTCGAGGCTCGCCGTGCCGACGGTCACCGGCGAGCGCTGCTCAGTGGCCGACTGCTGCCCGATGACGAAGCGGAAGCTCTCGCCGATGCGTGCCGCCTGCTCGTCGCTCGCGCAGCTCTCGAACCCGGGTTGCGGGTTGCTGGTGGCGATCTCGTCATAGGCAATCCATACCGGCACCAGGCGACCCGGGCCGTTGACCGGATCGTCGTCCAGGGCCTTGTTGAAGGGGATCTGGGCGAAGAGCGCCTCCGTGAGCCGCGTCGGCCGCGAGACAGCGAGCGGCCGGCCGAAGCCGTCCCAGGCGAAGCCCGGCTGCAGCGTCACCTCCACGCGGTTCGGAGCGCCCGGTGCGGCGCGCTCGGTGAGTGGCAGGCCGATGGCGATCCCCCAGGTATGCGCGGCCAGCGCGTGGTGCGCGTCGCCGATGCGCTGCGCCTCGACAATCGCCGTCAGGTCGTCGGGGGTCAGGTACTGGCCCTGAAAAAAACGGGGTCGTTGCTCTTGGGCGCTCATGGCAGGTGCTCCAGATTCCTCGGTTCGGCCGTGGTGATGAACTATCCGTGCAAGCGGGCGTTCAGCGCGTCGATCTGCTTCTGCTGCTCCGCTACACGCCCTTCGAGTGCGGCGAGTTTGCGCTCAACCTCGCCGACCCCGGCGGCCGCCCCGCCGCCCGAGAGCGGTTCCAGTGCCGAGGCGTCGGAGGCACGTGCGAGCAGCGCCGCCCACCTGGGATGCGATTTGGAATCGGCCCCGGTCCTGCGCAGGGCGTCGTAGTCGCTCAGCATGAAGCTCAGCATGTGCTTCGCGCCCAGTGCACCGGTCAAGGGGTCGCCCGCCGCCTCCGGAGCCTCACCGGCGTGAGGCCCGAGCCCGGGTGCCAGTGCCGTCGCCGGGGCCACCGCGACGCTGGCCTTCTGCCCGGCGAACGCGACACCCATCGCCAGCATCAGCAGACGGTAGGCGCCACGATCGCGCTGGTCGCCGCAGCACAAGCCGGCGATCCACTTGCGCAACAGGTCCCAGGGCAGCCAAGACAGCCAATAACCAATCGTTCTCCAGGTGATCAGGATCTTGCGCGCCTCCCAGTTGCAGATCTCCACCACGCGACAGGTGCTGCCACCGATGGTGACGACCGCCAGCGGCACGCAGTTGTCGGGGGACGCCGGGGGGCAGGCGGGGAGCAGGGCGGAGCAAAAGCATTCTGAGACGATGTCGAGCCAGGCCAGGTCGAGGGCCGCCACGCTTTGCTGCAATCGTTGGATCTGGGTCTGGTCGAGCGTTGGCGGCTGGCCGACCTCGCGCACCCAGTTGACGGCGTCCTCATACTTCTGCTGGACACCGGCAACGAAGGCGCAGCGGTGCAGCGAGAAATCTGCCGCGAATTCCCGCAGTGCGCCGGCATAGTCCGTATAGACGGAGAGCGCGGCGACGGTGTCGAGGGCCTTGCCTTCCCGGATCGAGCCGCGCAGGTCCATGGCCCGGGTTATACAGCACAGGACCCGTTCCAAAAGCGGGCCGAAGCGCGCGCGGTTAGCATAGAGCCAGGCCCAGATCAGGTCTCCCGAGATCCGATCGTCTGTATTGAAGCCCGGAACACTGGTCGGCTTGGGCGCCGGATAGGCGATGAAGCGATAACCCTCGCAGATTTGGGTCGGCTCGCATTGCGGCGCGTAGGCCCGGCGTTTCACCGCGGGTGCGGCCGTTGATACGCCCGGGCCGCAGGCGCAGCCGCTGGTGGTGCTCGCGGCGCCGGCGTAGCCGCTGGCGCACTCTCCTGAGCCCCCGTCGAGGTGGCGCGGGGCGCAGACGGTATCGGCCATGCCCAGCTGGGCGGTGATGCCGCGCACGGGCCGCTCGTCATAGCAGATCGCCAGGACCCATCGCCTGGACTTGCCGCTACAGTCCTGGGGCGGCTGGTCGTAGGGCGGATCGCACACCGGCTGGTGCGACGGTGCGCAGGCGTTGATCAGCGCGCAAATGTCGACGGACTGGTCCCGGCAGACGACGATGTCGTCCCCGCAGGGCGAGACCGCGTAGCCAGTGCGCACCAGCACATGGTCGGCGGCGCAGGGATCGCAGGCGACCTCCAGCCCGCAGGCGACACCCCAGCCGTGCAGATAGCGGTTATGGAGCCGGTTTTTGTCGATGACGTAGTGCTCCAGGCGGTTGAGGTCGTCGTCGGTGAGCAGCTGCCCGGGGAAGAATCGCGGGCGGCACAGGCATTGGAGGCCGCTGCACGCCGGGCAGCGCGGCGTACACTCGTCTGCGCAGGGATCGGGCCGCTGCTTCACGCTGGCCCAGGGGTTTGTTGCGTCGAGGTGGTGCGCGGCGTTGTACATGAGGTCGTCGGGCATGACGGATCTCCCAGAGTGGATGCAGGCTAGCCCGGCTGGAGCTGAGTGACGGTGAACCAGCTGAGGAAGGTCCCGCCCTCGATGCAGTCGCCGCTTGGGCGGCCTCCCGAAACCCAGGGGGGCAGATGGTTGGCGTCTATCCCGCGCCCCCTGGCATCGCGAATCAGGTCGCCGTGTAGGCGGACGCGATAGGTGCGGCCGGGCTGCGGCGCCGGCGAGGGGAAAAATCGCAGCGTGTTCGGCTTACCGCTGATGGGCTCGGCGTTGCGGTCGCACGGCTTGTCGAGGCGCAGCACCCCATATTCGCCCGAGAGCTGACACCAGCACTCGACCGCGAACCGGGCTTCCGGGTCGATGATCTGCTGATGGCTGGTCTCGACGATGAATGCCTGCTTCAGGTTTTGCTGCGACAGGTCGGCCGATTCGAGGTCTCCGTCGAAGGCAATCTCGATTGCCTGGATGCGGTTGGCCAGGATCGCCTCGGCGTGGGGCCAATTGACGCGGCAGATGTGCACGAGATCCGATCTGCAGCACTCGGGCAGGGTCAGGGTCAGCACCTGGTTTGCGAGCATCAGGTCTGGCTTGGTGGCGCAGTCGCCGATCTTGAGTTTTACGTTCAGGACCCCGGGGGCTCCGGGGGCGCCATCGTTGCCATCGAGGCCATCCGTTCCGGCAGGCCCGGCCGGACCCGGCACGCCCCCCTTGAGCTGCAGGCACTCGAGCCAGGCCTGCAGGGTCGCCGTCGTCGCCAGCAGGCGGCGGGCGCTCAGGTTGTCGATCCGGGCGATCCCCTGTGCGATGTCGTCGGCCGCCTCCGGCAGGTCGAGCATCGTCATGTCGACGCGATAGTTCGCCAGTGTCGCAAGGACGACACACTCCGGGATCTCGCAGCCGCCGCAGCCGTCGATTTGGTGACGCAGGTGATCCGCGCAGTCGCTGTCGGCGAGTGCGGTCAGGTCCACGGTGGCGACCTGACCGGCGGCTTGGACGAGCACAATGTGGCGCACGCCCGAGGTCAGTGCGCGGGGCGCGGCGATCAGGGCCGGCGAGCCGGCTGCCAGCGGCTCGATGTCGATGGACTGCACCCAGGCACGACCGGCTTCTTCCTCGTAAAGGGTCAGCCAGGGATGGGTCGCGCTGCCGGTGGCCGCAAGAAAGCGCGGCGCGTGGGCGACATCGATACTGGCCGTGAGCGTGCCCGCGGCACGGTCGAGGATGTAGAGACGCTGTTCACCGGCGCCAGCGCTGGCGACGCCGAGCATGGGCGCGGCGCCGAGCGCGAAGGGCGCCAGTGCGACCGGTTTGGCGCTCGATGGCAGGCCGGCGAGGGCGGCAGTCGTCCCGGCCGTCAGATCGATGACCTGGATCTTGTCCGTCGGGTCGACGGCGTAGGCGAAGCTGCCGTCCAACTCGGCGGCGAGGGCGTCGCTGCCGGCGGGCACGGCCAAGGGCGTGCCGTCGTCGCTGTCGGCGATGCCGCGTGCCGCGTCGGCGGGGAAGCGAAACAGATTGCCGGCCGCCTGATCGAGGACGATCAATGCGCTCGCGCCGGCGGTGGTCGCCGCGGTGAGTAGGACGCTGGCCGCCGTGGAGCCGGGGATCTTGCGTACCGCATTTGCAGTCACCGGGAGCACCTCGCTGCCGTCGGCGACGTTGTAGACATGCACCTCGCACTCGGTCCCGGCGACCGGCGCGGTGACGACGAAGAAGCGCAGTTCGTCGGGCGCCAGCGCGATCCCCTTGGCGGCCGCCGGTAGGTTGATGCTGACCAGACTGCGATGCGGCGGATCGAGGACGAAGGCGCGTGAGGCGTTGCCGGGATCGACCACGGCGATCTTGCCGGCGGCGGTCGCGGGCAGAACGCCAGTGGCACCTTGCCGGTCGGTCGCCACGATGGCGGCGAGCGCGGCGGTCTTGCCGAGCCCCGGTGTCAGCGGCGGGTCGATGCGGACCTCGAAGCCGAACGACTCGAGGATGCGGTTCGGCGCACATTGCGTATCGTCGCAGCCGCACTCGTCGTAGAGCACCGGCACCTCTTCGGTGGGGCAGTCGCGATGGCAGATTGCCAGCTCGAGGGTATGCAGCCTGCCGTCGCCGGCGACCTTCTGCACCGCGGGATGCCGTGCGATGTCGACGATCTCGCTCTGCGGCAGCAGGATCTCGCGGCCGCAGCAGTCGAGCGCCGTCCCCGGCTCGACCACGAGGTACTGCTTGCGGCATTCGGCCGAGCGGTGCCTATGCACGGCGAGTCCGCAGACCACGCCCCAGCCGTGCAGGCGCAGGTTGTGGTGGCGCATCTTCTCGGCGTGGTAGTGCGATTCGGTGTCGAACTCGGCGGCGCCCATCATCTTCCCGGTGAAGAAATGGTTGCGCACGAATGGCTCAAAATCGCACTGGGGGCAGATTTCCTGATCCGAATGCCGATGGTGCTGGGACATGGTGGGACCCTCTGGAGACGATTCCGTTTATGCCAGTCGCGCCGAGGCTCCGACACGCGTCCGGCCGACCTCGAGCGCCGCGGTCGACCTGCCGCTCAGCACCGTCCCCTGGCGCAGGCGTGCCTCGTCGAGGTGGACCCCGCGCGGCGTGCGCGCGATGACGGCGTCGAGCCCGAGCATCGCCTGCACGCCGACACGAAACCGCGGCTCCACATAATGCACGTCGACCTGGATGTGAGCGGGCACCTCGCGCCCGAGCAGGTCGTCAAGTGCGCGCCGCTCGCTCGGCATGTCGCGGATGCGCGCCGGGACGAACACGCTGAGCTTGTGGGCGGTGACGTGGAACGGATCACGCAGCGGGTCGGGAATGCTGTCGAGGCGCGTCACGCCAACCTGGGCGTTGCCGCGCTCGGCGCCTTCGGTCCCCGAGAGCTGCGAGCGATTGACGATACGCTTGCCCCACAGCACCGAATCGCTGCCGAGCCGGCCGGCTCCGGCGTAGAGCCAGCGGCGCAGCTTGAAGTGCTCGAGGATCAACGGCGGCGGCGCTGCCGGCGCGCAGGTCGGGCAGGGGCCGCAGTTCCGCGGCAACGGCAGGCATCGGCTCTGCGGTCGCTCGGCGAGGCAATGCTCGGCGAAGGCGCGGTCGAATCCCAGCAGGAGCAGGAGCTGCTTGTGCAGACCGGCCGGGGTGCCGCGCTGGCAGTAGAGCCGCGCCGCCTGCTTGATGAAGTGGCGGCGGCGCGGCGGCGGCCAGTCGCGCGACAGGGTGACGCCCATCCAGTCCGCGAGCCAGCTGAGGAAATCCATGCCGCCGGGTAGGGCGTTTGCCGGTGCCGACAGCGGGTCGAACAGCATCGCCTCGTTGTCGATTCGGCGCTCGATCGAGCGCAGTGTCGTGTCGAAGATCGCAGTCAGTCGATCGGTGAAATCGGCGCCGACCGGGTCGAAGCCGAAAACGCCGGGGAGATACCGGCGCAGGCTGATGCGCGGATATTCGACGAGCACCGAGCCGAGGCGGGGGCTGACAACCCCATCGCCGGTCAGACGGAGCTCCAGCCACAGGAAGCGCCCCGGCGGGCTCATGACCAGGCAGTCCCAGGCGCACTCCATCGGGACGGCCCTGTCCGGTGGCGCCATCGCGGTGGCGACGAGGCGCGTCGCCCAGGCCGATTCGGGCAGGGCGTTCACTTCCCCGGGCGACAGCTCGATCGCCGCGGTGGTGGTCCGCACCTCGACGCTGGCCGCCGCGGGAATGGCCCCGCGCAGCTCGATGCGATGCCATTGACATCCGTCGATCCCGGAATCGAGCGCGGCCGAGAGGTATCGGCCGGTGCGCTCGAACCGCTCGCCGTTGACGCTTTCCTCGGGCGGCACCGAGCGGCCCTGGATATCGAAGACCCCGGTCGTACCGACACAGCCGAGGTGCAGGTGGCCGCGCAGGTCGACCTGGATTGGGCTGGTCGCGAATCCGCCGATCAGGTCGGCGCGCGCAGCAGGAAGGGGCTCGACCTGACTGCCCAGGATGCGCAGGAGGCGGGCGCCGGTGGCGATCAGATCGAAGCCTGGCGTCGGCACCTTCCCCGGCACTGGCGTGAGCCTCACTCTGAGATAGCGCCCGATCGCCCCTGCAAGGGGCAGGGCATTGATTAGACGCGGCAGCTCCTCGGCGGCGAGCCATGGCGTCCACCGCCGCTCGTTTGGATCGTTGAGCTCGGCCGCGCTCCAGGCTTGGTCGCTGGATTCGATCTCGATCGCGAACCGAGCGCCGCCCGGCGGAATGCTGAGCCGCAGCGTCTGCCAATGGAACCCGTCGGACCCGGAGTCGAGCTGCAGCGCGACCCTGGTCGCCCCGACTTGGGCGGGGGCCGCAGTCGTTTGGAAGACCACGGCATAGAGGCGGTCGCAGCCATCGACCGCGAGATGGGTAACACCGGCGCCAGGCTGCACGGCGCCGAGCCACTGTCCGCCTGGGCCGAAGCGGTCGACGCGGCCATTTGCGGGGTCCGAAACATAGACGGTGCCGCGGCTGTCGACGGCCAGTCCGGTCGGGTGCCAAGGGGGGCTGGACAGGGTCTGCCGCTCGCCCAGGGGCAGGCGCAACGCGCCGCGCGGCACGAAACCAGCGAGAGATAGGCGCACGACGCGGCCGTGGCCGGTGTCGACGATGAGCAGCACCTTGCCGCATACGGCGATCGCGCTGGCGTCGAGCAGTCGATTGAGGGGGGGCGCGATCCTTGGCGCACGGCGGTCGAGGCAGCCGCTCGCGTCCGGCGTGGCCGCGTGTACCGTGCAGGGGAGGGGCACGAAGCGGCAGCAGCAGGGGTCGAGCTGCAGCAGCTCTCCGGTGGTTGGCTCCAACAGCAGAACGCTGCCGTCAGGGGTGCGTGCGAAGTTCGGAGGGGGACGTAGGCCGCCGAAGCTGCCGCTCGGCTCGCTCAGCCAGCGCGCGCTGGCCGGGGCGGGGGCCAGGACCAGGGCGCGCGTGCCGCCGTCGATCTCCACGCGCTCAGTCCTGCGGACGCGCCAGCCGATGGTCGGCCGCGGGCCGATGCGCCCAGCGAGCAGCAGGGAGTAAGGGTCGTGGGGCGGCGCCGGTATCGGCGGGAGGCGCGAGACGTTGGTGGTCATGGGATTGCCTCCAGCTCCCGGGCCGTCCCCACCTCTATCCTTTGAGCCGCCACCGAGATCAGAGCGTTGGCCGCGATGGGCGCGATCGGCACATCCCGGCATTCGGGCTGTTGCTCGCCGTCCACCGTCAGGAGCAGCCTCGGCACGCTGTCGACGCCCTCCACCGAGAACACCCTGTGCACGATCTTCGAATAGCGCAGCGCGCCGCCGAAGGGCCAGCCGGTATCTTCGTCGCCGCCGGTCAGGGGGTGCAGGTATCCGGCAATCGCCTGCTCGACCTCTTGCTTCACGGCCGCGGGATCGGCGTTGTCCGCCACGATCACCTGGGCGTCGATGGCGACTGGCACGTAGACCGGCGCAACGACGAAGACCTCCGTGGTCAGCAGCCGGCGCGCGTCCAGGTAGGCGCAGACGGTGCGAAGCAGCCCGTCGCCGGGCATCGGGCTTGGTCCTTCGGCGTCGGCGACGACGATCACGGTGATGGCCCCTGGGATCTCCATCCCCGGAAAACGCGGATGGGCGAGCGGCAGGGCCTTGGCCCGGGCCACATTCCCCGCCTGCTTGGCCAGCAGCTCGAAGTCCTCCGGCGTGACGGCGCGTTCCCGTGCCCGCAGGGTACGGCGTGCGCGCACCTGTGCCTCCTCGAAGCGCTCCTCGTCTTGGCCGCCGGCGGCGGCGAAGAGGTTGGTCGTTTTGCTGCCGTCGATGCCGGGGATGGAGGAGAGCAGGGTCGTGATGGTGCCGGCGGCCACATTCCCGCGCTTGCCGCCGCCGAAACGGTATTCGACCGCGACGACGTTGGTGTCGAGGTTGTCCGCGTTGGCCACCGGGACCTGGCCATGCTCGCCGTCGCCGGCGTGCACCTCTCCGTTGGTCCAGTTGACTGCCAGCACCTTGTCGGTCGGCCCGGCGCCGAATAGATCCTCGACGATCCGCCAGGGGCGAGCGGTTGAGCCGGGCGCCGCCGAGGGATCCTCGGCGATGCCCTCGTCGATCTCGATCCTCAGGCTGTCCTTGATCACCGGCGTGTTCTCGATCTGGAAGCCCTGGTTTCGTGCGCCCGTGGTGCCCCCGAGGATCTCCCCCTGCACCGTCTGGGCCTCCAGCGCCGGCACGGTGTTGGTGCGCACCGCCAGCAGCCGCGGAGTGCGCTCGTACTGGGTCCGGGTGAGCCGAGCGCGCAGCCAGAACAGGGGATCGCGCGGCTGTTTGGTGATGGGGTCGGTGCCGTCGTACTCGCCGAGGAAGGCAGGCTTCAAGCCCAGGCCGGCATTGATGCGCAGCACGATGTGCCCGCTGCGGGTCAGGGCCAGGGTCTCGTCGCCCAGGGTGTCGACGGGCCGCCAGTCGGTGCCGTCCCAGGCCTCCCATGCGATGGTGGCAGCGGCGTAGGCTCGCGTCTGCGGCGCGCACTGCACGCTCAGTGACCCGCTCGGTTGGCCGAGGTTCCAGAACGCGAGGTCCAGGCTCAGCGTCGGGAACTGGTCCGGCGTCGGGTAGGCCGCCGGGAAGCCGAGGCCCAGGACCAGCGCGGCGGCGTCGCGGGGCGCGTCGCCGAAGGGCGCGAAACCGGCCGGACCCTGATCGTTCCGGATCGGCGAGACCTTGTCGTTGGCTTCCGTGAGGTCGCGATAGACGACGCCGTCGTAGGACTGCACCGCCAGGAGCTTGCATCCCACCGCGGTCAACGGCCGCTCGGTCTCGAAGACGATGGGCGGGCCGTCGTCGGCGGGCGCGCTGACCTGGGTGCGGGGCGGTACGATCACGGACGCCTGGCCCGAGGACTCGTCGACGCTGAAGCTCAGCTCGGCCCGGGCCGGCATCGCCGGCATCAGCTCGATGCCGATCAGCTCCAGAAACTTCACGTAGTTAAGTTGTGGCACCCGCGCCATGCGGAAGAGCAGCATCTCCGACAGCCAAGCGAAGACGCGCGCGAGGATCATGCCCGGGTCGTTGTCGTTGACGTCGCTCCAGTCGGGCTTCCACTCCGGCGTATAACGGGCGATACGCGAGCGGATCTCGGCGAGTATGTCGTCGTAGCGGCGGTCGTCGATGACGGGGAGTGCGTCTTTCAGCGGCATCAGCGCGACTCCCGGATGTAGAACGGATAGACGAGGTTGCCGATCGAGTTGGTCTCGCGTATCCGGTAGTTGATTCGAATCAGCAGCAGGTTGGGCGCGTCGAGCGTGCTCTCGGCATGGACGTCGAGAACATCGATGCGCGGCTCGAAGCGGGTCAGCGACTGGCGCACCTGATGCACGACCAGGGCGATGGTGCGTGAGTCGTTGGGCGCGAACAGGGTGTTGTGGATGCCGCAGCCGAACTCCGGCAGCATGGGGATCTCGCCGGGGACGGTGGACAGGATGATGACGATCGCCTCCTCGATGCGTTGCTCGTGGCGCGCCTGCGCGATGCGTCCGTTGGGCGTCACCTGCAGCGGGAAGCGCCAGCCGACCCCCAGGATGTCGCGGTTCTCGCTCATAGCGTCCGCCTCGGCCCGCCGACCTGGGGCTGGTAGTTGACCCTCTGGGCCTCCAGCGTCCCTGCGAGGACGACATTGCGGCCTGCCGCCGGCTCGAGCTGGATGTCGCCGCTATCGAGCAGCAGGATTCGTGCGCGCAGGGCACCGCCTGGGCTGCGATTGGCGATCTCCACCTCGCGGCCGCCGGTGTTGCGGATCTCCACCAGGCCCACGGGCGAGAGGCCGGAGTCCTTGAGCTGGATGGTGACTCTTTGACAGGTCTGCGCGTCCCCGGTGTCGAGGCTGACGGTGAAACGCTGTGTGTCTGCGAGGCTTGCGAAGACCAGGTCCGCCGAGGGCGGGCTCGAGCCCAGATAGTCGCCGCCGTCGCGGTGTGCCCTGACCAGTGCGCGCAGCCGATAGCTTGGACTGCCGCCGATCGCCTTGACGATTTTGGGCGCACCGTTCTTGTCCTTCTGCCCGGCCGCCACGAGTAGGCCCCGCCAGGGCAGCGGGTCGCCGTCCTGGTGCTGCATCGGCAGCGGTGTCAGTGTCGCCAGACTGTCGAGGTCTAGCGGCCGCGGGGTCCAGCCCTTCTCGGCTTCGTTCCAGATCTCCTCGCTGCCGGGGGCGCCGCGATAGAGATGGGCGCCGATCCGGTCGACGGCATCAGCGGCTAGCGGCGTCCCGTCGGGGAAGACGAGCGCAGGCAGGCGCAGGTCAATTGCCTCTTCCAACACCGCCGGTCCTCCCGGCGGATCCAGTCGGAATTGCGGCGCGGGGACGGATAGCGAAAGGGTCATATCAGGTTCCCCAGGCCAGGCGTATAGAGCGGGCTCACGACCGCATTGGTGACGACGGTGGATGCCTGAAGGACGCCGGAGAAGGTGGCGACACCGGTGTTCACGCTGAGCGCGCTGGCGGTGACGCTTACTGCGCCGCCCGCCGTCAGCGCCACCGCCCCACCCGCGGTGATGCTCGCTGCACCACCGGCAGTGATGTTCGCCGCGCCGCCGACGCTGATGTTCGCCGCCCCGCCGACGGTCAGGTTCGCCACGCCGGCGGCGTTCAGCGTGACCCCCGCGGCGTTGACATCGATGGTGTTACCGGCGCCGACGGAGATCGACAGCGACGGCTGCGGCGTGGCGTTCATGGTGATGGTCACGCCGACACCGGCGCCGGCCTTGAGCTCTACCCTGGTGGCACCCGGGTTGTCGTCCATCAGGACCTCATTCCGCCCGGATTTGATCTGCACCTTGCCGAGCCCCTGACTGTCGTCGAGCAGCACCTGGCGGCCGCCGTTGCTCGCGATCAGCACCTGCGGACCGCTTGCCTTGTCCTCCAGGGTCACCGAGTGGGCGCCTTTGGACTTCAGAATCACCCGGGTGTCGTCCTTCTTGTCCTCGAAGCGCAGCTGGTGGCCGCCCGGCGTGACGATGACGCGCATGTGCGCCTCCGTCTCGGGCGACACCTGCTCGCCGTTCCAGAGGAAGCCGACCACATAGGGAAAACCAAACTTGCCGTCTTCGAAGCAGACCAGGACCTCATCGCCCCTCTCCGGCATGAAGAGGGCGCCGCGACCCTTGCCCGACATCGGTGCGGCGATGTAGGCCCAGGGTGACTTGAGCCTGTCCTCGATGCGCTTGTATTTGACCTTGACACGCCCCTGCCGGACGTCGATGTCTTCGACAAAGGCGGTGACGACGCCTGTTCTGGTAGTCATACCGCCCCCTCGTCGTTGTTCTCCCGCCGCGCGGTGAATTTGGTCTGGTAGCCGCTGTCGTTGATGGTGTGCGTGGTCTTGGTGACGAAATAGACGCCGGAAAAGCGCGCACCCAGGCCGCGGATGCGCACGCGCTGACCTGCACGCAGGTCGGGCAGGCCGACCGTGGTACCGGTCGCCTCGACCATCTGCTTCAGGCGCTCGGAAAGCAGGGCGACGGCCCGGTGGTCGGCCTGCTCGGGCGTGTATTGGGGCTCGTTGACGACCACCTCCTCGCGGGGCGTGCAGCCAAGTGGATCGAGCAGGTGGATGAGGTCTGCGTTAACGTGCAGATCGGGATGGGTCAGGTCGGCCTTCTTGCGTATCGACTTGTTCGTCTGGCGGTTCCAGCTGCGCACCTCGATCGACTTCACCTGGTTGGCGGCCGAAAGCTTCGGCGTGAAATCGATCAGCGAGGTGCCCCACTTAAGCTCGTAGGTGACATCCGGCACGCGTGGATTCTTCGCGGTCGATGGCCCGAAATGCAGCACCTCGCGCGGCGGCTTGTCCTTGCCCTGGGGCTCCAGATCGACAAAGACAACATAGTCGACCTTCCTCGCCTCCAGCAGCAGGAAGTCGATGTCGTACTGGTTATCCTGCACGATGTAGTCGAGCCTCGGCTCGCGACGCTTCGCCTGCGGATCGGTGCGGATCGGCAAGGGAAAGCGCTTCTTGCCGCCGTCGCTGCGGCGGCCGATATCCTCGGCGACCTCGCTGATCTTCTTGTTCTCCCAGTGGTCGCGGTATCTCTTCGTACGCAGCCTGAAGAGGACATTGAGCGCCCGCACCGTCAGGGTCGAGGTGCCGCCTGCGGGAAAGCTCGGCTCCAGGCTGGTCGATGTCCCCTTGACGATGGACAGGAGGGTCGACCCGTAGCCGAGCTTCAGCTCGAAATCGGCGAGGCAGGGCTCGAACATCCGCTGCAGCTGCTCCTCAGGGGTGGCACCGCTGAGCTTTGCCTTGCGCTCGGCGCCGACGTACTTGAAGCACTTCGCCGCGTCGTCCCAGTTGTTGACCGTGATGTCGAAGCTGTCGATCTCGGTGGTCGAGTCGTTGTAGGTCACCTGGATGACGTCGCGCAGCACCGAGGGCGGCAGCGACTTGCCGCCGACATGGATCTCGAAGCGCGGGACATAGAAGTCCTCGAAGGTGGCCGAGGCGTCATTCAGGGTCGTGGCGGGCATGGCGGGCTCCGGTTGGTCGAGATCCAGGCTGCCTGCTAGGTCAGCGGGGGGATGGTCAGAAAGACCCCGGGGGTCAGACGACGCGGGTCGTCGATGCCATTCTTCTCGGCGATCGGCCGCCACTCGGACGGCCGGTCGTAATAGCGGTTGGCAACACTCGCCAGCACCTCGCCCTGCTGCAATGGATGAACATGGGTGCGGTCTGGAGAGCTCAGGTGCAGCTCCAGCAACTGGTCGCGCAGGCGCTTGTACTCGCGCAAGCTGACAGTCAGGGTCGCGCGCAGCGGGACACCCTCGGGCGAGAACAGGGTGAACTTCTGCTTGATGCTCTCGATGATGCAGCGGAATCCGTTGCGCCGCTGGCTGCCGAGCGGCGGACCGACCACCGATTGGGCCGCGGCGCCGACGCTGCCCGCGGCCTGCACCGCCGCCCCAACTGCCGCACCAGCCGCCTGCGCGGCGCCGCTGACCGCCTGGGTCAGTGCCGCCGCCTCGCTACCCGGCGCGCCGCCGATGTGGGTGCCGGCCATCTCGTGGCTCCAGATAAACTCGAGGATGGGCGGTGCGTGACGCTCCGGCTCGATCTTGATCAGCTGATAGATCTTGTCGGTCTCGGTGGTGACGCTCGTGGCGCCGGCGCCCATTCCGTGCTCTGTGGTGTCAAAAAAGAGATCGAGGGTCAGCTTCTCGCTCTGGCCGCGAATGAATTGCTGCAGCGGCGAGTCGAGCCCTGGGATCTGGACCTCGGCGATCTGCGCCGACTTGTCCATGGAATACTCGGTCGGGTTGTACTGGACCGGGATGTCCTGGGGGTGGCTCGCGCCGTACCAGTAGACGCGGAAGATGGCTTTTGCCGGCTCGTTCATCGATCCTTCCCCTCGCAGCAATCGCAACAACCGCCGATACGCGTGTCGCGCATGCGGCTCTCGCGGTCGCGGTGCTCGGCCTCCATCGCCGCCATGACCGCAGCGACGATGCGCTCGAGGATCGGCGGCGTGAGCAGGGATTCGCCGTCCATCACCCGCATGGTCCCGGTGACCTCTCGAATCCTGACTTGGGCTGCGGCCATGGTCCTGCTCTCACAGTAGGTTAGAAATCGCGCCGGGTGTGCCGCCGGCCGCGGAGACAGCGGCGCCCAGCCCGCCGCCGGCGATGGCCGAGGCGATCCCAGTGGCGGCGCCGACGAAGGGCAGCTGGTAAATGCCCTCCTGCGTGATCTCGATCGACTCGATGGCGACGCTGTTCTGGGTCGCGTTCATCTGGGGGCCCGAGTACTTGCTCGGCAGACCGCGACGGAAGAACCAGACGTTGTTCGGAACGCGCAGCTCGTTGAGTAGCACAATCAGGCCGTCACGCCGCTTGCCGCGGCCGATGACGAAGCCGTAATGCCAGTCCCAGAGCGCGGAGCCCGAGCCGACGCCCTTCTTCAAGGTGATGGCCGCCCACTCCACCCGGCTCGGGAAATGGTGCACGAAGCCGTTGGCACCGCCCTCCTTGTAGTCCTCTGTCTTCATGGTCATCTCGATCCCCGAGCACTCGGAGAATCCGCCCACCGCGACGTCCAGCGCCGCAGAGAGTGCGGCCGAGCCGATGGTCGCCAGCACGCTGCTGGTGTCGAGCAGGCTGACGACGAAGTTGTGGTTGAGCACCGGGTCGGCACGCAGTGCGGTTTGTGCGAGTAGGGCCATGGCGTCGTCCTAGTGTCGTGTCTGTGCAGGGCGCGGGATGGCCTGCGCGATTTCCGCGCCGGCGTGGATCCGGGGCAAATTGGATGAGGACTTCATGTCCCCTCCAACGTGGCGAGGCCCTCGGTGCTCACGGCGAAGCCACTGGCGTCGCGGCCGATACGCAGCACAATGAACTCGAAAGGCACGGTCGCCGCAACGCCGACGTCGATGAGCAGATCGCCGCGGTCACGGGCGGCGGGCGGGTTGTTGGTCTCGTCGCAGCGCACCAGATAGGCCTCGTCGGTGGAACTGCCCACCAGTGCGCCGCGGGCCCACAGTTCGCGCAGGAACGAGCCAATGACCAAGGTCAGCTTGGCCCGGGTCCGCCAGTCGTTGGGCTCGAAGACGGCCCACTGAATCGAGACCTGGATCGCCTTCTCGATCATCGAGATCAGTCGACGAACGTTGACGAAGCGCCAGTCCGGGTCGGAGGACATCAGGCGGGCGCCGACCACGCGCACCCCGCGGCCGGGAAGCGCGCGTATGGCGTTGATCCCCAGGGTGTTGAGCAGACCGTGGCGTGACTCGTCGAAGGCGAGCGAAGTGTCCTGAGCCCAGTGCAGCGCCAGGTTCGCCGGCGCGACGTGCACGCCGGAGCGCAGATCGATCGCCGCACACTGACCGGCGACATGGCCGCTCGGCGGGATCGCTCGAGTCAGGGCGCGCGCTCCTCCCGAGCGCAGCGGGTCGACTACCACCAGCCACGGGGCGTAGAGCGCGGCGAATCGCGTCTCGAAGCGGCTGCGCCAGGCGCGCAGCTCGTTGAGCGAGAAGGACAGTTTGGCGCAGGCGTCGAACGGCGCATCGAGCAAGGCGACGCGGTCGCGCTTGCGCTCGCAATGAGCGACCAGTGCCGCCTGCACCCGGTAGATGTCCTGAAGCGAGAAGCGCGGGGGCATGTCGCCGACGGCCGGCGACGCGGGTTGCGAGATCGGCGGCGGTGCCGGCAGGCAGGGGTCGACGCCGCACATCGACGGCGGCAGGCCGTGGGGCGGGCGCGGCTGGATATGGATGTCGGGGACGGCGACCAGCGCGATCTCGTCGATGGCCTCGAGGCAGGCGATTCCGCGGCGCATCGCGGCGGCAATGACACTGTCGGTCCCCGGCGGCGGGGGCTCGCCGATGAAGTCGGCGGCGACCAGCGCAGCCCGGCCGTCGGAGCCGCCGACGAGCGGGCTCGGCGCAGCCGGGGCGGCCCCGCCGACCCCGACCAGGGGCCGCAGCGCGTCGCGCGCTGCCTGATTGCGCAGCTCGCGGATGACGATCGGCGGGGGCGCGATCGCCCCGCGGTTGCGTGCCGCCCGGAAATAGTCCAGCGCGATGTCGGCATCCGGCGCGCGCGAGTTATCGACCTCGGGTTGGCGCGGGTCCAGGGTCTGCCAGGGCTGCTTCAACACCAGCGGTCCATAGCGCTCGGCGCCTGGAATCAGCGACAGCTCATCGTAGAGCGTGATCAGTCGGCGGGCGGCGAAGACCTCCAGGGCGTAGGCGATGGTCTCGACGCGCAGCCCCGCGCCCGCCGGTAGTACGGCGAGCGGTCTCTCCAGGAGGAGGACACCGCCGGCGGCATCGACGTCGCGGACCACGGCGGTCTCGACCAGTGGTCCGCCACGGCACTCGATAAGCATGGCGCGTGCGAAGCCGGCCGTGTCGCCGACCTCCAGGCGGCCCAGGTCGACGGCGTCCACCCGACCGCGAGTCTGCGCCCGGCGGGTTTCGGTGAGGCGAACCGCCAGGTCGTTGCCCCAGACCCCGGGACTGGAGGCATCGAGGCGCCAGGCCTTCCCGACGGAGTCGAACAGGGTCAGACCTGCGGTCGACGTCGCGCCGGACGCCACGCGAGCCACCCACATGCGGCGGCCACCATTCTCGAAGAAGGCGCGCGCCGAGTAGGCGAGGTAGCCGTTGTCGATAGGCTCGCCGAACCAGGCCTCGAACTGCCGCACCGACTCCACCGGAACGGCGATCCCCGGCGGGCCGCGACGAGCGATGCCGACAAACCCGGCGATGTCGGTGCGCAGGGCCGAGATGCCGCCTGCGGAGGCATCGGCGCGCTCGTAATAGATGCCGGGGGTGTCGAAGACGCGCATGGGGTCACATCTCGAGCGTCAGCCCTTCATGCACCAGCTCGAGCGACTCCATTGCTACGTCGTTGGACGACGCCTTGAGCGCCGGCCCCTCGATCTTGTTGATCCAGGCATTCTCGGCGTGCCAGCGCAGCACCGGTTGGCGTTGCTCGTTCATCAGGACGATGCTCACGTTGCGCCGATCGGGGACCCCGTTCATGATGTTGAGGTACCACTGCCAGAGAACCTTGTCCTGTGTGTAGCCGCGCTTGAGGGTGAGGTTGGTGTATTTCCTCATGCCCACGAGCTTGCGTACGTTCTGCTGTAGATCCGTGCCTTCGCGGTAGTCTACGCTGTCACCGTCGGCGGTCAGGCCGCCGACCTCCGAGAAGGCGCCCAGGGGAACGTTGTCGATCTCCAGCGAGAAGTTGTAGCCGCGGTAGGGGTCGTTGCGCTGATCGGTTGCAGCCATCTCTGCTCTCCTAGTCTTCTGCGTGGGCGGTCCACAGGCCGATGCGGACGATGACGAACTCGGCCGGCTTCACCGGTGCCACCCCGACGACCACGATCAACCGTCCCTGATCAATATCCGTCTGCGTCATGGTGGTGCGATCGCACTTGACGAAATAGGCCTCCTCGACCTTGGTCCCTTCCAGTGCGCCGTTGCGCCACACCAGGGTCAGGAAGTTGCTGATTGCGCGGCGCACCCGCGCCCATAGCGGCTCGGCATTCGGCTCGAAGACGACCCATTGCAGACCGCGGTCAATGGATTCCTCGATGAAGAGCAGGAGCCGCCTGACATTGACGTATTTCCAGTCCGAATCGCTGGTGATCACGCGTCCGCCGAAGACCCGAATTCCGCGGTTGTTGGTGCGGAAGTCGCGGATGACATTGATGTTCACCGGGTAGGGATTGAGGATGTCCTGCTGCTCCTTGTTGAGCAGCCGCTGCAGGCCGACAACGCCGCGCACGACCTCGTTCGCCGGCGCCTTGTGCACGCCGCGCTCGATGTCCGTGCGCGCGTAGATACCGACCACATGCCCCGACGGCGGGATCGGAAAATCCGGTGGCGCGGACGGCGTGACCGGATAGGGGTCCGGAATGAGCAGCCATGGGTGGTAAAGCGCCGCGTATTTGGTGTCGAACTGCTGGCGCTGGAGCTGGATGCTAGCCATGGTATCGGCCGGCGGTGCCTGCCCGTCGAGGACGGCGAAGCGATAGCGCATCAGCTCGCAATGGTTGATGAGTGCACCCTGCATGAATGCAGAGGTCCGTCCGGGCGCCGCGATGATCTTGATCTCCTCGACATTGCGCAGGGTTTGCAGCCCGGTGCGGAATTCCGGATTGGGATTGTCCTGTCCCAGGTAGTGCATCTGCTCGCTGAGGGTGGCCAGTGAATCGTTGCCGCCGGAAAGCCTGACCAGTATGAGCCTGGGGCGCCCCCCGGGCCTCGGCTCGTGGTCGGCCTGCGGGCCGACTCGCCGCCCGGTGCTGTTGGGTTGGAGGTCACGGACGCGGATGTACCTGGATTCGCCTTCCGAGCGGCGGTCACTGCGGCGCAGCGGCCGTCCGCTCAGGTCGTGGGTCGCAGTCGGCAGCGTGCGGTCGTAGTCGCAGCCGATCACGCGCTCGAAATAGCGGCTGTGGCGGAAGTCGAGCGACAGGTTGGTGAAGACCTCTCGATCGATGGCGATGCGATTGCGGGACGGATTCGCGGGATCGGGCTGGCGCAGCAGCTCGACCACGAAGCGGTACTCGACGGAACGAACCGCGTCGCCGACGACGACAGAGACCGGCAACAGGGTCGTGTTCTCCAGTGTGATCATGAAGTCGTTCTGGCGGTCGATGTCCTGAACCTTGACGGGGTGCGGGTTGTTCAGCGCGTCGGTCAGGATGAGCTCGGTTCCAGCCTCCACGCCGGCCGCGGACTGCAGCCTCAGCTGAAGTGGCGGCACCAGGTTGCGCACCGTGGTGGTCAGGAGCGGCGTCTGATCTGGAGGGTCCTGGCGCTCGATGGCGACCCGCAGTCGATTTCCCCACTGGCCGGCGTCGATGGCGAAGACGTTGACGATGGGCGTGCGCAGGGCGACCAGGGACGAGGCGTTGTGGCTCGCAGCCAGGGGCGCCCCCAGGGTGATGGAGCTTGGATTCACGGCAGCAGGTGCCGCGGCCAGCACGTGGTAATAGGGGCCTCCGACCGGCGTCACGATGCGCAGGAGGTCGCCGGCGGCGATGATGGTTCCGTCGGCGACGAGGAACGAATTCTGTCCGGCGGGTGCCTCCGCAACCGTGATCGTCACCCCCTGCACCGGGCCGGGTTGGGCGGCGAGGGGCTGCACCACAGCACCGGAATGCGGGCGGCTCAGCGGCGCGTTGAGCACGACGGCGCCTGGGTTGACGCCGGGCAGGGTGGCCGGCAGGGCGGCGATCTGCAGGTACTCCTCGTCGGCGGCCGCCAGTCCGACGCGGATGACGTCCCCGACATTCATGCCGGTGCGATCGTCGACCTGCAGGATGTTCGCGCCCTGGGCGGCCGCCGCGGTCAATGTCACGGGTGCGGCTGGCGCCGGCGGCGGTCCCAGGATCTCCACCTGCGAGCCGGCCGCATAGGCGGCATAGGTCGTCATCGGCGTGGTCGGCGGCACCACGGGCAGATCCGCACGCGCCAGCTGCCCGACGATGAGGTACTCCTCGGTCGGGCTTCCGGCAGTATTAAAGCGAAGGAAGATGCCGGGCGTGGTGAGTCCCGCATTCGACACGACCACTGCGATCCCGTCCCCTGCCGCCGCAGCCGCAGTGCCATCGATGGTGTCGGCCGGGACGGCGTTGGTCGGGGTCTGTACCGTGACCGCTGCTCCTCCCGGGTGGCTCAGAGACAACGGCGTCGTGAGATTGATGACCGGCCCGACAGTAAGGGGTACGGCCGGAATGACGAGCTCCAAGGTGTTGCCGCCACCGATCGACAAGATGTCGCCCGCAGCCGGGGCTGCACCCAGGGCGGCATTCAGCGTGACCGTGGCCGCGCCCGCGGCATGGGTGCCGTTCAGGGAGTCGGCGGCGCCAGCCGCGAGCGTGACCTCCTGCACGGACTCGCCGCCCGCGTGCGTGTTGGACAGGGGCAGCCGTAGCGCGATAGTGCTCGCTGCAGCAATGTTCAGGATATTCCCGAGCTCGGCACTGCCGCCGATATCGATCTGCACGTCCTGATTCCCAGCGAATCCGGTGCCGTCGGTGACGAACACGGTCGAGGCACCAAGCGCCGCGCCGCGCAGCAGCTGCGACTGAAACGCGCCGGCGGTGGGCTCCGCGACCAGGAAGCGGCGGGCGGGTGTGGCGGACACACGATCTAGGATGCGGGTGACATAGAGCCGCTTTCCCCCATTGGTGAAGAAGCCGTCCACCGAATGGGGAAGGAAGTGGTGGCCGGGGTACAGCGCCGGGTCCAGGGTCTGGCCGAACCAGCGCTGGTACTCGCCGGCGCTGGTGACCAGAATCGGGACGTCCACCGGTCCTCGCTCGGATACCCCGATGAAACCCGCCGTGCTGGTGCTGACGCCTTCGATGGGTTTGGTGCCGGTGTCGACTTCCTCGACATAGACCGCCGGTGCTAGATACTCGGGCATTGAGACTCTCCTCAGGCAAAGACGATCGAGACCCTGTTGTCGGCCATCTGCTCCAGCGCGAAGTCGATCTGCTGCACCGGGTGCGCCGGGTGGCGCGCCACCAAGCGCAGTTGCGCGACCCGCGCCAGCGGTGGCCACAGCGCGCGGCCGTTGGCGTCGAGCGCAATCTGGTGGGAGAAATTGACCCCGTCCCATGTCGGATACCGGGTCGCCGTGTAATAAGCGGCGCGCGGCGTGCCGTGCTCGATGACGATCGTGCTCGACGTCGGCAGCGCGCCCACACCGCCGGAAAGGAGCACGGCGTCGCCGGACAGGGCCTCGCGGTCCACCGTACCGACAGTGGCGGTGGCGACGACGCCGATATCGCGAGCCAGCTCCGAAGGCCGGTGAATGGACGCCGTGGGGGCGGTCAGGCGGATGTTCACCGCCGCATTGGGATTGGCGGTGGCCTCGAAGCCGGCACTGACGACGATCTCCGCCTCGGGCAGAAGCGGGTCTCCGATCCGCAAGAGATCCCCTCCGGCCGGGTTGAGCCCGGAATTCGGCGCGACGACGATCTGCCGCGAGGCGAGCGGCGCGAGCGCGCGCAGCTGCCGCGGTGCGCCGGTGGCGGTAAGGGTACAGCGCCGGATCGCAGCGCCGAGAGGGTGCGCGAAACGCAGGGTCGGCGCCACGGCGCAAAAATCCGCGGCCACCGGCGATTGCGTCTGGGTCTGTGGGTATGCGAGCCAGACCCCGGCGATGCCGACCTGTGCGCCCACCGCAGGCACGAGGCTCGTGGGACCCGTGCGCCTGCGCAAATGCACGCGGAGCCTCAACGGCTCGGCGCGGTGCAGCGGCTGCTGCGGCAAGATCAGAGGCACGCCCGCGACGTGAGAGCCGACGGCACGCGTGGCATCCACCGGATCGGCCAGCGGTACCGAGGTCGGGGCTAGCGGCGGCGAGGCGACCGTGGTGATCTGGTCGGCCTGGATCGGGGCCAGCCGCTCTAGCAGCACACCGCGACCGGGACGAAACTGCCGTGGTGGCACGGCGTCAGGCGGAAGAACGTTGAGCGTCGTCGCGCCCGAGAAAGCCTGGGCGCCGAGTGTGCGCCGTGCAGCATCGATTGCTGGGCCGAGGTCGCGCGGAAGGTAGCTTGCGGCCTCGACGCCGATTTCCAGCGCACCAGGCGTCAACATTGCGCCGCTCACATCGCTCGGTCGGGCGACGAGCCCGCAGGTGCCGTCGTTTCCGATGCGTACTCTGGCCCGGGGAAGGTTGGTCGTCAGCCGAATCGGGTTGACCGGCGGCGCGAGGGTCAGCTCGTCGACAATGCGAGTCCGCACTACCGCCCATGTCTCAAGCCCGCGCGGGACAGGACCGGCGTCGGCAATCGTGTAGCGGATCGAGTGATCGACAATGTCGTGTCGGGCCATGTCAACTCTCGCTGCCGACGATGACGGCCGTATCGACGCGCGCCGATTCGACGATGGAGGCGACGAGCGGATCGGCGCCGCTCTCGATATTGGCGAGGGTCACTTCGTAGGAGACCGCCAGCTGGTAGGAGCCTTCGAGCGCTTCCCAAACGCGCGTGATCTCCTCGATATTCAATGCCTCCAGATGAACGTGGATTTCGGCGTCCGTCCCGGCGAGCTCGGCGCGCAGCATGGAGCCGGCGACGATCGGATGGGTGTGGAACAACTGTAGCGCGCGGCCGAGGATACGCTGTTCAGTATCGGGGTTGGTCGGGGCCAGCGGCGTGAGCAGGTAGTGCAGTCGGATCGGCAAAGGCGGCGGAACGACTTCGACCTGGCCGGTCGGCAGGGTGCGCGTGAAGGGCGGCTCATTGAGCCGGGATTCGTCGCGCGCGACCCGGTACAGCCAGACCGAGAGGCCTTGGCGCCCGGCGCCGACCATTTGCTGTGGAGTTTCGAGCGACACCGTCGTCATGCCGGTGAAGAAGGCGGCGAGGCCGCTTGGCCCGACGTCGGTTGCCATGGCGTCGAGCAGCAGTTGACGCAGGGTCTCACTGGTTGCCGCAAGGATCGTATACATCAATTTCGCGTCCGCGGAAGTACTTGCACGATGAATCACGCTCGTTGCGCATTGCTGCATGGCGTATGCCAATGCCGGCATCGGCGCGGAGCCGCAAAGCTCCTGAGGTCGCAGCTCGCGGCCCCAGCGGCATCGGAGAACTTTGTCCGAGCGCTTGGGTCTGCGGGCGTCAATTGCCCAGGCGTAAGCGCGGTAGCGGTCTCGGACAGATTTGTCCTAGCCGGGTCGAGCAGTTGTCCGCGTGGCTACCCCGAGGCGGAATGGCGGCACAAGCTCCCGGCGATTCGCCTGGAGCGGTGGTTGCCGATGAGCTTTCTGTGGCAGCGGCTCGGGTCCTCAGATTCTCATTCCACGCAAGCGGGTCGGATCAGGATGTCCGATTTGGGCAACTCGGGTGCTGATGATCTTGCCCCGATATTTCGGACACCCGCTCAAGCGGCTTGTCGTGCCTCGAA
>CAYQDX010000007.1:0-31840 GCA_964416345.1 uncultured Ectothiorhodospiraceae bacterium
AGCGGCACCGGCAAGGAGGTCTGCGCAGAGGCGATCCACTGCCACAGCCCGCGCAGCGACAAGCCCTTCGTCGCCATCAATTGCGGGGCGATACCCAAGGACCTCATGGAGAGCGAGATCTTCGGCCACGTCAAGGGGGCGTTCACCGGGGCCCTGGCGGCAAGGGACGGGGCGGCCAGTCGCGCCGACGGCGGCACCCTGTTCCTAGACGAGATCTGCGAGATGGATTTCGATCTCCAGACCAAGCTGCTGCGCTTCGTGCAGACCGGAACCTTTCAGAAGGTCGGTGGCTCCCGTATGGAGAAGGTGAACGTGCGCTTCATCTGTGCCACCAACAAGGATCCGTTGCAGGAGGTGGAGACCGGTCGCTTCCGAGAGGATCTCTACTACCGCGTGCACGTGATTCCCATCGGTCTGCCGCCGCTGCGAGAGCGCGACACCGACGTCATCGCCATCGCGCGTCATTTCCTGGTCGAGTACGCCCGGGAGGAGAGCAAGCGTTTCAAGCGCTTCGCTGCGGAGACCGAGCTCGCGCTGCTCTCCTACCAGTGGCCGGGCAACGTGCGCCAGCTGCAAAATGTGATTCGCAACGTGGTGGTGCTGAACGATGCCGAGGAGGTGCTGCCCGCCATGCTGCCGCCGCCGCTGGATGCTATCTCGCCGGGGGCCCGTCCGGCCGCGGAGTCATCGCCGGCGGCGTCCGGCGGGGAAGTGTCCCCAACCGCTGCCCTGGCCCAGGACGACGTGGTGCGCCCCCTCTGGCTGGTGGAAAGGGAGGTCATCGAGCATGCCATCACGCAATGTGATGGCAACATCCCCAAGGCGGCAGCCCTGCTGGGCATCAGCGCCTCGACCATCTATCGCAAGCGTCAGGTGTGGGAGGCCGGCGGAGGCGCCGAAGCCGACTGACCTACACTCGCCTGGCGGCGTTGAGTGCCGCCATCGGCTATCACCCGCACTTAACCGCGAGGCATTGCCTGCTGCCGGCTCGCCATCCGGCCGCAGACCAAACCTTCTGGACTCAGGGAGCGCCATCTAATGAGCAACGCGCCGACCCGGCCGGCACAGCACCTCGCCTATCTCGTCAGCCGATACCCGGCGGTCTCCCACACCTTCATCCTACGGGAAGTGCGTCACCTGCGGGCCAAGGGACTGGACATTCGGGTGGCATCCATCAACGATCCCGACCGCAGCGACGCCGACCTCACCGCGGAGGAGCGCGCGGAGGCCTCCGCAGCCTACTATGTGAAGCGCGAGGGCTGGCGTGGTGCGCTGAAGGCCCATGCCGAGATGCTGGTCACCCGTCCCGGGGCATACCTGGGCGGACTACGCTACTCGCTGCGACTGGGGGGCAGCGACCTCCGCAAGCTGCTCTATGCGCTCTTCTACTTCATCGAGGCTATACTGATCGGGCGCTGGATGAGCCGCCAGGGTCTAGAGCACCTGCACGTGCATTTCGCGGCGCCGGCGTCCACCGTGGGACTCATCGCCAGCCGGTCCTTCCCTATCACCCTCTCGCTCACTGTGCATGGACCCAATGAGTTCTACGACGCGCCTGGCTATCACCTGACCGAGAAGATCATGGGCGCGGATTTTGTCTGCTGCATCGGCAACTATGCCCGCAGTCAGCTCATGAAGCTCAGCCCGGTTTCCCAATGGCACAAGCTGGAGATCGCGCCCTCGGGGGTGGACCCCGAGATCTTTGCGCCGCGGCCGTTCCGCAACGAGCCCAAGCCCTTCGAGATCCTGTGTGTGGGTCGACTGGTGCCGGGCAAGGGACAGCGTATCCTGTTGGCCGCACTCGCGCGGCTGGACGCCGCTGGCCGGGAGGTGCACCTGCGCCTGGTGGGCGATGGGTCCGACCGGGGCTCCCTGCAGGAGGAGGTGACGGCCCGCAGTCTGGGCAGCCGCGTGAAGCTCGAGGGGGCGGTCAATCAGGACCGCATGCGCCAGCTCTATGCCACGGCGGATGTCTGTGCCTTGGCGAGCTTCGCCGAGGGAATCCCGGTGGTGCTGATGGAGGCCATGGCCATGGAGATACCCTGTGTGGCCACCTTCATCACCGGTATCCCCGAGCTTATACGGGACGGCGTCGACGGCCTGCTGGTGGAGCCGTCGGACGACGAGGCCCTGGCGGACGCAATCGGCCGCTTGATGGACGACCCCGCCCTGCGCCAGCGCTTGGGCCGGGCGGCACGCCGCAAGGTGATGGCAAAATACCATTTGCAGCGCAACACCGACCGTCTGGCCACCATTTTCAAGCGCCGTCTGGAGGGCTACGTATGAGCCCGTCAACTGCGCCTGGGGTCGAGCTCGGCGTCGCGGTTGCCATGACCACGACCGACGCCGTGGTCTCGCCCACGCCCGGCTGCGTGGAGATGTGTGCTTCAGTGGTGACACGGTGATCCGCCACGACGTGGCGAGCGGCGCCAATGCGGTTGTGATTCGCGACGTGCCGGTCGACTGCATCGCTGTCGGCGTGCCACGCTAGGAGCCGGGGCTGCAGGCACACGCTGCCGAGCTGGGGCCAGTGCGCATGGGCGTCGGCGGGCTGTTCGGCTTCGACTTCGCGCGCATCTCGCGGGCGCCATTGTGGCTGCGGGAGATGGGGTTAGAATGGGTCTGGCGGCTGCTGCCGGAGTCAGCGCGCCTGTGGCGCCGCTCCGGCGGCGTCGCCGCCAACGGGCTGCGGCACCGGTTTCGTTTTCGGCGCAAGCGGCTGGCCTGGACCGGTGTGGTGCGCGGCACCTATCTGTTCAAGCGCATCGTCGACCGCCCGGGCGGAATTGATCATTCCGCGCGGGACCATTCCGGCGGTGCACACCGGGCGCAAGGCCTACTGAGTCCACGAACCTGAAGCCACCGCGAGAAACGGGAGCTACGCAGCCATGGGAACTATGATCGTCACGGGCGGTGCCGGCTTCATCGGCTGCAATTTCGTGCGCCACGTCCTGGCCCACACGGCCGACCGGATCGTGGTCGTGGACAAGCTGACCTATTCGGGGCATCTGGAGAATCTCCAGGACGTGGCCGGGGATCCCCGCTATGAGCTGGTGCGGGTGGACATCGCCGATCGTCCGGCCGTGGAGGCCCTGGTGCGACGCTGCCGGCCCTGGGCGCTGGTGAACTTCGCCGCCGAGACCCACGTGGACCGCTCCATCGACGACCCCCGGCCGTTCATTGAGACCAATCTGACCGGCACCTACGTGCTTCTGGACGTGGTGCGCCGCCACCTGGCCGAATGGGACCCAGACGAGCGCGCAGGCTTTCGCTTCCTGCATGTGTCCACAGACGAGGTCTACGGCACGCTGGGACAGACCGGGCTGTTCACCGAGGCCACCGCCTATGCGCCCAACTCGCCCTACGCCGCCAGCAAGGCGGGAGCGGACCACTTGGTCCGTGCCTATCATCACACCTACGGGCTGCCCACCCTGGTGACCAACTGCTCCAACAACTACGGGCCCTATCAGTACCCCGAAAAGCTCATTCCCCTCATGGTGCTGAACGCGATGGAGGCCAAGCCCCTGCCGATCTACGGCGACGGCGGCAATGTGCGTGACTGGCTGTACGTGGAGGACCATTGCGCCGGCATCCTGGAGGTGCTACGGAGCGGTTGGCCGGGGCAGAGCTACAACATCGGCGGCAACAGCGAGCGCACCAATCTACAGGTGGTGGACGCCATCTGCTCGGCACTGGAGAATCTGCGTCCGGCCCGGGACAATCCCGCCTTGCGGGCACGCGGCCTCGACGGCTATGGGCAGCTGCGCAGCTTCGTCGCCGACCGTCCGGGTCACGACCGCCGTTACGCCATCGACTCCAGCAAGCTGCAGGCCGAGCTGGGCTGGCGGCCACACCACGATTTCGAGCAGGGCATCTATGACACGGTGCGCTGGTACCTGGAGCATCGGGACTGGTGTCAGAGCGTGCAGGCGGGCCAGTACCAGCGACAGCGGCTGGGCCTGGGGCAGCCGGGCTAGACCGTGCGTGCCATGGTGCTGGCGGAGCGGCTCGGCAAGGAGCTCCTGCCCCTGACGGATCGCACCTGCGCCGCGTTGTTGCCCGTGGTAGGAAAGTCTCTCATCGAGCACCCCCAGGAGGCGCTGGCGGGTGTTGGCATACGCCAAGTCAGCGTGCGCTCCAGCCGGGTACTGCCGCACACCTATGTAGGGGAGCTGGTGGACTTGAGCAATGCATCGCCCGCTGCGATGACCTCATCCGGGTGGACACCGGCGCAGTGCTACGCATCAGTGGGGCCTTCCTGCTGGCAGAGCTGCGTCGGGACACCTTGACATCAACCCTGGCGCAGCCGCTTGGCCGGCTGCTGGCTCTGTTCTTGCTCCCGCTGTCCCTGCCCCTGTGGCCGGTGCCGGCTTCCCAGGTCTCGCCCAGGCAAGCCGGCTCATTCTTGGGGAAGTGAGCCTCATTCAGGAAGGACAGGCAATGAAAGGTATACTACTTGCAGGCGGGTCTGGAACCCGTCTGTATCCGCTGACCCGGGGCATCAGCAAGCAGCTCATGGCGGTCTATGACAAGCCCATGATCTACTACCCCCTGTCGGTACTGATGTTGGCTGGCGTCCAGGACGTGCTGATAATCACAACGCCCGAAGACCAAGCGGGCTTCCGCCGACTGCTGGGAGATGGCTCGCACCTGGGCCTGAGCATCTCCTATACCGCGCAGGCCCGGCCCGAGGGCATAGCCCAGGCGTTTCTACTCGGCCGCGAGTTCATCGCCGGTGCGGGCGTGGCCCTGGCGCTGGGCGACAACATCTTCTACGGCCATGGGCTGCAGGACTACCTCGCGGCCGCCTCGCAGCAGCCGAAGGGGGCGACGGTCTTCGGCTATCGAGTGCGGGATCCCGAGCGCTACGGCGTGGTGGAATTCGACGCGGTCGGCAGGGTCCTGTCCCTGGAGGAGAAGCCCTCTCGGCCGCGCTCCCACTACGCAGTCACGGGCCTGTACTTCTACGACAACGCGGTCGTGGACATCGCGGCAGGGCTGCGGCCGTCGGCCCGGGGGGAGCTGGAGATCACCGACGTCAATCGTGTCTATCTGCGCGCCGGCACGCTGCGGGTGCAGAAGATGGGTCGGGGTATCGCCTGGCTGGATACGGGCACCCACGAGTCCCTGCTGCAGGCATCCAACTTCATCCAAGCCATCCAGGAGCGCCAGGGCCAGATGGTCGCGTGTATAGAGGAGATTGCCTATCGGATGGGCTATATCGGCGCCGAGGAGGTGGCCCGCAGCGCCAGCCTCATGGAGAAGAACCGTTACGGGCAATATCTCCTGCACATGCTGACACAAGAGGATTGAGCACCAAATGAGATTCATCGCTACGGAGCTTCCCGGCGTGCTGCTCATTGAGCCGGACGTCTATCGCGATCCGCGGGGCTTCTTTCTGGAGACCTACCAAGAGATCAAATACCGCGACGGGGGCATCTCCGAGGTCTTCGTGCAGGACAACCACTCGCGCTCGGTGGGACCGATTCTGCGTGGCCTGCATTTGCAGCTCTCCAAGCCCCAGGGCAAGCTGGTGCGGGTGGTGGAAGGCGAGATCTTCGATGTCGCAGTGGATCTGCGGCGCGGCTCGCCGCATTTCGGGCGCTGGGTAGGATTCACACTGTCGGCGGGGAACTTCCTCCAGTGCTATATTCCCCCTGGCTTCGCGCACGGCTTCTGCGTCACCGGAGAATGCGCGCAGGTGGAATACAAGTGCACCGCCCTCTACGACCCGAGAGACGAGCTGAGCATCCGCTGGAGTGACTCCGACCTCGCCGTCCGCTGGCCGCTAGTCGACCCGCTGCTGTCGCTCAAGGACGGCAATGCACCCACCCTGGTCGAGGTCATGGAGCGATTGCCGAGCATTTAATCCACATCAATCAATAGCGCGGTTCCTGGTGCCAGCGCCACGCCGTCGCGATCATGGCATCCAGGGTGGGAAACTGCGGGCTCCAGCCGAGCTCGCTGCGTGCCCGGGCGCTGTCGGCCACGAGCACCGCCGGATCGCCGGGCCGGCGGGCGGCGATCTCGAAGGGCACCTTGCGTCCCGTGACCCGCTCGGCGGCGGCCAGCACTTCGCGGATGGTGAATCCGTTGCCATTTCCCAGGTTGAAGCTATGGGCACCGTCGCGCGCTTCCAGGTACTCCAGTGCCCGCAGGTGAGCCTGACACAAGTCGTTGATATGTACGTAGTCCCGCACACAAGTGCCGTCGGGAGTGGCATAGTCGCTACCGAACACCTTGACCGGCTCGCCCGCCCCCAGCAGGCTGTGCAATATGTTGGGAATGAGATGAGTCTCCGGGTCGTGGGACTCCCCCGCCATACCCGAGGGGTCGGCCCCCGCCGCGTTGAAGTAGCGCAGGGTCACGGAGCTGATGTCATAGGCCGGCGCATAGTCTTCCAGAATATGCTCGACCATCAGCTTGGAGCGGCCGTAGGGGTTGATCGGGGACTTGGGGTGCTCCTCGTCGATGGGGAGGCGGACGGGGTTGCCGAAGACTGCGGCCGTGGACGAGAAAATGAAGCGGTGCACGCCGCTGAGTCGCATCTGCTGCAGCAGGTTGAGGGTGCCGCCGACGTTGGTGGCATAGTAGGCGGCTGGGTCGGCAACCGACTCGCCCACCAGCGCGCGCGCCGAGAAATGCATCACGGCGGCGAAGTTGTGGCGGCCAAAAACCGCTGCCAGATCGGCGGGTTTGAGCAGCTCGCCCTCGGCCAGGGTGCCCCATTGCACCGCCTCGCGGTTACCTGTGGAGAGATTGTCGAAGGTGACCGGGTGGTGGCCGTGCTCCGCCAACATCTTGACCATATGTGCACCGATGTAGCCGGCACCTCCGCAGACGAGGATCTCCATCGATTCTGGTGCTCCACAATGGTGGTAGCCGAATCCGTCGGCGCTATCCCGACTTGACGCCGGCGACCAATGCGCCGGAATTCGGATCGCCGCCGACGCTTCGGCAGGCCGGCCGGATTGTAACAGGATACGCCGCCCGTGGCCGGCGGGCCCGCGTGCTGACCCAGGAGTTTCGACAGGGGAGCTTGCCTGCCATCGGAGCGAGAATCTAGACAGTCCCCTCGTGCCTCTACGGCATGGGGAAATCAGTGCATAAACAGGCCGTTGTGGTACACTAACACAGCTTGACCGCAGGCCGGAGCGCGGGCGATAAGGACTGGCGCATCCTTGCCTTTTGGGACGGCCTAGTGTATTCATTCAGCCTTAAGGAGCGGGGCGCTGTGGCTTCATGCAAGTCGGTGCCCGCCGCCCTGCTGTCACATTCAGTTTCTTGGGTACCTTCGATCACAATGCGGCCTGGGGTGGTCGCGCGATAACTAAGGAGAAGCCTTATGAGGAAGCCATTGCTCACCGCTATCATCGCCGCGGGCGCGATTGTGGGGCTCAGTCCCATCGCTCAGGCTATGGATGATTACCGTCCGTGCGTATACGTCTATGCCTCCGATGGCAGTCACGTCCGCGACAGCTCCGGCGACTGCGTGCGCACCGGCGCCTGGGACCCGCAGTATGCCGTCGAGGAATGTGATCCAGATCTGGTCAAGAAGCCGGAGCCGAAGATGGAGGCTCCGAAGACCGAGCCATACGTCGAGACCATCTCGCTCGGCGCGGACGCGTATTTTGACTTCGACAAGGCCACGCTGAAGCCCGCAGGCAAGGCGCGCCTCGACGAGCTGGCCGCAAATATCCACAACGTGGAGCTCAGGAGCATTCTGATCGTCGGTCACACCGATAGCATCGGGACGGATGCTTACAATCAAGGTTTGTCCGAGCGCCGTGCCGCCACGGTCAGGACGTACCTGGTGGACAAGGGCGTGCCGGGCAGCATAATCGAGACGCGCGGCATGGGTGAGTCACAGCCGATTGCCAGCAACAAGACCCGCGAGGGTCGCGCCAAAAACCGGCGCGTTGAGGTGACCGTCAAGGGGCGGCGGCAAGTCGAGCAGTAAGCCGAGGGACGACCTCGGCCAGCCATGGGTGGCCCGCCCTTCGCACGGAAGGGCGGGAGCACCTTTCGGGCCGGGGCGCGTCTATCATGCCGCCAGGGATAGGCTGAAGTCGAAGGGGCCTCCGCGGGAGGCCGCTTCCATTTTGTGAGCGGCGCTCCTGGTGTCTCCTCGCATTCCGCAGAGTCGCCGCGGGATCCGCGACACCCGCTGCCGCACGGGTCCACGGACTGGCCGCTAGGACAGGTCTTCCGACCTGCCGACCCTGGAGGACGCAGGTGCTAGATTTGAGCGCGAGTATCCGGTGGGCGCGCTCGTTCTGACCCACGGCAACGTGACCAACGCTGGGCGCATCGCCGGGCGCAAACGCACGGATTTCCAAACGCTGCTGGCCTGACACGAGATAGACCCGGTGCGCTTCCGCCGTTAGAGGTGAGGTCCGGGCGCAGCCGGGGGCGCCTAGGAGGCCGCTACGCACCGGCCCATGTGGGCGGGCGGCGCGTGTCAACCGCCTGCCAAGCCCTTATACTTGCCCGCCATGGCACGCCGCTCCTCCCGCGGGCGCTCGCCCGCCAACTCCAATGCACCCGCCAGCCCCCGCGGCAGCCGGTGGGGTCGCGCGCTGATCAGCGTCGCCGGCCAGCTGTTGGTGCTCCTGACCGTTGTGGGCATCGCCTATGTCAGTTATCTCGACGTCACCCTGCGGCGCCAGTTCGAAGGCAAGCGTTGGGCGCTGCCGGCGCACGTCTTTGCGCGTCCATTGGAGCTCTATCCTGGGACTGCGCTAAGTGCTGGGGCACTCGTCAACGAGCTGAGCGCCCTGGGCTACCGCCGCAGCTCCCGCTTGAACGGGCCCGGAACCTACGTGTCCCAGGAGGGGAGCGTTCAGCTGGTCACCCGTGGGTTCACGTTCTGGGACGGAACGGAGCACTCGATGAGCGTAGAGGTGCGCTTCGATGACACCGGAGTCGCAGTGCTGCGCGACCCGGAAAGCGGAAATCCCCGCGATCTGGTCCGGATCGATCCCTTGGACATCGGGGGCATCTATCCGGCGCAGCAGGAGGATCGCGTGCTCGTGCGCCTGCAGGACGTGCCCAAGGAGCTGCTGGCCGCACTCATTACGGTGGAAGACCACAATTTCTACACCCATCACGGCATCGATCCGCGCGGCATCGCCCGGGCGCTCTGGGCGAACCTGCGCGCCGGGGGTCTGGTGCAGGGCGGCAGCACCCTCACCCAGCAGCTGGTCAAGAACTTCTTTCTCACCAACGAGCGGACCCTGTGGCGCAAGATCAACGAGGCCATCATGGCCCTGCTGCTGGAGTGGCACTACGACAAGAACGAAATTCTCGAGACCTATCTCAACGAGATCTACCTGGGACAGGATGGCGGACGCGCCGTGCACGGCGTAGGCCTCGCCAGCCAGTTTTACTTCGGCCGACCGCTGCAGGAGCTGAGTCTGCCACAGATAGCTCTCCTCGTCGGCTTGATTCGCGGGCCTTCCTACTACAACCCGCGGCGCAATCCCGCGCGCGCCCGGGAGCGGCGGGCCGTGGTGCTCGATGCCATGGTGGCGGAAGGCGTGCTCTCCAAGGCGGATAGCGAGCGCGCCAAGGCCGCCGTCCTGGACGTCACTCCGAATCCGCCCGGCGGCAGCTCCCTCTATCCGGCCTTCATGGATCTGCTCAGGCGCCAGCTGCGGCGTGACTATCGAGACGAGGATCTGACCACCGAGGGCCTGCGCATCTTCACCACCCTGGATCCAATGGTACAGCGGGCGGCGGAGCAATCTCTGGGACAACGCCTTGCACGCCTGGAGGGCTCCCGGAGCCGGCCCGCCGGCTCGCTGGAGGGCGCTGTGGTGGTGACCAGCGCCCAGAATGGGGAAGTCCTGGCCGTAGTTGGCGGCCGGGACGCACGCTATGCAGGCTTCAATCGGGCGCTGGATGCCAAGCGTCCGGTGGGCTCCCTGTTCAAGCCGGCGGTGTATCTTACTGCCCTCGAGCACGGCTACACCTTGGCGACCCCGCTGGACGACGGCCCCTTCGAGATGCGTGACCGCCAGGGCCATGATTGGCAGCCCAAGAATTATGATGGCCAGAGCCACGGGCTCGTGCCCCTGCACACGGCGCTGGCGCGGTCCTACAATGTGGCGACGGTGCGACTGGGACTGGACGTCGGGCTTCCGCGAGTGCTTGCGACCCTGCACGACATTGGCGTCGAGGAGCAGCTGCCGCCCTATCCGTCGGTGCTGCTGGGGGCGGCAGCGCTGTCGCCCCTACAGATCACAGAGATGTATCAAACTTTGGCGAGCGGTGGCTTTCGTACCCCGCTGCGAGCCATCCGGGATATCCTCACCGCCGACGGTCAGCCATTGCAGCGCTATCCACTGGATATCCAGCAAGTGGTGGCTCCGGACGTCATGTACCTGCTGACTTTGGCCATGCAGGAGGTGGTCGGCGCGGGTACCGCCCGAGCGCTGTATCGGTCCTTGCCGAGGTCGCTGAGCATCGCGGGCAAGACCGGCACCACGGATGGTCTGCGCGACAGCTGGTTTGCCGGCTTCACCGGAGACATGCTGGCGGTGGCCTGGGTGGGACGGGACGACAACCACGCCACGGGCCTGAGCGGTTCCAGCGGTGCGCTGCGGGTCTGGGGAGATCTAATGGGCAAGCTGCGCCCCCGGCCACTCGCGCCGCCGCTGTCGCCCGGCATCGAAGTCCGGGCCATCGACCCGGCCAGCGGCCTGCTGGCCGGACCCGGCTGCGCCGAGCAGGTGGACACACCGTTCGTGCGCGGCACCGTTCCGACGGCCCTGGCACCGTGCGCGCAGGATCTCCGCGGGGATCGCCAAGAGGCCACGGTACCACCGGTCGCCTCCGGGGCCGGACGTCCCGCCCCGCGACGAGACACGGCCGTAACACCCTGGCTTAAGGAGCAATTCCAATGAGCAGCGCAACTTTGGCGAATCTGCCACCGAGGTCCTACTCAGCGGCGCGCTGGGTGGCACGCGCCGCCGCCTTCGGTACCCTGTTCGGCCTGCTTTTGCTCGGCGGCTGCGCCATGGGCCCGGCTCGCGCTCCCGGCGGGCCGCCAGTGGAAGATCGCTCCACGGTCGCCGGGGCCGGGCATGAGGCGCCGGTCTCCGCGGCGCCGCCGAGTGGCGCCGTGGTGGCTCCCGCCGAGGTGCTGCCGACGCCGCAAGCGACGCCTCTGGGTGAGCCGCAGCCGGGCGCTAGCCTCGAGGCCGAGCCCGTCGGGCCGACCACGAGCATCGCCACTCCACCGCCGGGCGCCTCCTCCTCCAAGAGCGGGGCGGTGGTCGCCCTGCTGGACAATGCCGGTGCCCAGAGCCAGGCCGGGCGCCTGGAGTCGGCGGCGGCCAGCCTGGAGCGGGCGCTGCGCATAGAGCCCGACAATGCGGACATCTGGTACAGGCTGGCGGTCATCCGACTGCTGCAGGGCCAGGACAGTCAAGCCGAGCAGATGGCGATGAAGTCAAATGCCCTGGCCGGGACGGACGCCAGCCTGCGGGGACGCAACTGGCATTTGATCGCGGAGGCCAGGCGCCGGCACGGCGACGCGGCCGGAGCGCAGGCGGCGGAGGCCGAGGCCCAACGCTTCGGACGTTGATGGGCTCCTGCCCCGCGGGGGGCAGCGGAGTAGCGAAGACCCGGCATTCAAGCCAGTCAACTTGCGGCTGGTATTACGATGCCGCGCGAGCAATCCATGTTGGTGGGGTGCCGACACGTTGGGACAGAGACGGTGGCAGATTCCTACACTGAGATCACCAGCCGCTCCTGGGGCGGGCGTATCACGGACTCCATCAAGGGCTTGGTGCTCGGCGGCCTGCTGGTGCTGATTGCCTTGCCGGTGCTGTGGTGGAACGAGGGTCGCGCGGTCGAGACTGCCCGCAGTCTGGAGGAGGGCGCCGGAATCGTCGTCTCGGCCGCGGCCGACGCCGTGGTGCCGGGCGATGATGGCAAGCTCGTGCACGTCTCTGGACTGGCCCAGACCGAGGAGTGGCTCCGAGACCCGGTCTTTGGGATTCGGGCCAATGCCATCAAGCTCCAGCGGCAGGCCTGGATGTACCAGTGGCAGGAGCATACCCGCAGCGAGACCCGGAACAAGGTGGGCGGCGGCACCGAGACGGTGACCACGTACGAGTACCGCAAGGAGTGGGTGGATCGGCCGGTGCACTCGGTGAGCTTTCGCCACTCCGAGGGACACCGGAATCCGGAATCGATGCCCTACCAGGATCACCAGCTCAGTGCCGGGGGGGTCACCCTTGGCGCCTTCCGGCTCTCTCCCGGTCTGGTGGCACAAATCAACAAGTTCGAGCCCCTACCCGTGACCGAGCTGGACCTGGAGGCACTGACCGCCCCGCTCAAGGGCACCGCGCAATTGTGGCAGGGTGGCTTGTATCTGGGCGGCGACCCCCAGACTCCGGCGATTGGGGATATCAAGGTGGCGTTTCGCCGGGTGCGGCCCGTGGCGGTGAGCGTGATCGCGCGCCAGGCTGGCCGCAGCTTCGAGCCTTACCCCACTCGGGCCGGGCGGTCTCTGGAGATGCTCTCCGTGGGCAGCGTCGGCGCGCAGGCGATGCTTCAGCAGGCCCAGAGCGAGAATACGCTGCTCACCTGGGTGCTGCGTGCCGTGGGCTTCCTGATCATGTTCTTCGGTCTATTCGTCCTGTTCCGGCCGCTTGCGGTGCTTGCCGACGTGCTGCCCTTCCTTGGCGACATGCTGCGTATGGGGCTGGGACTTTTCGCCGCGGTGATCGCGCTGGCCCTGTCCCTGGTCACCATCGCCTTGGCCTGGCTGGTCTACCGGCCCATGCTGTCGGTGCCGCTGCTGCTGCTGGGGGTGGGGGCAATCGTCGCCCTCAAGCTGCGCGGCAGGCAAAGCCGTGCGCCGGCTACCATGCCGCCCCCGCCTCCTCGCTAGCTATGAGTCGTTCGGAAAGCTCTCGCATGGGGCCTTCGCGTGCGGTGACGAGGAATCCCTGCTCGGATGTGGCGGGAAGCGGCAGGTGGTGCGCCAGGCGTTTGGCGTCCGCCGGCTTCTGCGTCAGTGGCAGCCGGAGTAGCCGATTGGTGTGGCAGCCGAAGCAGCGGGCATGCTCCACCCGAGCCGCCGGCACCGGGTCGTTTGCGGTTGGGGCGCAGGGCGTGGGCCGAAACGCCGCCAGCTTCACCTACTCCGGGATGTAGAAGCCACGCTTGCGGCCCCAGCTGCCTAGCAGGGCGTTCAGGATCGCGATGGCCCGGCTGCGCTGGGTGTCGTCCCCGTACCACGTGACGTGGCGGCCCGGGTGTGCCGGGGTGGCCGGGGCGGATGGGCAGCCACCAGCGGGACTTGCCTGCTGCCACCTAGAAGTGCGGATCCGCGGTGCTCAGGGTGACATCCTGGTCGATGGCCTGGGCAGGGTCTGGACCTGGCCATTGTGCAGATTCTCGCCGATGTGGGAGCCCGTGAGCACGATGCCGCGCGAGTGCTCCGTGGCCGTGCGAGCCCACGAGCCCACACCTTCGCCGCAGGTACGGAGCGTGAGCGAGCTGGATTGTGAGCCTACGTCTTCGCGTCGCCGAAGTCGTAGCCAAGCTCTTCGCTCGGCTCCTGGATGAAGTAGCCCTGCACGTAGTCCACCTCGCAATGCCAAAGAGTGGACATGGTGACCGCGTCGGTGACGAAGGGCACTATCACCTGCTTATCCAGTCGGTGGGCCTGCTCCACCAGCCGGGGAAGCCGCGCTCGCTCGCGTCCGCCCTGCGCCAGCTCCTGCACCAGACCGCGGTCCAGCTTGAGGTATGGGGTCTGCAGATGGGTAGTGATGGCCCATGGATCGGCGGCGACTCCGAAGTGGGTCAGGCAGGTCTCGATCTCCAGCTCGGTGGCCCGTGTGATGAAGTCCCGCATCTCCCTCAGCTGCATGGTGGCCCCGGCAGCGTCCAGCTCAAGTACCAGGGATCGGGCGGGAACGCCCGCCTTTCTGAGGCGCTGCAGCCAGATTCGCACGGAATTGCTGCGCGCGGAGAGCACCGAGATGGGCACGAACAGGGTGGTGGACATACCCTTCTTGGACCGGGCGACGAGAACTCGGGAGGCATTCCATATGCTCCACCGGTCCACGTCGACGATCTGTCCGGTGTGCTCCGCGTGGCCGATGAACTGCCCGGCATCCGTCAGCTCACCGTGGGAATCCTGCAGGCGCAGCAGCGCCTGATAGCACTCTCCGGGGCTGTCCCGCAAGGCCACGACGGGCTGGTAGATGGTGCGCATGCCCTCCGCCTCGAGGGCAGTGGCGATGCGGTTGCGCCAGAACGTCTCGGTGTGCTGTATCGCCTGGGCGTCGGCCCCGGGGTCGAGCAGATGTGCGCAGGTACCACCCAGCTCGCGGGCCTTGTTGCAGGCCGCGTGCGCGGCCGCCACGATCGCGCCGGCTTCCGGCCGGTCTGGGCTGAGCAGGCTGATGCCGACACTGCAGGACACCGACAAAGACTTCTCATCCACTTCGACGATGTGCTGCGTCACGGCGTCCTGCAGCGCCGCCGCCCGCGCCAGCAGGGCCTCGGGACCCTGCTCCTCGACCAGCAGAGCAAATGCCCAGCCCCCGAAACGTGCAAGAGCACCCGCCTGGCCGACGGCGGTCCGCAGCACCCGGGCAACCTCTCCCAGTACCAAATCGGCGTTGAGCAAGCCGACGGCGCTCTGGATCGACTTGTGGGCATCTACGTCGATGTAGAGCACGGCACCGCGGGCCCCGCCACTCAGCGTCTTCTCCAGCTCCATATAGAAGTGCTGCCTGTTGTAGAGTCCGGTGAGGGGGTCGTAGGTCTCCAGGTGGGCGAGGGACTCCTTCAGATCCTGGGCATGATGAATGCGGGTGCGCACCGCGGAGACCAGGTGATCCGGCTTCACCGGCTTGGTGAGGAACTGATCTCCTCCCACGCCGATGGCCTGCAGCTGCTTGGCGGGATCGGTCTCACCGGAGACGAATATGATCGGCACCTCGGCGGTGTCGTCGCGCTGGCGTAGCACCCGGACCAGGTCCAGCCCGTCCACCCCCGGCATGTATAGGTCCAGCAGGATGAGATCTGGGTGCTCCTGGTCGAGCGCCCGCATGACCTGCATGGGATCGGTGACCGTGGCTGTCCGCATGCCGGCATGCTCCAGGATCGCCTTGAACAAAAGGGTCTGGCTGCGGTCATCGTCGATGATCAGGACCCCGTGGGTTTGCTGGCTGCTGCGATGCCCGAGCACCTCCAGCCGGTCCGCCAGCTTCGCGACGTCTACCGGCTTGGTGAGATAGGCGTCTCCGCCGGCTTGCATTGCGCGAACGCGGGCGGCCATGTCGCCCCGTGAGGACAGAAATACGACGCCGATGGGATGCTGCGTCGCGCGCCGGATGTCAGCGATGGCATTCGGCCCCTCGAAATCCCCCTCGGGAAACACCACGTCCATGACCACCACGGCGGGCGCCTCGCCTTGTGCCGCCGCCAGGGCGTCGGCTGGCCGCGAGAAGCAGCGGACCTGGTAGCCTCGATGGCCAAGCTGCAGCGCCAGGAACTTGAGCACGTCGGGATCGTCGTCGACGACGTAGACGAGATGGCGTGACGGCACCGGCTGGTCCTGCTGGGCCGCTGTAGGCTCTTCCTCGGAATCCACATCACGGGCCACCAGGGCCGCCTGCTGCAGGTCCATGATCATCCCCGCGATGGCCGGCCTGTCCTTCTTGGTAATCGGCAGACCAGTCGCCCGCAGCTGTTTGAGGCGTGACTCGAGCGCCAGACTGGCCTCGCTCAGGGTCTCGAAGCCAAGGTTGGAGCTGGAGCCGAACAGATTGTGCGCCAGCCGGTAGAGCTCCTGACTGGCCTCTTCGTCGCCGGCGTCGGCTGATGCCCTCGCCCACGATGCCTTGATCTCGTCAATACGCCACGGCAGCTTGGCGTAGAAGTCCTCCCGCAGGGCGCGGAGCTGCTGGCGCAGGCTGTCGTTGTTCTCGACCATGGCGTCCAGTGTCTCGGTGCTTGGTTGGGGCAGCGGTATCGGCCGCGGCGCCGACGCATCCGGCCCGTAGCGCCGGCGCCGCGCCGACATCATTGGTGTGTAGCATGGCCGGAGGCTAGTATCAAAGACTCTGCACCAACCATAAGGATGTCTCATGGACAAGGCCTGGGACCTCGGCTCCACCGCCGGGCTGCTCGACGATTCCGGGCCCCTTGCCGCCGGGCTGCCGGGATTCGCGCCGCGTGTCGAGCAACAGGAGATGGCCGCAGCCGTCGCGCGCGCGATGAGCGAATACGCGACCCTGATCTGTGAGGCCGGCACCGGCACCGGCAAGACTTTCGCCTACTTGGTGCCGGCCCTTGCGTCCGGGCGGCGTGTCATAGTCTCTACCGGCACCAGGCACCTCCAGGACCAGCTCTGCCGGCGCGACGTCCCCGCCGTGAGGAAGGCGCTGGGCGTCAGTGCGCGGGTGGCCGCCCTCAAGGGGAGGGCCAACTATCTCTGTCGCTACAGGCTGGAGCGGGCCGGCAGTGAGGCGCACCTGCACGGATCCCGACAAGCCGGCGAGCTGCTGCAGGTGCGCGCCTGGGCCGCCCGCACTCGCAGCGGCGACATCGCCGAGCTGGCCAGTGTCGCGGAAGGCTCGCCCACCTGGCCGTTTGTCACCAGCACGGCGGACAACTGTCTCGGCCAGGAGTGTCCCATGCTCGGCGACTGCCACGTGCTGAAGGCGCGCCGGGCGGCCCAGGAAGCGGATCTGGTGGTGATCAATCACCATCTGTTCTTCGCCGACATGGCCTTGCGCGAGGAAGGCTTTGGCGAGCTGCTGCCCGGTGCCAATGCCGTGGTATTCGACGAGGCCCATCAGCTCCCGGAGGTTGCGTCGCTGTTTTTCGGCCAGGCGCTGAGCGGGCGCCAGCTGCTGGAGCTGGCTCGGGACACCCTTGCGGAGAGCCGCAGGGAAGCCGCGGATGCCGGTGCCCTCGAGCGTCTCGCCGATGATCTGGAGCACGCGGCACGGGAGATGCGGCTGGTGCTGGGGACCGCTTCTCGGCGTGCGCCGTGGTCCCTGGTGCGTGGCCGGCGGCCGGTGGCCGAGGCGGCGGACGCCCTGAACCGAGCCATCGCGGCCCTGACCGAAGCACTGCGCGCTGTGGCGTCCAGCTCGAAGGGCCTGGAAAGCTGTTGGCGTCGCGCCGGTGAGCTAGGGGGCAGGCTGGCGGAGGTCCTCCGGGATGCGGCGGACGACACCGTCCACTGGTTCGAGACCCGCGGTCGCGGCTTCAGCCTGCATACGACGCCTCTGGATGTGTCGCAGAGCTTCAGGGCGCATCTGGACGGCCAGAGATGCGCCTGGATCTTCACCTCGGCTACCCTGGCCGTGGGAGACAGCTTCGCCCATTTCGCCAGCCGCCTCGGATTGGACGACGCCCTGACCCGGCGCTGGGACAGCCCCTTCGATTTCCGCCGCCAGTCACTCCTGTATATTCCTGCCCGTCTGCCGGATCCCGGCGGTTCAGACCACACCGAAGCCGTGGTGGCGGCATCGCTGCCGGTGCTGGCGGCCAGCGGCGGACGGGCGTTCATGTTGTTCACCAGCCATCGCGCCTTGCGGGAGGCCGCCGAGCGGCTTGCACGGCGCGCCCCCTATCCCTTGTACGTTCAGGGCACGGCGCCCAAGGCGGCGCTGCTGGAGCACTTCCGGGACTCGGGCAATGGGGTGCTGTTGGGCACCAGCAGCTTCTGGGAGGGCGTGGACGTGCGGGGGCAGGCCCTGTCCTGCGTGATCATCGACAAGCTGCCATTTGCCTCGCCCGACGACCCCGTGCTGCAGGCGCGTATCGAGGCCGTGCGGACCGAGGGTGGCAACCCCTTCTCGGAGTACCAGCTCCCGGGTGCGGTGATAGCGCTCAAACAGGGCGCAGGGCGGCTCATTCGTGATGTGGACGATTCCGGGGTGCTGGTGCTCTGTGACCCGCGACTTCTGAGCAGACCTTATGGTCGCGTGTTCCTGCGCAGCTTGCCGCCCACGCCCATGACCCGGGACATCGAAGCAGTGCGGGACTTCTACCGCCGTCCGGACGAGTCGAATCAAAGCTCCGTGTGGCCGAAATCGTAGCCCATGCCCTCATTGGGCTCCTGGACGAAGTGGCCCAGCACGAAGTCCACGCCCAGCGCGTAAAGGGAGGACAGGGTGGCGGCGTCCTCGACGAAGGGGGTGATCACCTTGCGGCCCAGCTCGTGGGCCTGGGCCACGATAGCCGGCAGCGCGGCCTGCTGGCGTCCTCGTTGGGCGAGGTCCTGCAGATGCCAGCGATCGAGCTTGATGAGATCTGTGGGGAGGTGGACCGTCGCCTGCAATGGATCGGATGTGGCACCCAGACCTCCCAGAGCCGCGCGAATGCCCAGTTCGGCCAAGCCCTGCAACAGGGCCTGCGCCTCCTTCACCCGGGTGGAAGCATCTCGGGCATTGAGCTCCAGGGTCAACAGCCCGTCCGGCAGGCCTGCGGCCTTCACGGAGCCTAGCCACGGGAGGAAGCTGGCCTCCAGCGCCGTGCTCAGGGCGACATGAACGAGCAGATGAGTCGTCTGCGCCCGCCGGTAGCGCTCAGCGATGGCCCGGGCCGTGTGCCAGATCATCCAACGGTCCACTGCGGCCAGCTGACCGGTCTGCTCCGCCACCGGGATGACGCGAGCGGCGCGGATCAGCGTTCCCTGAAGATCCGGCAGGCGCAGCAGCGCCTGATAGTATTCCTCGGGGTCGCCGCGCAGATTGGCGATGGGCTGATAGGCAATGCGAAATCCATTGTGCTGCAATGCGGCTGCGATGAGCTCGGCGCAGGCATGACGGTGCAGCTCGGCAACGTCCTTGTCCTGCGCCGGACGATGCAGCTCTGCCCGGCTGCCACCGCCGCTCCGAGCGTGGGCGCAGGCCTCGTGGGCTGCCTCCAGGAGCGTTTTGGCGCCCCCGGCGCCTGCGCCGTCCAAGGCGACGCCGAGGCTCATGGTCACTGACACAGACTTGCCGTCAAGCTCGAAGATCTGAGCCTGCACCGCCTGACGCAGCCGCTCGGCCCGTTGCTCGGCCTCCTTCGGCCCGCCGGCCCGGGTCAGCAAGACAAAGGCGAAGCCCGGAAAACGGCCCAGCACTTCCCCCGCGGCGGTCTGGCTGCGCAGGAACCCGGCCAGATCCCCCAGCAGCCGTTCGCCGTGCAGGAGGCCCAAAGCTGCCTGAATCTCCTCCTGCCGGTCTACGTCGAGATACACGATGGTTGGCCGCGCTCCGGCCGCTGCGCGCTGCTCGAGATGTTGCTCTACTGCCGTGGCGAAGGCACTCTCATTGAGCAGCCCCGTCTGCGGATCCTGGTTGGACAGGCTGCACAGGCGCTCTCGCAGCTGGCGGGCCCTGTTGACCCGATTGCGCACCACGTTCACCAAGTGTGCCGGCTTGACAGGCTTAGTCAGGAACTCCTCGGCACCCATGCTCAAGGCTTCCATCTGCTTGTTGAGATCCATCTCCCCGGACAGGAACACCACCGGAACCTCGGCGGTCTTCTCGTGCTGGCGCAGCACTCGGACGACGTCGAGCCCGTCTATGCCGGGCATGTACAGGTCCAGCAGCACGATCTCCGGACGCGACCGCCCGATGGCATCGATGACTGCCATGGGGTCGGTGACTGACTCGGCCTGCATGTCGCTCTTTTGCAGGATTGCGGTGTAGAGCAGCGCCTCGCCGGGGTCGTCGTCGACTACCAGGACCCTGTAGGGTGTGGGATGGCGGGCGGCCACCAGCGTCTGGATTCTGCCGGCCAGCTCACCGATGTCCAAAGGTTTGGTCATGTAGGCATCGGCGCCGGCGCGCATGGCGCGTAGCCGCGCCGACAGGTCGCCCCGGGAGGACATCACCAAGACCTTGGGCGGAGCCGGCGTGCTCTTGCACAGGGCCGCGACCTGCTCGGTGCCGGCCCACTCGCCCTCCGGCAGCATCACGTCCATCAAGATGACCGCCGGCTGCTCACGTTGGATCGCCTCTGGGAGGCCGCGCAGACTGGCGAAGGCGTGAGGGTCGAATCCACGCTGCGCCAGCTTCAAGGAAAGGAACTGCCGCAGCTCCGCATCGTCATCGACGATGAATACGCGGGGCCGGGTGGACTGGGTCGTCTCCGGCTCGACGCCGTCGGCCTCCGCCGGGTCCGGGCCGGGCTGGGCGACCTGTTTGGCGGAGAGCACCTCCCCGGCCAGAGTCTCCAGCAGCGGTGCCAATGCTGCCAGCGCCCCGGGCTCGGCCCGGTCCTCCTCTCCGAGCGCCCGCAGCCGCGCTTCCAGATTGGCGGCCGCGCGACCCAGGGCAGGGAGGCCGAATGTCGCTCCGGAGCCGGCCAGGTTGTGCACCAGACGGTAGAGCTCCTTCCGAGTCTCCTCTGCGGCGGACTGGTCCAGCTTCGACCAGACCTGCTGTATGGCTCTCAGGCGCTCATCGAGGCGCGCGACGAATTCCGTGCGCAGGGACCTCAGCTGCTGCCTCAGGCGGTCTTTGGCATCTGTCATCGACGTCTCCTGCGAGCCTGAGCACGCCCAGCGCACGGGGAAGCGCTCCGTGGCGCAATGGTATCGCGCAGCCCTAGAGCGTACCATGCCATCGAGCCCGCGCCGGGTGTTGGGTCCCAGCGCTCAGCGGCGTCCATCGCGAGACGCTGCGGGTGGCGGCCAGGAGGTACGTCGCGTCTACGGGCGGTCGTAGACGCGGGCGACTCCCACGCGTTTGGTGAGGTCTGGATGAAGCTGCTGGCTCTGGATACTTCAACCGAAGCCTGCTCCGTGGCGCTGTATCTGGACGGGGACGTGCGTAGCCGGATGGAGATAGCGCCACGGGCCCACGCGATGCTGATTCTGCCCATGACCGAATCGGTGCTGGCCGAGGCCGGCATCGGTGTGGTGGAATTGGACGGCCTCGCCTACGACCGCGGGCCGGGCTCGTTCACCGGCGTGCGCATCGGGGCCAGTGTGGCCCAGGGTATCGCGTTTGGCGCCGATCTGGCCATCGCACCGATCTCCTCCCTTGCTGCCCTGGCGCAAGGCGCGCTAGGGGAGGCGACGGGCGCAGGGGTGCTGGCGGCCATCGATGCCCGCATGGGTGAGGTCTACTGGGGCGCGCACCGGGGAGGCGCCGGTGGCCTGGTCCACTTGGTCGGTGCCGAGCGGGTGCTGCCCCCGGAACGGGTCCCGGTCCCCGCAAGGGGACGCTGGGTGGGCGTGGGAAGCGGCTGGGACAGATACCACGGGCTGCTGGCGCAGCGCTTCGGTGGGCTCCTGGAGGGTTGGCGGCCGCAGTGCTATCCGCTGGCGGCGGAAGTGGCCATCCTTGCCGCCGACGCCGTGGCTAGGGGGGAGGTGGTGGCGCCGGAGCTGGCGCTGCCTGTGTACCTGCGCGATGAGGTGACTGCGCGCTGAGGTTTGCGGGCCGGGCCCAGTCAGGATGTTGCGGCGACTCGCCTGCCCCCTTAGGATGCGTATGGGTAGCGGGCTGCAGGAGGGATAGATGGCATGAGAATGCACGCTATGGCAATGCTCCTGATCCTGACCGCGGCGGCAGCCGCGCAGACGGCCCAGGTCTACAAGTGGGTGGATAAGCACGGTAACGTCACCTACTCGGAGCAGCCACCTCCGGATGTCGATGCACAGCCAGTAACTGTGGAGACGGAGCCCCCGGCGGAGCAACGCCAGCAGGCGGAGGACGTGCGCCTGCGGGTGCTGGAGGCCGGCCGGGAGGTGGATCGCCGGATGGCCCAGAAGCGACAGCGACGGGAGGCGCTGCAGATCGACGTCCACCATGCCGAGGAGGCCCTGGCGGACGCGAAGCGCCGGCTGGAGGACGGCATCGAGCCCTTGCCCGGGGAGCGTATTGGCACGGCCTCTGGGCACTCCAAGCTGCGGGACGAATACTTCACGCGGATCGAGAAGCTCAAGGAGGCCGTGAAGACGGCCGAGCGCCAGCTTCAGGATGCGCGCGACGCCTTGGCCAAGAGTAACTAAGTCGGGTCGCCTACAGGTGGCGCTGGGGGAATTCGAGCTCATTCGGCGCTACTTCGCCCGTCCCGTCGTTAGCCGGCAGGACGTCAGCCTGGGCATCGGTGACGATTGTGCATTGCTCCTCGTCCCTGCTGGCTACGAGCTCGCGGCCAGTATCGACACCCTGGTGGCAGGTGTGCACTTTGCCCCTGGAGTGCGGCCGCGCGATCTCGGTTACAAGGTGCTGGCGGTGAATCTGAGTGATCTGGCCGCCATGGGGGCGGAGCCCGCCTGGGCGACCCTGGCTCTGACCCTGCCAGGGGCCGATGAGGAATGGCTGGCGGAATTTGCGGCTGGGCTGTTCCAGCTTGCCGAGCGGCACGGCGTGCAGCTGGTCGGAGGCGACACCACCCGCGGTCCCCTTTCCGTCACCGTCCAGATCCACGGCTTCGTGCCGGCAGGGCAAGCCCTGCGGCGCAGCGGTGCCCGGGCTGGAGATCGAGTCTACGTCAGCGGCGAGCTGGGGGCTGCCGCGCTGGCCTTGCGGCGCCGACAGGCCGCTGCCGATGACTGCGCCGCTGCCATCATCGCGCGGCTGGATCGTCCGCAGCCCCGGATTCTGGAAGGACGGGCGCTGCGGGGCATCGCCACGGCAGCGATCGATGTCTCCGACGGTCTGGCCGCGGATCTCGGGCACATTCTGGAGGCGAGTGGCTTAGGTGCGACTATCCACTTGGAGGACCTGCCCATGTGCCAGGCGGTGGCGGCGCAAGTCGCAACGGACGGCGACTGGAGCCTGCCTTTGGGTGGCGGCGAGGACTATGAGCTGTGCTTTACGGTGCCGCCCGATCGGGAGGCTGAGCTACTTGAGACCTGGCGCCGGTTCGACTGCGGCTGCAGGTGCATCGGCATCTGCGAGGACATGCCGGGGCTACGCTATGCGCTGGGCGCCGACGGGCTGTACGTGACTGCCGAGCCAGGCTACCAGCACTTCGCCGATCCGGCGTGAGCCCGGCCAAGCGAGGATCGTTGCCGCCCGGCTTCTGGACCAGCCCGCTGCACTGGCTGGCGTTCGGCTTCGGCAGCGGCGCCTCGCCCCTGGCGCCCGGCACTGCCGGCACGCTGGTAGCCGTGCTGCTCTACTGCCTCGCGGCTCGGCTTTCCCCGGGGATCTATTTAGCCCTCACTGCGGTGATGTTCATCGCCGGCATCGGGATATGCGGGGCGACGGCGCGGAAGCTCGGGGTGCACGATCACGGCGGAATCGTCTGGGACGAGATCACGGGCTTTTTCGTCACGATGCTGGCCCTGCCCGCCGAGTGGATTTGGGTGGTGAGCGGATTCCTGCTCTTCCGGTTGCTGGACATCTGGAAGCCCTGGCCGATAGGCTGGCTGGACGGCCAGGTCTCTGGGGGACTCGGCATCATGCTTGATGATCTGGTGGCTGGACTCTACGCGTCGCTCGCGCTCCAGTTTGCCTCGCGCTGGCCCTTCTCGTGAGTAGACTGGGGAGGCGCCCACGCCCGCTGTGGGTGCCCGCCGAGGAAGGTTCGCGCGGGGCGGTGGTGCGCCGTAGACTCCCCTTGCTCGTGATTGCGGCGATGGCCATGTACACCGCGGCGAACTACGGTTGGCTGCAGCACGCGCAGCGGGCCGCGCCGCCGGGACAGTTGCTCGAGTGCCAGGTCACATGGGTAAACGACGGGGACACCGTGCGGGCGCACTGCGGCTGGCACGGCTACACGATTCGGGTCTGGGGCATAGATGCGCCCGAGCTGCACCAGGCACCATGGGGCGAGCGGGCGCAGCGCCGGCTGCAGGCGCTTGCGGGCGGCCGGCGCTTACGGGTGCTCGTTCGGGATCGAGACAGATACGGACGGGTGGTGGCACAGCTCATGGATGCCGGCCGCGATCTGGGGCTTGAGCTAGTGGCCCAAGGCTATGCCACCGTCTATGAGCGCTACAACCGGGAGTCCGGCTATCTCAAGGCGCGGGACTCTGCCCGTGAGCACCACCTCGGCATTTGGACTCGTCCCGGGCTGCAGCAGCGGCCCTGGGTATGGCGGCACCGGCACCCGCGTTGAGGCCGGTGGGTGTGGTCCCGGACCGCTGACTCGGGCAGGGCTTCGTTCATTTGTGACTATTTGACCGGTTATCAGGAGTCTCCTGGCCCCTTCTTCCCCTTCCCCTTCGTCTCCTTGTCTTTGGCTTCCCGCTCGAGCTCTGCCAGCCGCGCCTCGATTTTCGATGCCTGGTAGAAGTCTTTACTCTGCAGGCGGCGAGCGTTCTCCAATTGGCGGATGGCGCCTCGGATGTCGCCGGTGAGATAGAGGTACTCTGCCTGGGCCTGATAGGCCGCACCAAGGTCCCCTGCCGCGCTCTGGGCCTGGGCCAGCAGGCGATGGATCGTGGGGTCGTGCGGGTGCTCTCCCAGTGCCGCCCGTAGCCGGTCGCGTGCCTTCGCCGCCTTGCCATTCTTCATTGCCAGATTGGCGTAGCCGACGACGAGCGCGCGACTTCCCGGATACAACTTCATGGCGGACTCGTAGCTGGCCATGGCCTTGACGTTGTCGCCGGCGGCCGCAGCGGCTTCACTTGCCGCGATGATGAAGGCGATCTCGTCGGGGTGCTTCTCCCTCAGGCGCTCGATCTCTGCGGCGGCCGCCTTGACGTCGCCCGCATCCAGGAGGGCCTGCGCGTAGCCGTAGTGGGCCGCCGTTTCATTGAGGTACTGGCCGGTCGCGAGCTGGGCCTTGAGGCGTCGCACGTTGGCCGTGGGATTCGGCTCCTGGCGCAGCTGCAGCTTCATGCGCACGATCTGGTAGCCCATGCTGTCCGGCGATTGGCGGTAGCCATACTGGTCCGCGCGCGCCCGGGAGTCGGCAATGCGGGTGTCCGTCACCGGATGGGTGCGCAGAAATTCCGGCAGCTGGTTGCCCTGGAACCGGTTTGCCTGTGCCATGCGCTCGAAGAAGGTCGGCATGGCGTGGGGATCCAGGGCGCTGTGCGCCAGGATGGCGATACCGACGCGGTCGGCTTCCTGCTCGTTGGCGCGCGTGAAGTTCAACTGCGCCTGGGTGCTGCCTGCGGCGACGGCGGTGATGGCCGCGCGCCCTGCCTCTGCACTGCTGCCGGCGATCGCGAGGGCGGCCAACACCGCCCCCAAGGTCGGTAGGTTCAGCTTGCGGGCCTCTTCGAAGGTGCGGGCAATGTGGTGCTGGGTGACGTGGGCAATCTCGTGAGCTAGCACCGCGGCGAGCTCGCTCTCGCTCTGGGTGGCCAGCACCAGCCCGGTATGCACGCCGATGAAGCCGCCGGGCAGCGCAAAGGCATTGATAGTGGGGTCGTCGACGACGAAGAACTCGAAATCCGTGTCGGCAGAATCCGCGTTCAGTGTGAGCTCTGCGCCCAAGTGCTCGATGTAGTCGGTGATGTAGGGATCGTCGACCGGCGGGTGGCTGCGGCGAAGCTCCCGCACCAGCTCGGCACCCAGTTGGTGCTCTTCCGCCGGGGAGAGGACGCTGCCGGCAGAATCGCCGATGTCCGGCAGCTGAATGGCCGAGGTCTGCGCCGGTGCGACCCCGGTGATGCCTAAGGTGATGGCGAGCGTGAGCAAGCATCTGATAGCAAAGGAGGGCATGGTCGTATCCTTGAGGGTGGGCTGGGCGCTCCAATTAGGACCGGACAGGGTCGGCATTCGTTCCGGTATGTTGCATTCTGTAAGCCCCGGATGCAGCGGCCTCGGGCTCGACGCGTCTTGCATTCACGAGGCAATTAATATATAATAAATCTTTTGTGGATTGCACTTGGCGGTGCGACACCCGGCGCCGTCACTCCGTTCCCAGCCACTACCAGGAGCACGCGTCATGGCTGATTTCGATCAAGAACTCGATGCCTCCGGACTGAACTGTCCGCTTCCCATCCTGCGCGCCAAGAAAGCGCTCGGGACGCTGTCAAGTGGACAGATCTTGCGCATCATAGCGACCGACCCTGGCTCCGTGAAGGATTTTGAGGCGTTTGCCAAGCAGACTGGCCACCAGCTGCTAGAATCGACCGAAGAGGGTGGTAAGTTCTGCTTCCGCCTCAAGAAGAGCTGAGTCCTGCCTGAGACCAGCTCGTACCGCCGAATCACCTGCGACGTTCTCGGGGGCTGCATCCACCATGACTGAGAAAAGACTCGCCATCATCGCAACCAAAGGAACGCTTGACTGGGCGTATCCTCCCTTCATTCTGGCCTCCACGGCGGCTGCCCTGGGCTACGAGACGGAGGTGTTCTTCACCTTCTACGGCTTGCAGCTGCTGAAGAAGAAGCTGGACCTCAAGGTGTCGCCGCTCGGCAATCCCGCGATGCCGATGAAGATGCCGTTCGGACCATCCTGGTTCAAGGGCCTTACCTGGAACATTCCCAATCTCATCATGGCTGGCATCCCGGGCTTCGAGAACGTTGCCACGGCGTTGATGAAGAAGACCATGAAAGGCAAGGGCGTGGCCACCATCGAGGAGCTGCGCGAGCTCTGCCAGGAGGCGGAGGTCAAGATGGTCGCCTGCCAGATGACGGTGGATCTGTTCGAGTTCAATCCGAGTGACTTCATTGAGGGCATCGAGTACGGCGGTGCGGCAACCTTCTTCGAGTTTGCCGGCGACTCTGACGTCTGTCTCTTCGTCTAACGCCCTAACGAGTCCCTTCCTGTTCGCGCCGTGGATGCCCTGCTGGACCTCGGGTCCAGCAGGGCCCGTGCGGTATTCTTTCTTGTCGCCAGACTGGGTTGCCGACACGCGGTGATGATTGCCAAAAAGGAGGGCCATGTCGCCACGGCCCTGGTAAGTCTCCCCGTCACCGGAGAGGCGTGCACGTCTAACTGCGTGCTAGTCTTAGGATGGCACAGCTCCTAACCGTCGCGGGGCATTACTGACGGACAAGATAAAGAGGCGGCATGCCGTGTACTCGACCTGCCGCCTCGGTTGCCGCAGGAGCGCACCCGGGCCGGGGGCGCGGCTGACTTACATCAGAAGCGATGGGTCCAGCTTACCTCGAGGTCCTTCTGCTCCATGTAGAGGCTACCACTCTGGGCAGATGTGATGGTGGGGCTCGTCCCGTCGAAGGTCTCCTTCGGCACGTAGGTGAACGCGATATTGATCTCATCCTTCGGGCTGTAGGCGTAGGTCGCGCCCACGCTCACGTGCCAACGGACCACCGCCGGCGCCAGTATATTGAACAGGCCCTGGGTATCCGTCTTGAAAGGATCGCTGTTATAGCTCACGCCCCCGTACAGCTTCAGCTTGGCGCTCTGATCCCAGCGCACGCCCAGCTTCAATATGTCCATGCTGTCCCAGCCAAAGCCCAAACCGCTGCCGCCGCCGAGGCAGAAAGCCGGCTTTGCCCCCGGCGCCTGGCACTGAGTGATGTCGAGGTCGTTTGCATTCGCTATGGCACTGACCTCGTCATAGAAGATGTGCTGGTAGTCGACGGCGAGAGTGACGTTCGGCTGCACCTTGTAGGCGAGGCCGGCGTTGAACATCGCCGGAATATCGAATTCTCCATCGTCGGCGAAGAGTCCCGCGTAGTCGTCGAGCTTGCTCATCCATACCGTCGTCCGATAAGAGGCGCCTAGGGCGAGACGATCGCTCAATTCGCCGTACCAACCAACGTGCGCCCCCGCGCCGTAGGTATACTCGTACCCGTTGTTGGTCACCTTGTCAGGATTGATGGAGAGCTGCCGGAAGGGCTCGAGCCCATAGGCCTTGAACCTCTGAATAGCGAAGACCGGGGCAATGGCAATCGACTGCCTCCCATCGCCCAACTTCAGTGTGTAGGGAACCTCGATGAATAGCTGGTTTAGGTCTACGCCCGTCGGCGTGGTGGCGGTAAATATGCCGTTTGGATTCGCGTTGTTCGGAGCATCGGCCGGACCCGTCACCGGCACCAGGCCTTGGGGCGTGGACATAAACAGCAGGCCGGTCGGGCTCGCAATCGTGCCCGCGGGGGCCTGGGAAGGATCCTGCACGGCGAGCTGATTCGGGAATGCGGCAAAGTTCTCGAATACGGGCCGGTCCGTATACCTCGTGTTCATTCCGCCGTTGCCGAAGATGCTGACACCGATGGTGTGGCTGCTATCTAGCTCCCGGTTGTAGCCGAAGCTCGGAATATAGAACAAGTCCTTGTCGCTGTCGTATGTGCCAGGCGTTATAAAGGGAGCCGTCGGAAACCCCATGGCGTCTGTGCTAAAGTCGCCATTCGCCTCGTAGCCCCGAGACGACGGACTGAAGAACGAGACACCCAGGTCAAGACCGTTTCCGACGAACGCCATGCCCGCCGGGTTGGTTGCGGCGACGAGGGTGTCCTGCGGCAGCGCCGCGGCGACACCGGCCATGGCCTTCGATTTCGTGCCCCACCCGTGCGCAAAGTAGCCATTGGTGGCGAGCGTGGCCGTGGGTGCGGCAAGCGCCGCGGCCAATGCAATCGCCAATAGATGCCGAGCATGTCTCATGAAATGGTCCTCCAGTCGGAAAGGCGTGTGAACTAATAGTTGTGTTCTTGCTACGTCTTACTTGTTACTACTGTCGGCGCAAACCCACAAGATACCTGGGTATTGTCGCTTCGATGCGACATGTTGTCAATAGTTGTGCCGAATATGCGGCATGTAGCTACGGCGCAACGAGCGGTCCTTTGGCGGCCGTGACGAGCGTTGATCTGGCGCAGGGCCAATGCAATGATTGGCGGGTGACTTGACGCCCTAGCCGCGTCGGCACTTCCGTCCCGAAATATTTCGGGATCTCTTCGGGATCTCTTCGGGATTTCTGTAGGAGCGGCTCCCGGGACAGAAAGGACCTATAAGCTGGAGGACCTCATGCTCGCACTCAGAATTCCTAGCCGTTTCATCGCGTTGCTGGCACTGCTGACTATCGCCATCAGTCCCGTGAGCGGCCTGGCCGAGGCCTTGTACAAGCCGTTCGTCACTGGGGCACCGGAAGGGAGCACGGTGGATGATGCGACGGCTGCCGTGACGGAGAAGCTCAAGACGGCGGGGCTCGAGATCGTGGGCTCCTATTCCCCCTATGACGACGGCAGCGCGCGCATCATTGGGGTAACCAGCTCGGAGCTGAAGAAGGCTGCCCTCGGTCACAAAACCGGCGGCTTCGGGGCCGTGATGCGGGTGGCCATCACCAACAACGACGGCGTCATCGAGGTCTCCTATACCAACCCACCGTACCACGGCTATGCCTACCACATCGGGGGGCTGCCCGAGATCGAGAAGGCGCTGCACCAGGCGCTGGGGGGCGGGGAGCCCTTTGGCGGGGAGGGCTTCACGGCCGAGCAGCTCGAGCGCTATCACTACATGATGTTCATGCCCTACTTCCAGGATGCCCAGAAAGTGGTGTCCTTCGACACTCATGCAGAGGCTCAGGCGGGGGTGGAGAACGCGCTGAAGAGTCCGGGCAGCGACATGACGGAGCTGTGGAAGGTCGAGCTGGACAGCAAGCAGATCCTGTATGGAGTTCAGCTGAATCGAGGTTGGTGGAAGGGCCAGATCAAGAACATCATGGCCAAGCTGGACACCAAGACACCGCGCTCGACTGCGGCCCTTCCCTGGGAGGTACTGGTGAGTGGGGGCGATGTGTACTATCTGCCGGGCAAGTTCCGAATTGCCCTAATGTTCCCCGATCTGCCGATGGGAGCCTTCATGAAGATCAGCGACGTGCCCGACCAGATGGACGCCAGCGCGGCAAAGCTGGGCAGGCTGGCAAAGGCGAAGTAACGGCTCGCGGGCGCACCCCCACGGCTGTCTGGGCTACAGTGCGCCCGCCTCGCGCAGCAGTTTGTCCACGGACTGGGCCATGGCCCGATAGCCGGCTTGGTTGAAATGAATCCTGTCTGATTTCATTGATCTGTCGGCTTCCAGCTCGGGCAAGGTCTCGATGTCGATGGGCACCTCCATCTCCTCGGCGACCGCGGCGTAAAATCCTGCGGGGTGCAACAGCAGCCCCGGCCTGGGGACCCCAAGCAGCACCACCGCGGCCCCATGGGCGCGTATGGCCTGAATCATGTGTCGCAGGTTTCCTGCGGTCGCCGCAGGGTCCAGGTGGCGCAGCAGGTCGTTGCCGCCGTGGCAAAGGACCACCAGCGCAGGATCGTATTTGTCTAACACCGCGGGCAGACGCTTGAGCCCGTCTGCGGTCACCTCTCCCGGCACGCCCTCGTTGAACACTCGATGACCAGTGAGCTGCTGGAGGACGGCCGGGTAGCTCTGTCCGCGCCCCACGCCGGTGCCATAGGTCAGGCTGTCGCCGAAGGCGACGATGACCGCATCGCCGGACAGCGACGGCAGGCTCGGCGAAGGGGCCGAGCACGCCACCAGCAGCGTGAGTAGGAGGGCGCCCAGGGCCGTGAGCGCGATCGCCCGGAGTCTGTGCTGGTGCATGCTTTCTCCTTGACGTGGCCTCGTCCGCCGCCTCTCAGGATGCCAGCAGCCGGACCAGCACGCCCTCGTAGATTTCCGCCAACTGGTCCAAATCTGTGACCCTGACGCATTCGTCGACCTTGTGAATGGTGGCGTTAACGGGGCCCAGCTCCACCACCTGGGCGCCGGTGGGGGCGATGAAGCGTCCGTCGGAGGTCCCTCCCGAGGTCGAGAGCTCGGCCTCGATCCCGCAGGTTTCTCGCACTGCGCAGGCAACCGCCTCGACCAGCTCTCCGGGCACGGTGAGGAAGGGCTGGCCGCTCGGGCTCCAGCGCAGCTCATAGCTCAGGGCGTGGCGATCGAGCACCGAGGCCACCCGCTGGCGCAGCTCGGCCTCGCTGACTGCGGTGGAGAAGCGGAAGTTGAACAGCGCCTCCAGGCGTCCGGGAATGACGTTGCTGGCACCGGTTCCCGCGTGCAGGTTGGACACCTGGAAGGTGGTCGGGGGAAAGTGCTCGTTGCCGCGATCCCAGACCGTCGCCGCCAGCTCCGCCAGGGCGGGCGCGAAGGCGTGTATGGGGTTGAGGGCCTTGTCCGGATAGGCGACGTGGCCTTGCTGCCCGGCCACGATCAGCTCTCCTCCCAGGGACCCCCGACGCCCGTTCTTCATGACGTCGCCGAGCCGGTGGGCGCTGGTGGGCTCTCCGACCAGGCACCAGTCGATGTGCTCGCCACGTCTCGTCAAATGCTCCAGGACCTTGACCGTGCCATCCACGGCGGGCCCTTCCTCGTCGCTGGTGATGAGCAGGCCGATGGAGCCCCTGTGCCCGGGGTGTCGCGCGAGGAAGCGCTCACAGGCCACCACCATGGCCGCCAGGCTGCCCTTCATGTCAGCCGCACCGCGCCCGTAAAGCAAGCCATCGCGGACCTGGGGCATGAACGGGTCGGACGTCCAGGCATCCAGGGGACCGGTAGGAACGACGTCGGTATGCCCCGCAAACACCAGCAGGGGACCTTCCGTGCCGTGTTTGGCCCACAGATTGTCGACCTCTCCACAGCGCAGCGGCTCCACGGCGAAGCCCAGAGGCGCCAGTCTCGAGGCCATGAGCGATTGGCAGCCCCCGTCATGGGGTGTCACCGAGCGGCGGGCAATGAGCGCCTTGACCAGCTCCAAGACCTCGGACATGGGGGTGTGTCCTCGCTTGGCTCAGATGTCGCGCAGAAGCTCGTTGATGCCTACTTTGCTGCGCGTCTTTTCATCGACCTGCTTGACGATCACGGCGCAGTAAAGGCTGTAGCTGCCATCCTTCGCCGGCAGATTGCCTGAAACTACGACCGCCCCGGCCGGCACCCGACCATAGCCGATCTCGCCAGACTCCCGATTGTAGATGCGGGTGCTCTTGCCGATGTAGACGCCCATGGAGATGACCGCCCCATGCTCCACGACCACGCCCTCGACGATCTC
>CAYQDX010000008.1:0-5026 GCA_964416345.1 uncultured Ectothiorhodospiraceae bacterium
CTGGCCAAGGGGAAGGCACTGCCCTCGGGCGGCGTGCCGGCCAAGCGGCCCGAGAGCGGTGGGTATTCGCGCTTCTCGGACCAGATCGACGCCGCCGCCGTGGTGCCGGTGGGTCCCGGCCTGCCGGACTGGCGCTGGAGCGAATTCAGGCTGCGCTGGGGTGGACCGGTGGAGGTGGGCCAAGAGCTGCGGCTGGTGCTGCTGCCGCCGCTCCTGAATCGCCTGCTCAATGGGCTGCGCACCGTGTTGGTTCTGCTGGTGCTGGTGCGCATCATCGGCCGCCCGGTAGGGCGCTGGCCTCTGCCCGGAGGGTTGTACTCGCCGCTCCTGGTGCTGCTCACCCTGGGAGCCGCGCCGTTGACCTCGCTCCCTACAGCGCAGGCCGCCGAGCTGCCGCCCCAGGATCTGCTGGACGCGCTGAAGGCGCGCCTGTTGGCGCCGCCGGACTGCCTGCCGAGCTGTGCCCAGGTCCCGCGCATGCAGCTGGAGGTCCGCGACCAGGTGCTGACCCTGCGCCTGCGGGTGGAGGCCCAGGAGCGTACCGCCGTGCCCATTCCGGCCCAGACCGGCCAATGGCTGCCCACCAGCGTGCTGATGGACGAGCAGCCGGCCACGGGCGTTTTCCGCACGCCCACCGGGGAGCTGTGGGTGGGAGTGCCGCAGGGCGTGCACGAGCTGCTGGCCAGCGGTCCCGTGCCGTCGCGCCCGAGCCTGCAGCTGCCGCTGCCGCTGCGTCCGGCCCGGGTCCTGTTGGCGGCCGCCGGCTGGACGGTACAGGGAGTGGACGAGCACGGCGTGCCCCAAGGCTCCCTGCAGCTGACCCGATTGGCCCAGGAGGCGCCCCTGGTGGCGCTTGAGCCCACCGCCCTGCCAGGACTGGTGCGGGTAGAGCGGATGCTGCGCCTGGGCGTCGACTGGAGCGTCGAGACCCGGGCGAAACGGCTCTCGCCCGCGGGCAGTGCCCTGGCCTTGGCGGTGCCTCTGCTGCCCGGGGAGTCCGTGGTCTCGGAGGGTGTCGATGTTCAGGACGCCACCGTGCAGGTGGTGCTGAGCCCCACCGCGGCGAGTATGAGCTGGCGCTCTAAGCTGGCCAAAGGCGAGCGCCTGACGCTCAAGGCACCGGAGAGCACCCAGTGGGTCGAGCGGTGGACCCTGGACGTGAGTCCCATGTGGCACGTGGCGAGCTCGGGCATCGCCCCCGCCCATCATACCGACCCCGACTCCAACTGGCTGCCGAGCTGGCGACCGTGGCCGGGGGAGTCGGTGGTGCTGGAAATCTCAAGGCCCAAGGGCATCGGCGGGCGGACCGTGGCGCTGGATTCCAGCGTGCTGGACCTCAGACCGGGCAAGCACTCCACCGAGGCCAGCCTGAAGCTGCAGATCCGCAGCACCCAGGGCGGTCGCCATGTCGTCACGCTGCCGCCCGGCGCTCAGCTCGCTGGCGTGGACATCGACGGCCGGCGCCAGCCCATCCGCCTGGAGCAGGGCAAGGTGGTGCTGCCCATCGAGCCGCGCACCCAGTCCGTCGCGCTCAGCTGGCGCCAGCCCGAGGGCATGCTCAGCCTGTGGCAGGCGCCCCAGGTGGATCTGGGGGCGCCCAGTGTCAACGCCCGGATGCTGGTGCACCTGGGCGAGGACCGCTGGGTGCTGCTGCTCGGCGGACCGCGTCTGGGCCCGGCGGTGCTGTACTGGGGTGTGCTGGGCGTCATCGTGCTCATCGCCCTGGGGCTGGGGCGCCTCAAGAGCCCCCCGCTGCGGGCGTGGCACTGGGCCCTGCTGGGGGTGGGCCTCAGTCAGGCTGACGTGGTGGCGGCGCTGATGGTGGTCGGCTGGCTGCTGCTGTTGGGCTGGCGAAGCAGCCTGAGTCCCGAGCGCCTGCCGCAGCGCTGGCGCTTCGACCTGCTGCAGGTACTGCTGGTGCTGGCGACCCTGGCGGCCCTGGTGAGCGTGGTGCAGGCCGTAGAGCAAGGCCTGCTGGGGACCCCGGAAATGCAGATTGCCGGCAACGGCTCCACCTCGAATCTGCTGCAGTGGTATCAGGATCGCACTACCGGACTCTATCCCGGAGCCTACGTGGTGTCGGTGTCAATCTGGGTGTACAAGCTGCTCATGCTGGCCTGGGCCCTGTGGCTGAGCTTCGCGCTGCTGCGCTGGCTGCGCTGGGCCTGGCATTGTCTGTCCCGCGGCGGGCTGTGGCAGCCCTGGCGCAGGCCCCGGGAGCGTGCCAAGTCCGCGGAGCCGGCATTGGAAGGGGGCTAGGGCTGACCAATGCTGTGGGTCCACCACGGCAACCGGCTCGAGCGTCTGCTGGGTGAGCTGGTGGCCGTCACGGCGGCAGCCCCCGCCGACCCCTTCACCCCCGAGGTGGTGGCGGTGCAGAATCAGGGCATGGCCCTGTGGGTCGCCCAGCGGCTTGCAGGCGCCACCGGGATCAGCGCCAACCTGCGCTTTCCCCTGCCGGCCCAGCTCATCTGGGAGATCTTCCGGGCCTGGCTGCCCGATCTGCCGCCGGAGTCGCACTGGGACAGGGCGGCCCTGGTGTGGCGCATCATGGCCCTCCTATCGGACTGCCTGCAGCGGCCGGCCTTTGCCGAGCTGGCGGGATATCTGGCCCAGGGTCCCGCGGAGCTCAAGCGCTACCAGCTCTGCCGGCGGGTCGCCGACGTGCTGGACCAGTATCTGGTGTACCGGCCCGAGATGGTGCTGGGCTGGGAGCAAGGGCAGGAGGACCATTGGCAGGCCGAGCTGTGGCGGGCCATCGCCGGGACCGCTCCGGGCGAGCACCGGGCCGCCGTGCTGGCGCGTTTTCGGGCCGCCATCGCCAGCGGCCCGGCACCGTCGCTGCCGGGGCGCGTGCATCTGTTCGGATTGACGGCCCTGGCACCGGCCTATCTGGAGGTCCTGGGAGCACTGGCCAAGCACTCCGAGGTCCATCTCTTTCTGCTCAATCCCTGCCAGGAGTACTGGGCTGACATCGTCGACGAGCAGGGTCAGGCGCGGCTGCGGGCCCGCGCCCGGCGCGCGGGCAGTGAGGATCACCTGACCGCCCTGCTGGACGTGGGCAACCCGCTGCTCGCCTCCATGGGCCATGCGGGTCAGGAATTCCTGGACCAGCTGTTGGACTTGGGGGTGGAGGACGACTACGTCTTCGAGCCGCCTCCGGAGTCCAGCCTGCTGAGTCTTTTGCAGGGTGACATTCATGCGCTGCGGGATCGGCGCAGCCCCAATCTCGGTGAGCGAGCCGCGATTGCGGAAGACGACCGGTCCCTGCAGGTGCACGCCTGTCACAGCCCGCTGCGGGAGGTGCAGGTGCTGCACGATCAGCTACTCTGGCTGCTTGACCATTTGGAGAGTCTGGAGCCCCGGGAGATCGTCGTGATGGCGCCGGACATCGCCGGCTATGCTCCCTACGTCGAGGCGGTTTTCGGCGCCGCAGCGGAGCCGTTGCGGATCCCCTGGGCGGTGGCCGACCAGGGTGTGGCTGCCGGTGACCCGCTGCTGGAGGCGCTCGGCGTTCTGCTGGAGCTTCCCGCAAGCCGGCTGCCAGCCTCCGAGGTGCTTTCCCTGCTGGAGCTGCCTGCGACGCGGCGCCGCTTCGGCCTGGACGAGCAGGGACTAGAGCGGATACGCGCCTGGGTACGGGAAAGCGGCATACGCTGGGGACTGGATGGCGCCATGCGGGAAGGCCTGGGGCTGCCGGGCGACACTGGCAACACCTGGGAATTCGGGCTGCAGCGGCTGTTCCTGGGCTACGCCATGGCACCCGACGCGGAGCCCTATGCGAGCGTGCTGCCCTACGCGGACGTGGAGGGGGGCGAGGCGGTCGCTCTGGGGGCGCTGCAGGAGCTCATCGTGCGCCTCGGCCACTGGCGCGAGCGGCTCGGGCGGCCGGCGCCGGCCGATGAATGGCAACGTCGAATTTGTGCCCTGCTTGAGGATTTCTTTGCTCCGGACGAGCGCGAGCAAGAGCCGCTGCAGGCAGTGCGCGCGGCCCTGGACGGCTTGCGCCACCAGGCGGAGCAGGCGAATCTCGTCGAGGCTCTGAGTCTGGAGGTGGTGCGCAGCTATCTGGTCGAGGTGCTCGGCGACCCGCCCGGGGCGCGGCGCTTTCTCACCGGGCGGGTGACCTTCTGCAACATGGTGCCCATGCGCAGCATTCCCTTCCGGGTGGTGTGCCTGCTGGGCATGAACGACCGGGACTTTCCCCGCAGCCAGCGTCCCGCGGGCTTCGACCTCATCGCCCGCCGGCCACGGCGGGGCGATCGCTCCCGCCGCCAGGACGACCGCTACCTGTTCCTGGAGGCCCTGCTCTCGGCCCGGGACGTGCTGTACCTGAGCTACGTCGGCCGCGACATTCGGGACAACGGCGAGAAGGTGCCCACGGTCCTGCTGGGCGAGCTGCTGGACTACGTCGAGCGCTCATTCCGGCGGCCGGACGGAGATTGGCCGGACCGTCTGGTGACCCATCATCCCCTGCAGCCCTTCAGCCGTCGCTACTTCGACGGCAGCAGTACGCGCCTGTTGAGCTACGCCGAGGACTGGCTCGCGGCGGTGCGCGCAAGTACGACGCCGGGGCCGGCGCCGGCATTCATCGACGCTCCGCTGGACGAGCCCGACCCGGCTTGGCGGGAGGTGGAGCTGGAGGCGCTCATTGGCTTTCTCTGCAACCCGGCTGCGCACTTCCTGCGACGGCGCCTGGGCCTGAGGCTGCCAGAGGAGGCCGAGGTCATCGGGGACACCGAGCCCTTCGGCGTCGCCGGCCTGGAGCGCTACCAGCTGCGCCAGGCGTTGCTGATGGATGCCCTGGCAGACTGCGGTGCCGCCCAATCCCTGAGCCGCCTGCGGGGGCAGGGCCTGCTCCCCCACGGCGCCCCCGGAGAGCTGTGGCTGGAAGGCGCCCAGGAGGAGGTAGACCGCTATGCTCAGCGCCTGCGGCCGCTGGTCACCGGCCAGCTGGGGCCGCTGGAGGTGGACCTGAAGCTGGGGGCCTACGCGCTGCGCGGAATGCTCTCCGGTCTGACGCCGG
>CAYQDX010000008.1:5036-26350 GCA_964416345.1 uncultured Ectothiorhodospiraceae bacterium
CGGAGGGGCTGCTGGTGTACCGGCTGGCGAAACTGAAGGCGGCCGACCGGCTGCGCCTGTGGGTGCGCCACCTGGCCTTGTGCGCCCTGGCGCCACCGGGCGTTGCCAGGTCCAGCCGTCATCTGGCCGAGGACGGCGACTTTGAGCTGGGACCGGCGGAAGCGGCCAATACGATGCTCATGGACCTGCTGAACCTCTGGTGGCGGGGACTGCGGGAGCCCCTGGCGTTCTTTCCCGAGACCTCCTGGCAGCGGGTGGAGCGTGGCCGCACCGACGGCGCGGTGCTCAATGCCTGGGCCGGGGACCACAATCCGGCCCCCGAGAGCCTGAACATGGCGGTGTCCATCGCCTTTCGCGGCCGTGACCCCTTGGGGCCGGAACTCGAGGCCCTGGCCGAGCAGATCTACGTTCCACTGGTGCAGGCCTCCAGCTGGATCAAGGCAGACGTCCCGTGAGCCTGCAGCGCCTGGACCCCGGCACGATTCCGCTGCAGGGCATGCGCCTGATCGAGGCCAGCGCGGGCACCGGCAAGACCTACACCATCACCACGCTGGTGCTACGCCTGCTGCTGGAGCACGGCCTGGACGTGGACCGCATCCTGGTGGTGACCTTCACCGAGGCCGCCACCGAGGAGCTGCGTGGGCGCATCCGCGGCCGGGTGCGGCTGGCCCTAGCTTGGCTGGAGGGCGATGCGGACGCGCAGCAAGACAAGGTGCTCGGCGACCTGCTGGAGCGGCAGTCGGATCCCGCCGCCAGTGCACGGCTGCTCAGCGACGCCCTGACCCGAATGGACGAGGCAGCGGTCTACACTATTCACGGCTTCTGCCAGCGCATGCTGCAGGAGAACGCCTTCGAGAGCGGCGCCCCCTTCGAGGCGGAGTTGATCACCGACGAGCAGCCGCTGCGCCTGGGGGCGGTGGAGGATCTCTGGCGCCGCTGGATGGCCGCGGCGGATCGGGACGAGGCTCGCTGGCTGCTGGGGCAATGGCCTGCTCCGGCGGCGCTGCTGCAGGAGCTGAGCCGCACCCTGGCCCTGGAAGAGCTGCGGGTGGTGCCGCCATTGACCCAGGAGGCGGTGGACGAAGCAGCCACCGAGGTGAGTCGCCTTCTTACACGGCTGCGTCGCGAATGGAACGCCAATGGCCGACAAGTTCAGGCGCTGCTGCGGGAGAGTCCGGCGCTCAACCGGCGCTCCTACACCAAGCCAGTTGTCGAGCGCAGCCTCGCGACGATGGCGGCGCTGCTGGCCGGGGAAGGCTGTCCGGAGACCCTGCCCAAGGACGTCGAGCGCTTCTGCCCCGACTTCCTGGCGGGCAAGACCAAGGACGGCGCCACCCCGCCCGCACACCCATTTTTCGAGCTCTGCGGCCAGCTGGCGGTGGCCGTTCCCCGAGCGCAGTCCCTGCGCAAGGCCTGGGCACTGGACCGGGCCCGCCAGTTTCTCCGCGCCGAGTTGCGCCGGCGCAAGACCGAGCGCCGGGTGATCTATTTCGACGACCTGCTGCGCAACCTGGCGGAGGCCGTGGAGGGTGCCGGCGGCGAAGCCCTGGCAAGTGCCATCCGCGAGCGCTATCCGGTAGCGCTGATCGACGAGTTCCAGGATACCGACCCGCTGCAATACCGCATCTTCCGCCGCATCTACCAGGGCCAGCCCGAATGTGCCCTGTGTCTCATCGGCGATCCCAAGCAGGCCATCTACGCCTTCCGCGGCGCGGACGTGTTCACCTACATGCAGGCCCGCCACGACGCCGGTCCGGCGGCCAGCTACACCCTGGGCACCAACTGGCGCTCCAGCAGCGGTCTGGTACGGGCGGTGAGCACGCTGTTCGATCGGGATTTCCCTAGCTTCATCTATGCACCGGACATCGTGTTCCTGCCGGTGGTGCCGGGACCCGAGACCGACGAGAGGCCGCTGCGCGTAAACGGCGAGGTGCCCGCGCCGCTGCAGGTCTGGCTGCTGCCGGCGCCGGAAGAAGGGGCCCGGGGCTGCGTCCTGGCCGCCGAGCAGGCTCGGGAGCTCGCCGCGCAAGCCTGTGCCGAGCGTATCGCCGGGCTGCTCAATGCCGCCCAGGCGCGGCAGGCCCGGGTGGGCGACCGCGCCCTGCGGCCCGGAGACATCGCTGTGCTGGTGCGCTCGCATTTCGAGGGCCAACGGATGCAGCAGGCCCTGCGGGAGTGCCGCGTCGCCAGCGTCACCCTGAGCCAGGACAGCGTATTCTTGACCGGCGAGGCCCAGGAGCTGGCCATGCTGCTGGAGGCGGTGGCGAATCCCAGCGACGAGGGCCTGCTGCGAGCGGCCTTGGCCACCCACCTGCTGAGGGTCGGCGCGGCGGAGCTGGCCGGGCTGGCCCGCGACGAGCTCGCCTGGGAGGCGCGGGTGGCCCGGTTCCAGCACTACCGGGAGCTGTGGCTGGAGCGCGGCTTCATGGTCGCCTTCCAGGCGCTGCTGCACGGGGAGGCCGTGCCGGCTCGGCTGCTCATCCTGGGCGACGGCGAGCGGCGCATGACCAACCTACTGCAGCTGGGTGAGCTGCTGCAGCTTGCCTCGGCGGAGCGCCCGGGCCTGGACGCCCTGCTGCGCTGGCTGGCCGACCAGCGTGAGGGTGGGGCGCTGGACGAGACCCGCCAGCTGCGTCTGGAGAGCGACGAGGCCCTGGTGAAGGTGGTCACCATGCATAAGAGCAAGGGCCTGGAGTACCCCGTGGTCTTCATTCCCTTTCCCTGGTCCAGCGGACCCGAGGACGGCAAGCCGCCGCTGCTCTTTCATGATCCCGAGGACGGCAGTGCCTGCCTGGATCTGGGCTCGGAGGAGCTGGACGCCCACCGCGCGCTTGCCGCCACCGAGGCTCTGGCGGAGCGCCTGCGGCTGCTTTATGTCGCCATCACCCGGGCCAAGCATCTCTGCGTGCTGTGCTGGGGCAAGGTCAACAAGGCCGAGACCTCGGCCCTGGCCTATTTGCTGCACCCGGTCCGGAGTGCCGAGCCGCCCGCCAGCGCCATGGGCGAGCGGGACGCGGAGGCGATGCGGGCCGATGTCGCGGCACTGGCGCGAGCCGCCGGCGGCAGCATCGAGGTGCGCGAGCTGCCGGCGCCCACCGGTGAGCAGTGGCGCGGCAGCCAGGCAGCAGGCGCGCCGCTCGCGGCTCGAACGCTCCACGTACCCATCAAGCGTGGCTGGCGGGTGGTGAGCTACTCCGGATTGGTGGCAGGGCTGGACGCCGAGCGCCCGGACCATGATGCCGTGTCCGCTCCCGTCGAGCCGCTGGAGATGCCCGCCAAGGTCGAGGACGTGTTCCGCATTCCCGGTGGCAGCCGCGTCGGGCAGATGCTGCACGAGCTGCTGGAACAGCTGGACTTTCCGACGGCGAGCGGCGATGTACTTAAGGAGGCGGTGGGCCGACAACTGCAGCGCTACGGCCTGGATGCCGAATGGCTGCCCGCGGTGAGCGAGCTGGTGGGCAACGTGCTCGACACCCCCCTGGAGCCCAAATCGGGACTGAGCCTGCGGGCCATCGCGGCGGGCGATCGCCTCAACGAGCTGGAGTTTCACTACCCCCTGGCGCGCATGGATGCCCCCGGCCTGCGCAGCGTGCTGGCACGCTTCGCTGCCTACCGGGGCGCCGCCGAGGGCCTGAGATTCGATCCGGCCCGGGGGCTCATGCGCGGCTTTATCGACCTAGTGTTCCGCCACCGGGGCCGCTACTACATCGCCGATTACAAATCCAATTATCTGGGCGACCGCCTCCTGGACTACGGCCCGGCCGGCATCACCGCCGCCATGGCCTCCCATCGCTACGACCTGCAGTACCTGGTCTACACTCTGGCGCTGCGCCGGTATCTGGGCAGCCGGCTGCCGGACTACGACTACCGGCGTCACTTCGGCGGGGTCTACTACCTGTTCCTGCGCGGCATGCGGCCCGATGCGGGGCCGCGCTATGGGGTGCATTTCGACCGCCCCGAGCCGGTCGTGGTCGAGGCCCTGGACGCCCTCTGCGCCGGGAGCCGCCCGTGATCGCGCTGGAGCGCGCGGTGGCGGAAGGCAGGCTGCGGCCCTTGGACCTGCATTTCGCCGGCTGGATGGGGCGCCTGAGCGCCAGTCGTGACCCCGCGCTACTGCTTGCCGCCGCCCTGGTGAGCCGGCGGGTAGGGGAGGGGGACGTGTGTCTGGACCTGCGCCAGTACGCGGGCCACATGCTGCTGGACGACGAGGGGACGAGCGCGCCGCCGTTGGTGGATTGGGTCGGCGCCCTGCGTGCGGTGCCGGTGGTGGGTGAGCCTGGCGAGACCGCTCCACTGATCCTGGACGGCCACGAGCGGCTTTATCTGCATCGCTACTGGTGCCTGGAGCGGAATCTAGCCCAGGCAATACGAGCGCGCGCCGGCCTCTGGGCAGCCGAGGTGGATCGGGCGCTGCTGCGGAAGGGTCTGGCCCGTCTGTTTCCGTCAGAAGATGCCCCGGACTGGCAGCGGATTGCCGCGGCAGTGGCGGTGCTACGGCCATTCTGCGTCGTCTCCGGCGGCCCCGGCACGGGCAAGACTCGTACCGTCACCGCCATCCTGGCCCTGCTGCTGGAGCAGGCGGCACTACGACACCCCGCCGGCCGCCATCTGCGCATCGCCCTGGCGACGCCCACCGGCAAGGCGGCGGCACGCCTGGCCGAGTCCCTGCACCAGGCCCGGGCGCGGCTGGACCTCGACCCGGCCATCGCCGCCGCTATTCCGGAGCAGGTCGTCACGCTGCATCGCCTGCTCGGCTTCCGGCCGGGGCGCGCTGTACCTCGCCACGGACCCGACGATCTCCTGCATGCGGACGTGCTGGTGGTGGACGAGGCCTCCATGGTGGATTTGCCCATGATGGCGCGCCTGGTTACGGCCCTGCGGCCCCACTGCCGGCTGATTCTTTTGGGCGACAAGGACCAGCTCGCCTCGGTGGAGGCCGGCATGGTGCTGGGCGATCTGTGCGGCCGGGGCGCAGAGTCCGTTTACACGCCGGCCCAGTGCCAGGCTCTCGAGGAGATTGCCGGTGCTGGTCTCGCCTCAGGCAGTCCTGGCCTCACACTCTCGGACCACATCGTCAGCCTGCGCAAGGGCTACCGCTTCGGCGAGTCCAGCGGCATCGGTGCCCTGGCCCGGGCCGTGAACGCGGGCGACGGCGAGGCGGCCCTAACGGCGCTGGCGGACCACGCCGACCTGCAGCTGCTCAGCCACGAGCGGATCTCGCCGCGCGCCTATGTTCGCGAGCACGTGGTCCCCGCATACCGGGCCTATCTGGAAACGGACGATCCCGCCGCCACGCTGGAGGCTTTCGCCGGCTTCCACGTGCTGTGCGCGGTCCGCGAAGGCCCCTATGGGGTATACGCGCTGAACCGTCTGGTGGAGGAGGCGCTGCAGGCGGCCGGCCTCATCCAGCGGGCCGGGGACTTCTACCACGGCCGACCCGTGATGGTGACCCGCAACGACTACGCCCTGGGACTGTACAACGGCGACATCGGCCTGGTGCTGCGCGACCCCGAGGCCGGCGGCAGCCTGCGGATGTGGTTCCAGACCCCCGATGGCCTGCGTCGTGTATTGCCCACCCGGCTGCCCGGGCACGAGACCGTCTACGCCATGACCGTGCACAAGAGCCAGGGATCGGAGTTCGGCACCGTGCATCTGGTGCTGCCGGACGCCGACAGCCGCGTCGTCACCCGCGAGCTGCTCTACACCGGCATCACCCGCGCCCGCGAGCGCGTGCTGCTGCTCGCCAGCCCGGCCCGCCTGCGTCAAGCCGCGCGGCAACGGGTCACGCGATCCTCGGGGCTTTACGATGCGTTGTGGGGCGGTGGTGAATTGTGAATCGTGTGGCGCCCCCGTAGGGCAAGGTTGTAGAGCGCGGCGAAGTGTACCGTCCCCGGCAGATCTGAGCGATTCGTATTCGGCCAAAGCGCTGGTCTCCCACCTACTGCACGACCTCCACCCCGTGCAAGTTGAGCGCCCCTTCTTCCCGAAAACGGAAAGCCGAAAACGGATGTCTAATAGGCGCGGCCTCGGCCGCCACTGGATTTCGCCTCCGCCTTCGGTCCGGTGGCGCTCAAGACCTCTAAATCCGAATAGCTCCGCCCCCTGTAAGAGCGGCATCAGGTTACGCTGCGCTAACCCGACATCTAACCAAGCTCACTGTCGATGGCTACCCATCGGGCTTGGACGACGCGCGATGAATTGCCAGTCCGAGGTGCGACTCCATGACATCGAAGTCACGGTCCGAGTGGAGCAACGGAATACCGTGCATCAGGCAATAGCTGCCGATGATCATGTCGATGGTCTTGCGCACGGAGGATCCGGTAGCTCTCGGCTGCGAGCAGCGCCACCTCGCGGCCGACCAGCGGCCTGAATTCCAGCGGTGCGAGGAGCTCCTTTGCCAGTCGGTAGTCCGCAACGTCACGGAAACCCTGAAGCACCTCCGTGAGCACGAGGTCACCGAGCAGGACGACATCCCTTCCGAGCAAGCGGTCAAGCTCATCGGTCTGCGGCGTGGCCGCGCCGTTGAAGTAATCGATCCAGACCGAGGAGTCGACCAGCACCATCAGTCATCGCGCCGCATGGCATCCAGGTTACCATCCCAGCGCAGCTTGCCGCGGTAGCCGCGAATCCGCTCCTGCCGCTTGATCTGAACCAAGAGCCTGAGGCCTGCCTCCACCGTCTCCCGCTTGGTCTTGAGGCCGGAGAGCTTCAGGGCGTCGGCGATGAGCTGGTCATCTATCACGATGTTCGTGCGCATGCTGAGTCCACAACTTTGTGTATAAGATTCCGCAAGAATACACATTGAGGGTTGGGCCGGCAACGCTTGCACTCGGGAAGTCAGCAGGCTGGCGCAAGCTTGGGAGCAGGGAGGTGTGATGCTGCTTTGCGCCATGCCGTGGTCCGAGGCCGGCGGCAGCCTGCGGGTGTGGCTCCAGGCCCCAGAGGGCCTGTGCCGGGTGCTGTCCACCCGGCTGCCCCGGCACGAGACAGTCGATGCCATGACCGTGCACAAGAGCTAGGGATCGGAGCTCGGCACCGTGCATCTGGTGCTGCCGGACACCGACAGCCGCGTGGTCACCCGCGAGCTGCTCTATACCGGCATCACCCGCGCCCGCGAGCGGGTGATGCTGCTCGCCAGCCCGGCGCGCCTGCGCCAGGCGCTGCGCCAGCGGGTCACACGATCCTCGGGGCTGTACGCTGCGTTGTGGGGTTGAGTCGTTATTAACGCCTGAACAAGCTGAAATCTCCATTCGGCCGCAGGTCCGCGCAGGAGCTCTGCAGCCAGCACTCGTTCGAGCGGCCGCCCCCCGCATTGCCGTGGATCACAAGCGCAGCACCCATTCGGGCACCGAGGGCCAGACAGCTGTCGAGGCTCAGCCGGCCGAACTGACATCCGTAGCCAACGCACCTTGCCTCGTTTTGCCAGTTAGACGGATAGCTCGCACCGCCGTAGCAGGCATAGGCTCCCCCTCTCGGGTAGTCGGCTCCGGGCAGCGGCTGCGGTGCGCGATCACCCAGGTCGAAGTAGGTGAAGTCCGAATTCGGCTGCGGGTCCGCGCAGGAGTCCTGCAGCCAACACTCGTTCGAGCGGCCACCCCCCGGGTTGCCATGAATCACCTCTCCCGCGCCTTTCTCCACGCCGAGCGTGAGACAGCGTTCGCGGCTCATCCGGCCGAAATTGCATCCGTAGCTGCCGTAGCTGGCTTCGCTTCGCCAGCTGTCGGGATACACGGCACCGCCGTAGCAGGCATAGCCATCGCGACTGCGGATTTCCCCTCCCGCCGGCGAGGGCGGTGGCGGGCCGCGGCGGTTGACACAATCGCGTACGAAGTAGCGCATGCCGCGAACACCCGCGCTATTGAAGTTGGCATTGTTCCAATCCGGGAACTGCGACTCGGATTGATAGAGAGCGCCCCACATGTAGTGGTATTTGTCACCCCCGAAAGTGCTCCACCAGACGTCGGGCTCGTAGGCCTGGGTGATATACCGGCCGATGAAATGGCCGTACTGATTGATGCGCCAGGGTTTGTTCCCTTCGAAATCCGAGCTCCCGCTGTATTGATTGAGCCTCGAGGTCGTATCCCGAATCCAATTTTCGATGCATTGGCGTCCAACTGTCGTCTGCCAAGTCTCCTGTGCCTGTCCGGTGATGGGAGCCAGCAATAGGAACGACAAAACCAGGGCTCTTTCGATCCTCATGGAAGCCTCCTCTGATTGATCGATTCGGCTCTGGTCAGTCGATTCGCGCCGAGAGCCTGGGTGTAAAGACGTGCTAAATCAGGGTTAGCTTCAGCCGGAGCAGCTTCGCGGAAAAATGGTTTCCGAGCCGCGAATTCGCGCGTGTGAGGTATCTCAGGTGGTGGCGTCGCGCGCGCTGAGGTCATAGTCGCGCATGCGACGCCATAGGGTGGTGCGGCTCATCCCCAGCTCCTTGGCGATGACGGCGAGGTTGCCTTGGTGGAGGTCGAGTAACCGGGCGATTTCGCCGCGCTCAAGCTGCTCGATCTTGGACAATCCATCGAGTACCGGAGCGTGATGAGTCGGCAGCCAGTCGCCGGGCTCGAGCCGCTCACCGTTGGCGAGGATCAGTCCGCGCTCGAAGAGGTTTTCCAGCTCACGCACGTTGCCTGGGTAATCGTAGCAGTACAAGTGGTGGAGTACCTCGTCGCTGATGTGCGTCACCCGGCTGTTGGCCTTCGGCCGGTATTTGTCCAGGCAGTGCTGCACCAATAGTGGGATATCCTCCAGGCGTTCCCGCAGCGGCGGCAGGTGGATCGGGAAGACGTTGATACGGTAGTACAGGTCGGAGCGAAAGGTGCCTTTTTGAACCTCGGCATGCAAGTCGCGGTTGGTGGCGGCAATGATGCGTACGTCGACTTGGCGGTAAGTGTTGTCTCCCACCCGCCGGAAATGCCCTTCCTGGAGCACCTGCAAGAGCTTGACCTGGAGCGTGGGGCTCATCTCGCTGATCTCGTCCAGGAACACGGTCCCGCCGTGCGCGGCCTCGAACAGTCCTTGTTGGTCTTGGATCGCGCCGGTGAACGCACCCCGCCGATGCCCGAATAGCTCGCTCTCCAATAGCGCCTCGGGCAGAGCACCGCAGTTCTGCTCGACGAACAGCCGCTCACGCCGCGGGCCGTTGTAGTGGATGTGGCGCGCGAGCAGAGTCTTTCCGGTACCCGTTTCGCCAGTCAAGAGTACGGTGACGGTGTTGTGGGTGACCTTCTCCACCAACTGGAGCACACGCCGCATCGCCGAGCTTTGGGCAATGAGGTCAGCACAAGGGGCTTCCCGGTGCACCTCCTTGCGCAAGAAGGTGTTTTCGTCTTTGAGCCGTGCATTTGCCGCTTGCAGCTCTTTGAGCAGGCGCTGATTCTCCCGCCCCAGCTCATATCGCTCTAGAGCGTGTTTGACGCTGATCTTGAGCTCTTCGCGGTCCCAGGGCTTGGCGATGTACTGGTAGATGCGCCCGGCATTGATGGCCCGAATCAGGGCCGCGGTGTCCGTATAGCCGGTGAGGATCATACGGATGACGTCGGGGTTGATTTGGATCGAGCGCTCCAACAGCTCTACCCCGGTCATGCCGGGCATGCGTTGGTCGGCCATAATAAGGGCGATATCCTGCTTCTCCAGGATGCCAAGCGCCTTTGCGCCACTGGTGGCCGTGAATACCTCGTAGTCGGACTCGAAGGTGAGTCGCAAGGTGCGTAGGATTTCGACCTCGTCGTCGACGATGAGCAGCTCATGTCGTTTCATGTGGCTCCCCCTTGGCGCGCACCGGCAGCTCGACGACGAATTCCGTGCCTTCGTTCAGTCGGCTGTGAGCGCGGATGCGTCCGCCGTGCTTCTTGATAATTCCATAGCTGATACTCAGACCCAAGCCGGTGCCCGCACCGACCGGCTTGGTGGTGAAGAAGGGGTCGAAGACCTTGCTGAGATTCTCCTGCGGGATACCACCGCCATTGTCCAGGATAGAGACGGTAACCCAGTCTCCCTCTGAACGCGTGGTAATCCAGAGGTCACCAGCAGCGGGAATGGCCTGCACCGCGTTCTGTAACAGGTTCATGAACACTTGGTTGATCTGGCCTGGATAGCACTCCACTTCCGGCAGTTCGCCGTAGTCACGGTGTGCTCTAATGCGGTCCTGGTACTGCTTACCGAGCAAGTTAAGGGTCGACTCAAGTCCTGCGTGCAGGTCTGCCGGCACCTGGCCGATATCATCGGTACGCGAGAAGGCGCGCAAGTCCAATACGATCTTCTTGACCCGCTCGGCACCTTCCTTGCAGCTCGCGATGAGCTCCTGCAGGGTCTCTCGGGTGACATCAAAGCGATCGGAGTCTCTGCGTTGATCACCGCCTCGGCGGCCACCTCCGGTAGCAGGGCCTGGATTCCCATAAGCTTCGATGATACCGGCAAGCCGCTCAGTATATTCCTCAATAAACTCGAGGTTGTTGGAGACATAGCTGATGGGATTGTTGAGCTCATGGGCGACACCAGCCACCAAGAGGCCTAGGGAGGCCATCTTCTCCGATTGGATGAGCTGCTCCTGGGTACGGGCAAGGTCGCGGTAGGCGATTTGCAGGTCGCCGTGACGCCGGCTGAGCTCTTGGTGGGCGCTGGTTAGCTCCTGGGTGCGCAGCACAACCTGGCCCTCCAGCCGGCGATTGGCCTCCTCCAGGGCGAGACGGCGAGCGCGCTCGGCACGCAGGGTCCTCAACAGCAAGTGAGCGCCATAGACGAGAACCAGGCCGGCAACGCCGGCGACGATGGGGGGTACCAGAGCGGCATGCACAAATACTTCATAGCTTAGAACCAGGATTAGCCCCGCGAGCACCACCGTGGCCAGCAGACCCACGACAGGCTTAAGCTGCGTGAGGAGCAGGCTCGCCAGCGCGAAAAACACGAAAAGAAGGACCGCACGCGCCACACCACTCAGCTCGGTAGGAAATCGACCCTCCAAGAGATTCGATACGATGGTGGCCTGCAGCTCCACACCCGAGGTCGGCCCCATTCCGAGCCACGAAAAAGGCGTGAGGAATGTGTCGCCCAACAGTTGTTGTGGCTCGGGAACTGTCACGAGGGAGCGCCCCACCAGGACCACTTTGCCAGCAAAGAAGTCCGGCGGAAGCAGGTGCTCATAGTCCAAGGCTTGGTAATACGACGCGGTCGTAACTGTCCGTGGCGGACCCAGATGATTGATCAAGACCTCGACCGGCAGCTTATCCCAGCCCTTGGCCTCGAGTGCGGCGCGGGCGCGTTGGCTCTTGGTCAACGTCAGCCTCGTCAGATACTCCTGGGCAACGCGCAGCGCAAAAGAAGGAGTCTGGGCGAGAGATAGCCTCGTGCGACGGACCGTACCGTCACTGTCGAGCAGCAGGATGGGCACCCCGACGGCAGCGGCCTCGTGGAATATCGAGATCGGATCGGCGCGCAAGACCTGCCGAAATAGTGGGTCGTTGACCACGGCGTGCTCGCTGGCCAGCACTACTTTCCCGGTCTCGTGGAGCGCCTGGGCAAAAGACTCGTCCTCTTTGGGATCGGATGCCTCCGAGAACAAGATGTCCATTCCCACTACCACTGCCCCTGCCTCTGCGAGCTGCCGCAACAATCGGCCGTGAAGACTGCGGGGCCAAGGCCACTGAAGCTGCAGCTCCGCAAACGAAGGCTCGTCGATGGCGACGACCACCACTTGCTGTGGCGCCGGCAGTGGACCCCTCAATTCGAACAGCAAGTCCTGCCCCTTGAGCTCCAGCACCGCAAACAAGCCTACATGCCGCAGCATGACAGTTCCCAGCAGGGCGCCGGCGGCAACGGCCAATGCCATCACCACCGGACGCCACCTGCGAATTACTGCCATCCACTCCTTTGACTGGGCGCGCGCTGCGGTCCTGAAAGGCCGTGAGCAGACTTCAGCACCCAGCGATCTCAGCCAAGCAAACCCTGCTAACAGGCCGGCCGGGCGTCCTTTCTGAACCGCATCTGCCACCGTTTCCTTCTCCTGCGCTGACACCACGGTCTGCGGTGACAAGCACGGGGACGTATCAGCGCCATCCTGAGCGCTCAACCAGTCCCCAACACCCCTTTTCGACTAAAAGCATATGCACCTTAGCGTTCCCGTGGAGTCGACGAAATACACGCAGTAGGAGCCCGAGCAAGCTAAGAACGTCGCCGTGTATGCATTTTCAACGCGTTTCGTGTCGATAGGAAAGGCCGCATCCTGGGTCCCCTCACGTTCGAAGAGCACCACCTTTCCAGCCTTGTCGACGGCCACAGCGAAAGCTGCGTCTGGAACTCCCAAGGCCTTTGAAACCGCGCTATCCAGAGGTTTCGTCTCCGGACCCTCGCGCCCACTCGTGGTATAGTCTGACATGTTGCTTCCTCCTACCATTACCAGTCACCAAAGATCCAACGCCATTCCTGGCTTAGTCCGTCCCACTAAAACGCCAAGGTGAAGCCGACGAACATCGTGCGATTGGGAATGAAACGGGAATCGGACCTGTGCTCCGACCGCAGGAAATTGAGGTCCTCGTACCCGAAATGCCGATCGAACAAATTTCGGAACGCGAGGCTTACGATGCCACGCCGCTTAGGTAATCGATACCCAAATTCCAAATCGACATTAACAAAATCCTGGTCTTTCTCCTCCGTGTCGCGCGCGACTCGCACTTCCTGTTGAACATAGCTAGTAACGAGCCTCGCGAAACCACCCCCAGGGTGATGATAGGTGAGCGCAATCGGCAGGATAAGCGTCCTCACCTGCTGCGGAGAAATGTCCTGCTGCGTTTCGGCGTCTTCATACTGCACCTCCGCCGCAAAGGCCAGTGCTCGGTTGGGGGCCCAGTTAACGTAGGCGCGATGCCAGTCTTCATCTCGGGACGCCCAGGTGAAGGTCGCCTCGGTTGCACGGCCCCCATCCAACACCACAGGCTCCACAGGCACCTCCAGGTTACGCGAGCTAAACTCTATTCCCGCAAATAGATCGTCAGTAATCGTGGCGTCCAAACCGAGCCCATAGCGCTTGGCTTTCGTGCCATTCGGATCATCGAAGAATTGGTTGAAACCAGCTATTTCAGTCGGCTCTAAGGTCTGATCCAGAGTAAGTTGTCTCTTGGTGGTCTCAAAGGCAGCTGCTCTGAGCCGCACGGCCGGCGTTACGCTCCAGGAAAGTCCCGCCTTGTAATTGAGCTCGCTCAGATCCACTGTCTCGTCGTCGAACGAGTCGTAGGCGATTCCGAGCGTCCAATCCGCATTGCGTGGACCAGAAAAGCGGGAGTACACATAGGCATTCTTCTGATCGATCGTGTAGTTAGACTTCTCCGTACCCACGGGAAGCTGTCCCATGCTGAAATCTAACCGCCTGTAAGCCTGGAAGGACGACACCCCAAGCCCTAGTATTAGATCGGAAATGCCTGTGCGAATCAGCTGTTGGGCCTGAGCGTCGTCCCCGTCAATTGCCGATGTTTCCGCAATAGTCAGACCATCCCCTTGCGAGTGGACCTGGTCCAGATCAAGATCGCGGTCAGTATGTGTAAACACAGCGACCAGAGGATCATTCGCAATCGGTATGGCGTGGACCCCAAGGCGCCAGGTGTCCTGCTCAAGCTTTCTGCGGTCATCTTGCGAATAGCTATCAGGGTCGAATTTGAGCCTGATGTCACCTTCGTCGAGCTTTCGCCTGCGCACCTCTGCCTGTAGGCTCAGGGTCGGTGTCGCAGCGAACTGAGCAAAGGCATCGTATATGTCATGCCTTTGATCGTTATTCTCGCGGAAGCCATCGGTCTCGTAGTGGAATTGACCCAGGCTGTAAGACCACGGGCCCGTGATGCCCGACACCAGCTGCTCGTCCCCCCAAGTGCCATGGTTCCCACCAAGCGCGGAAGTAAGCCACTGGCTACGGTCTCGCTCAAACAGCGACGTATACTCGTTGAATGAGACGAGACCTATCCCAGCTCCGCTCGGCGTGATCAAGCTGGCTTCTGCTAGACTCGGCTGCACTGGATTAATGTTCGCTGGCTGGAGCAGCTGGGCCTGCAGGAGCTCACTCACCCGAGCAATCTCGTGTCGAGGCCGATTTGTGTAGCTGTCGGCCAGAAAGCGGTGTGCCGAGTAATTTGCCGGATCCAAACTAAGTGACTCTGATGCCTCGAGCTGGGCCAACCGGTCGAAGCCGAGGCTGTCATAGATACGCGCCAGATGGGCGCTACGCGCGGCACGGTCCTCATCCAGCAACAGCCGAGACCGATACACAGCACGATTGTCATTGAGCTCGATGGAATGCTGCAGCTCTTGAAACGCCTCCGCGGGTCGATTGATGCTCTGGAGTCGAATGGCGTCGTAGAAAAAGGGCGTGGGGTCGTGTGGGTCGAGCTGTTTGGCCCGGGCGAGATATTTTCCGGCCAGAGCATCGTTCTTCACCTCGTAGTAGGCCTTACCGAGATAGCTCTGGTATAGGGAGGCTTTCGACTCCAGCAGAGAGGCCTTGCGCATCTCAGCCACGGCAGCTCTTGTCTGGTTTTGGCGAAACCTAGCGAGCCCCAGGCCTAAATGCGGCTCACCTAGGGTCGAATCCAAGGCGATGGCCCGCTCGAAGGCCACGATCGCCTGGCCCACACGGCCACGCGCAAGCAACAGAAATCCCCAAGTAGACTCGAGCACTGGGTCCTTCGGCGCCCGCTGGAGCAAGCCCTCCGTGAGGGCATAAGCTTCCCCGGTGCGGCCCATGCCAAACAGGAGGCGGGCTTCCTGAATGCGTGCGCGGGGATTATCGGGGTCCAGCGCTGTAGCCCTACGGGCGCTGCTCAGCGCGGACTCTAGCTGGAAATTGGCCTGCTGGACCGCGCTTAGGGCAAGATAGCCAGAAGGGGAAGTCGGATTTGCGCGAATTGCCTGGCGGGCCGCTCTCAATGCAGCCGCTTTGCGGTTCTGTACCAGGTAGATATTGGACTGCAGGGCGCGCGCATCGGCATCGTGCGGGTCCAGAGCAAGCGTTTGCTCCAGCTCCCGCAGCGCCCGCTGGGGCTGACCGGTGGTCAAGGCATGCACGGCAGCCTGAACATGGGCGTCGCGCGGTGAGGGCGCGGTTGCGCGCCCCGCGGGGCCAACGGCTTCCGGGGGTTGACCGAACGGCAAGCTTGCAGAGGGGTAATACAAGGACCACTGCACGGCGTCCGTGGGATGCAACAGGACAGTCTTCCGTGGGGCCTCTCCCAGCCTAACCGTAGCGGCCTCGTTGGCCGCCACAACGACTTCGCCCTGGGGGTTAGCGAGCTCCACCAACCCTTCGAGCACAACAAGCCGCGCCGTATCACCGGGCACCGCCAAGTCAAACTCTGTCCCACGGATCGTTGCAGTCGCCGGGAGGGTCTGGATCTGTAAGGGCTCGCCGTTGTTGCGAATCCATACCTCGCCGCTCAGTATGCGCAGGATGTTCCGTACGGTGTGGGCAGACGCGGAAACGAACGCCTGGGGACGTGGCGAGATATCCTTGAGCTCCAACTGGCTGTTCGCATTGATTTTGAGCTGGGTGCCATTAGCAAGCTGCACCGCCATACGGCTGCCTGGACCGGTGCGCAGCAGCTGTCTGGCAGCGACCTTGTCGCCACTGTGTATGGCCTGCCATTGTCCCTCACGAAGCACCTGAGCCGTACCGAGTACGCTGACGACCTCGCCCACTTCCCGCTCTGCCATGACGGGGTGGAGGATGAGTAGCATTACGATCAGTACTGAGAGTTTCAGTAACGAGCAGCCCAGCCGCTGCCGTGTGCCCCAGCTACCCTCATGTCGCCCTCGCGACGCCGACTGTTGTTGCACATGCTGGCTCACCTGCTTTCTCCCCCACGGTACTTGAACCCGTTCGACCACGAATCGGGGTCAGGCGTATACCCGACCACGAGTCGGGGTCAGGCGTATACCTGAACGAACCCGACGGTGCCAGCAAGTGTAGACGGCCATGCACGAGATGCTAGATCTATGTCCTCATCGAAGGGAGACGGGCTTGTCGAACAAGCAACCCGCGAGCTGCAGATGCCAACTGCACAAGGAAAGTACCAGTGCACTTCCGCAATTGACGTTCCGATGCGAGGCGACTGCGAAGTTAAAGAAGGCCATCCCTGGCCCCCCCCCCGGGTCGAACGCCGTATCAGACAATCATCCCCCTATGAGATGCCTGACTTTCACTGCCACGCCCACCGGCAAAGCCGAACTCGACCGGGGACCCCGCTCCTTTCGGGTATCCGTCCGTGCATGTGAGCAAACGGCGCACTCAGTCTAAAGCCATTTATGTGCCAGGGCCTTTCTGGCCACGCTGGATACCCTAAGTCGCTGTTCCAGTGATCGAGGCCCCCATGCAGCCACCTCCCAAGGCGACCCGATGGGTTTCACATTGAAACGAGATGGAAGCTGATGTTTCATCATTGAAACAATGGGCTCTGTTACGTCTTGCGTAGGTGGTCCCGCTGTCTGCGTCAAGAAAGCCACGACCGAAGTAGCAAGCGCATCCGCCGGCCACTCTTCCCTGCCGCTCGTTCGATGGATAGGAGTTTGCTTTCAGCCGCCGAAGGCGGAGCGAGAGTGCGCACCCCTGAAACGAGAGCGAGCGCCCCTGAAACGGCGCCTCGTGCCTGCCTGCCGTGACCTTTTCCGCAGGAAACCATCCCCATTCCCCTTGACGCCACGGCTGACGCCCCCGCTTGGGCCCGCACCTCGGCTCTGTGCGCGATTTCCTTGACTTCCGCTCGATTCTAGCCCGATCGAGCCTCGCGTCAAGGCTTGGAATCAGGCGATGGCGGGCAGGGGCTCATACGGGGGCTAAGCCGCGCCGGATCTGGACCCCGTTCTCCTCAACCAGGCGGCCGAGGCCGCCGGCCGCTACCTTTTCGCTCGAGAGCACGACGCCCGGACGGCGCACGAGGTGGCGCTGCGCCCGCACTCGCCAGGCTTACCGCCATGGGCGCCTCGCCCATCCAGGGTCTGCTCCTGATCGCCAGCGACTGCGCCGAGCGCGTGGGCGATAGGGAGGCCCAGGACCAGGCGATCGATTGGATGGTCCGGTCCGACGCCGCGGGCGCTGGCCGGGCCGGTGTCTTGCTTTACGCCGCCCGCCGCGATCGGGCTCGCGGGAATCGTCATACGGCCGAGCAGGCCTTTGCAGGGGCGGCCGCTGGCTTTCTCGAAGCGGGACAAGTGCAGGAGTGGGCGATCTCTCGCGGTGACGGCCGCCGCGTATCGTGACACCTTTGGCGCTGCATCCGTGGCAATGGCACGGGCGCTCCGACGTGGAGTCGTGGTCGAGGCCTGGTGGCGATTGGCTGGGATTCTCGGAGCGCTGTATATGAGGAGATACGTCAGGGCGGCGCCAGCTCAATTGCGGTTTCGGCTCGACCGGGCAGCGCTTCCAGCTATATTCACCTGTCGCATCCCTGGTCGGCTCGCCGGAGTCACTCGGGCCTGAACATATAGATACGCTGCTCCTTGAGCACGCGGTAGTGTCGCTCCAGTGGCTCGGCGCCCGGGAGATAGATTGCTCTGACGGCTTGGGGCCCGGGCGTCCCCGCCAGGATTTGCTTCTCATAGCCCGCGAAGAGCTCTGCCCGCCGCACCGCAAACTGTCCGACCAGGACCTGCTGTCCGAGGTAGCCCAGCGCAAACACCAGGGACGCCGATAGCACGATGACATGTCCGCGTCGATCTAGCATCCAGCGCTCGAATGTAGGAAGGCCCAAGATCAAGAGGGCGACGCAGGTGATCACCAAGAAGATTCCGTAGCGATGGGCCGGTAACAATCCCATCGCATGGCGACCGATGGTGATCACAATGGCAGTGCCGAAGGAGAACATCAACATTGGCAGCGCGATCATGGCGAGCGGCCGTTGTCTCGGCGGCGCCAGCACGCCCTTCACGCAAAAGCCGAGACTGAGCGAAACGACGATTACGCCCACTGCCATCCCGGGCCAGTAGACCGCGGGTATCTCCACCCACGGCATGCCATGAAATTCGACCAGGTATTTGGCCACATGGGCGATGCTGCCGAGTCCGCCAGCAGACGCCACAAACTCGCTTGAGCCTATATCGTGGTAAGCGAGGCCCATGATGACCAGCGCGCCCGCCGTCACGATCACCAGACGGCGGGACCTGCGCAGAGCCAGCGTCCAGGTCAGCCAAAGAAGGATCGGCCAGACCAGCAAGCCATTCAGCGACGACAGACTGGCGCACATACTGGCGGCAAGAGCTAGCAGAAAAGTTGCATTGCGTCCCAACTTCCTTTCTTCGACAGAGGTGCCGGAGCGCACCAGCAGCACACACGCCACGAAGGCAAAGAAGCTGACGATTATCTGCTGGCTGTTCACCGGGTAGGCGATATTCGGAAAGCTGGAGGCGGGAAACAGCAGGAGCACGGTCACTGCCATCGCCCAACGACGCGCCGCGACATCTTGGACGTGGCGCCGAAGGCCGGCCAAAACGATGACGGCTGCGATCAGCAGCAGCGACAGGCACACCAGTGCTATCGGATAGCTCAACCCACCGAGCAGCTTGGCATCGGCCATGGTCAACAGCTTGGAGAAAACGATGCGATGACCATTGTGCGGAGTCCACAAGTACTGCCAGAGACTCTGCGCGGAGGAGCCGTAGAAACTGCCGAGCCAGTCCAGCGTATCGCCATAGGGAGTCAAGATGATGGCGAAGGGAAAATAGCCGATGAGCAAGGAGAATTGCAGGGCGGCTAGGAAGCTCAGCAGCACGGTGGCGCGCGAGGCGTAGGTAGCCCGCATGATTTGCGGATTGAGCTGCGCGCCGATGAGCGCGCGTGTCGGGCCAGAAAGGTGGGTAATCCAGGGAGCCACGCGGAAGTATCGGGTCATTGTCGCTGATGGTCAAGGCGGAATTGTCGGGTGACGCTGCGTTAGCCCGGCAAGTCCTAACACCTCAATGCTCGGCGGATCGGACGGATGCTGACCGGCCGGTCTACGTCGCGGCTGCCGGATGCGGCTTCACTCGCCGACGGGTGTGCAGGCCCCCGTCTCGGACGATTTGCTGGAATCGCACTGGGCCAGCAGCCTGCCCTTGCGGTCGAGCAGGCGGCCCTTCCAGGCCCCTCCGCCTTCCAGGGTGATCTCCATGTGGCCGAATTCGCTCAGCCCAAATCCGACCGCGGTCGCGGCGCCAATGCCGATGGAGAAGGGCTCCTTGGGGTAGTTGTGTGCGAGGTGGACTCCGCCATTGCCGACGATTAGCTGGGTCGGAAGGGCGCTCGGGAGCTGGAAGCTGATGGACTGGAAGTGGTGCATGTGTCCGGACAGCACCAGATGGACCGGCTTCGGCACCGGGTAGGCGGCATAGGCCGCCTGCAGCGTCTTGTCGATGATGGCGTATCGGCCGGACGGGTCCAACTCCGACTTGGGTGTGTCATCATCGGGCTCCTGCACTCCCCACAGGGGTCGATGGCTCTGCAGCCAGATGGCGTTAGAGGCAGGGGCCTTCTCGACGAGCGCCTGGACCCGCTCGAGCTCCCGATTGAAGTGTTCTTGATGCAGGCTGCCCTGGTCACAGGCGTTGGCAGAGTCGAGCACGACCACGGAGAGTCCGCCCACGTCGACCCGGTAGGGACCGCGGAAGACCAGGGGCTCGGCGCTCTCTGCCGGCGGGCAGGCGAGCTGGCCTCCGCTACCTTCCACGAGGTCTGAGCCGGGGTCAAGGAAGTACAGCCAGCCGGGTCCCGCTCGGCTGCATAGCTCGTGATTGCCGCGGGCAAACACCCAGGGGGCGGCAGTCAGCAACTTGGCGGCCGGCTCGAAGAAATCCTTTTTCCACGCCTCCCATGAGTCGGGGGATTCGCTGCCCGCGCTGTTCTGGCCGTAGTAGGGGCCCGTGAGGGTGCAGGTCACACTGGGGGTGTTGTCGCCGGCATCGTAGACGCGGACCTGCTCGGTCTTGTCGTTGCCCTGCGTGATAGCGATCGTTCCGGGTGTGCCCCGGTAATTGTAATCCCCCACGTGGAGCACCAGATCGGGTGCCGGGTCGGACCCCGCGGCCGCGTCAGCCATTTCCGCGAAGGGCCAGTCCTTGTTCTTGTCGCATCCCTTTTGATCGCTGGGCTTGCAGCCCGTGTCGCCGAGCACCGCGACTCGAGAGACTTCGGCCGGGACGGAGGGCAGGTGCAGCGAGGTGCCGGTGATATCCATCCTGGACCCGTCCGTCGGGTAGACGGCCTCGCAGACCGTGACCTTGAAATGCTCCGGGTCGGGGTTGCGGCGGGCCTTCATGGCCAACTTGTCGCCCTTGCCGTGATGGGGCTCGAGCGCCGGGCAGTCCGCGTCGGCCTTGTCGACCACGACCCGGGCCAGGGCGACCTGCTCCCCTCTGCCGGTCTGGCTGAGCAGCACGAAGGCAGCAACCGGGTCCTCTTCACCTGTCTGCAACGTCCGCGGCGTGCCGCAAGCGGCGACGACCAGGGCCGCCAGGACCGTTGGTATTGCTTTGTCCAATCTATTCACCCCTCGGGGTCGATGTTGTCATGTCGGCCGCGCAGATGACGGGGCCAGTCCCACGAAAGCTTCCCACTAACCGTTGGTCTAGCATAGTCCAGGGACTGGCTCCGCCAGTCCACGCCGCCGACTCTAGGCGATCTCTAGGCTGATGGTCACTCCAATTCAGGCCTGGTCCCAGAACCCCGGTGCCGCGGGGCACCCAGAAATCGCGTAGGATGTGGCGCGCCGGCTCACGACATCCTACGAGGAGCCGTAGCTCATGGATCCGGTGGGGCGGGCTCGCGACGTATCACGACTCAATCTTTGAGACGACACCGTGATTGAAATCGACGGCTCCATGGGTGAGGGCGGGGGGCAGGTGCTGCGCAGTGCACTGTCGCTGGCGCTGATGACCGGCCAGCCGTTCCACCTGAGGCACATCCGGGCCAATCGCGCCAAGCCGGGGTTGGGCTTCCAGCATCGTACAGCGGTGCAGGCAGCCGCACGGGTCGGCCGGGCCGAGGTGGAAGGGAACCGGGTGGGCTCTCAGAGCCTGATGTTTGTGCCGGCGGCGCTCGCGCCCGGGGAGTACCACATGGACATCGGCACGGCCGGCGCCACCTCCCTGGTGCTGCAAACCGTGCTGCTGCCACTGGCCCTGGCGCGCGGGCCGTCTCGGCTCACCGTCACCGGTGGCACTCATGTGCCGTGGAGCCCATGCTTCCACTACCTGGACTGGCACTGGCGGGTGCTGCTGGGTCGTCTGGGTCTGCACTTCAAGCTGGAGATGGCCTTGGCGGGCTTCTATCCGCAGGGCGGTGGAAGGGTGCGTGCCGAGCTTCGTGGCGGTGC
>CAYQDX010000008.1:26450-31691 GCA_964416345.1 uncultured Ectothiorhodospiraceae bacterium
CGGGACTATAATCGTTATAGCGACTTTGTGGATTCGTCACGCGCTCGGGCGTCCGAGGATGAAGCGCAGGACGGGGCGCAGAGAGCCACCTCCCGCAATCTGGCACTCATGCCTGTGCGCAAGCCGTTGCCAAGGAGTCAGAAATGCTAACACAAGCCCAGATCATTCACTTCAAGACGGTCCTCGAGCAGCGCTTCCTCGATCTGCGGGAGGACATCCGTCAGGCTCTGCTGCAGTCGGATGAGCAGAGCTACGTCGAGCTTGCGGGCCGGGTGGGCGATCTGGAGGACTTCTCGGCGGCCGATCTGCTGGTCGACGTGGCGCTGGCGGACATCGACCGGCGCGTCGCAGAGATCCGCGACATCGATGCCGCCTTGCTGCGAATCGCAGACGGCAACTACGGCGTGTGCATCGATTGCCGCGACGAGATCGAGGCGCAGCGCCTGGAGGCGTACCCGACGGCGAAGCGCTGCATACCCTGTCAGACGACCTACGAGCAGCGCTACGCGCACCCACGCAGGGCATCCCTCTGAGCGCCCGCTGAGCGAGTCGCCGGTCGGCGCTCGGACTCAGCCGCCGTCGCCGGAGAGGGCGGTGCACAGCACCTCGGCTTCGGCCTGCGCCCAGTCGTCCTGGGCATCGCCGGTATCCTTGGCTCGTGCCAGGTATCGGGCGTAGGCCTGCCGCTCGATTCGGTGCCGATTCCGTGCCACCAGATCTGCGCGGCAGCCGTGAAAGGCCTCCCAAGACGGCACGGCGCCGGGCCGCACTCGGTGTATCAGGGCAATTGCCTCCTGCGGTGAGCGGCACTCGATCCAGCTGAGATAGGCCAGCACCGTGAGCGGCGAGCGTCCCAGTCCGGCGGTGCAGTGCACGTAGACTCGGTGCCCCGCCGCGTGCAGGCCGGCCAGGGCAGTGACCGCAGCAGGGAGGCGGCGGCGCTGGTCTTCCAGGTCGAAGTCCCGCATGGGCGCGCGGGCCATGCACAGCCCCAGCCGTGCTCCGCGCGCCTTCATGTCCTCGTAGTCGATGCGCCAGTACGCCAGGCAGTCATCGTGCTGGACCGAGAGCACCGCAGTGGCCCCAGCACGTCGCTGAATCGTGTCCAGGTCACCCGGCACCATGGGACAGCTGCCTACCACCAGCCCCGGCGTGACCTCACCCCAATCCAGCGACCACTCCCACATGCTTGCGGCCCTCAGCGGCTGATGCCGTGCGACACCCTATAGGTATGTCGGATCGAGCGCAACTCGATACGGCTCACCACTGCGCCTTGTCGGTGGATGCCTTCTGGTACTCCGTCCAGGTGATAATTACGGATGCAGAGTGGACGGAGTACTAGATCCGGGCGGCCGAGCCTATGCTGGTGGACACCATCCCCAGCGCACACTTGCCGCCCGCCACCGGCATGACCGGAGAATGGCTCGCGCTTTTGACCGAAGCGCAGCGGGCGCCACGGACCGTGTGTGGCCGAGATTCAGGAGGCGCCCTGGCAGGCGGCTTCCGCCGCTTCTTGCAGGCTGGGGTAGCGGTGCTTCAACTGGTGCAGTCGCCGACTTCCAGAGGTGACCGCGTCTTCGATTCTCAGTATCGCGTAGCTGCCACGCAGAATGATATGACTGCGCTCTTTCGTCGCGGTGCACTGCACGGTCACTTCGACCTCCCTTTCCATGCGGATGCCCTGCTGCCGGTCGTTGACCGGCACCGCGTGTCTACGCCGTGAGATTTCCACCCAGCCGTTGCCCGTGGGCGTGCCTTCGAGCCTGGCACACGCCAGCTCGTCATGCCGCTCCACGCAGGCCAGGGAGTCGCAGGCCTGCCGATCGCCGCTCTGGCACCGCTCAGCACGATGTGCGCGCTCTTCGTCTTGGTTGCTGGCCAGCCGGTGTTTCAGGCATGCGCCCGGTTGACCCCCACACTCTGCCAGAGGCGCATCCATGTTCCTGCTCACCTCCTGCTGTCGGGAGGCCACGCTCTGACTGCCGTCGCTCGAGGAGGCGTGCATGAGTGTGCCGGTTTCCATCTCGTCTGCTGACCGATGCGCTACAATCTGACCGGGGCACGGCTTGTCCGAATAGACCGTCTCGCCTGCCTGCTTGCACTTGTACACTTCTGCTCGTGCAATTCCAAACCCGACGAGCAGCAGCGGCAGGGCTACCATAATCTTGTTCACTCGACTCTCCCGTTGCGTCTGGTTGCGGTGTCGTACTGGGCATCTCGCATGCGTGCCGCCGCTAGGGGTTGTCCCCGCTCGCAGCAGTCAGCAATTCCATGACCAATGAGCCCATCACTCAATCTGAGCCGAAAGCCACTAGGGTGAGGACGCAATGCTCGGGTTCAAGCGAGAATTGTGCCGACTGCCGGCCGGCGGGAGAGGATCTGAGATCATCAGTGACGGCGGGAAATATTCGAAGTCGAGCAAGCTGCGCCTAGGCGTTTCTCCACTACGGCAGGTGCAAATTGCAAATCGCGGATGCGATTGGGGAATCATTTTGCCGGTCGCGTCCTCGGACATCGGCGCATGTCCTTGATCGCTTGCAGGCTCTGCTCTGTGGCCTTGGTAGCCCCGTCACCAACGGCGACAGGCGCGTCTGCCGCCGTAGAATGCACCACACCATCGGCACGCCCTATCGCGGCGCGCTCATGGCCCTGGAGCAGCTGGTGAACGGCGTCCACCTCGGTCGGGGGCCGCTCGCCCTGGACCTAGTCTGATTGAAGCTGCAGGAGGAGCACCCAGCAATGAAGGCACTGGTCATCGAACGCATCCTGTCCTTGGACGACGACACGCCGCCGCTGGCGCTGGTGGATCTGCCGGTGCCGGACCCCGGAGAGGGGGAGATACGCATCCAGGTGGCGGCCTGTGGGGTCTGCCACACCGAGCTCGACGAGATCGAGGGGCGCACCGCGCCGCCGCGCCTGCCGGTGGTGCCGGGTCACGAGGTCATCGGACGGGTGGACAATCTCGGGCCTGGGGCCAGCCGCTTCAGGCTCGGCGACCGGGTCGGGGTAGGGTGGATACACCATTCCTCGGGTGGGCCCGGGGAGAACATCAGCCCGGTTTTCCGCGCCACGGGACGGGACGTGAACGGCGGCTATGCCGAGTACATGACCGTGCCGGAAGGCTACGCCTGTCCCATCCCGGACATCTACTCAGACGCCGATGCCGCGCCGCTGCTGTGTGCCGGGGCGGTAGGCTACCGCTCGCTCAAGCTCGCCAATCTGACCGACGGTCAGCCCCTGGGCCTCACGGGTTTCGGCGGCTCGGCCCATCTGGTGCTGCAGCTGGCCCGCCATCTGTACCCCGACTCCCCAGCGTACGTGTTCGCCCGGGACCCGGGGGCGCGAGCCTTCGCGCTGGAGCTGGGCGCGGTTTGGGCCGGTGATACCGAGGAGCGCGCGCCCGAGCCGCTGCAGGCCATCATCGACACTACCCCGGCCTGGAAGCCCGTGGTGGAGGCCCTGGCCAATCTGCGCCCGGGCGGGCGCCTGGTCATCAACGCCATCCGCAAGGAAGACCGGGATCAGGACTATCTGCTGCGGCTGCGCTACCACGACCATCTGTGGATGGAGAAGGAGATCAAGTCGGTGGCCAACGTCACCCACCAGGACATCGCCGAATTCCTGCCCGTCGCCGCCGCCATCCCCATCCGCCCCGAGATCCAGACCTACAGTCTCGGGGAGGCCAACCGGGCGCTGCTGGAGCTCAAGCACGGCCGCGTCCGCGGCGCCAAGGTGCTCTTGATGGGATAGCTACTTGCGGAGCAGCCAGATGAGCAGGGACACGATCAGGCTCAGCAGCACGCTGGTGGTGATTGGGAAATAGAAGCTGAAGTTGTCGCGGCGCACCACGATGTCGCCGGGCAGGCGACCGAGGGGCAGCTTGCCGAGCCAGGGCCACGATAGCCCCACGACCAAGATCAGGAGCCCGATGACGACCAGGGTCTTCTGCATACCGTTACCTTCTCTTCGTGATTCGTGGCGGCGTCCTCCGTCGCGGCGCTCGTCTTGATGCTACAGGCGAATTCGGTCGGCTGGAATGAGTCGGAGCGAGCCATTCGGCCGGAGAGTCGCCGAGAGGGCTCGCTTATAGAAAGCTCACCTCTCGCCACGTAGGAGGCCAGCCCCCTGGCTGAATCCTAGGCAAGCGAGGTCGACCGGGACGGTGCGCTGCGCTCAGCATCACCCTACGATGGACAGTCCCGGCGGTAGAAGGGTCTGCTGAGCCAAGGGCGAAGCCAGCGATTCCCTGCGAACGACACTCCGAGATGGGGATGCTCGGCGCCGGCCTCGCACGTTGAGCTCGCCGGTTAGAGCCACGATGCTGGACATCGGTTCCCCATGATCATTTACCGCGCCGTGACCCGCTCGGTTGCCGCACGCTCTGGCTTGGGCTAGCTTGCCGGGGATTGTAGGGATTACGGTTTCCTGCGCCCGGCGATCCTCGAATGGCCGGGCGCCCGCGAACGGAGGGCCATACGGTGCAACCCAAGCAGTGGAGCAATCACGAGTCCGGCACGCAGGCACGGGTCCGCGGCATCTCCGGCCACCCGCCGGCCGTGATGTCGAACCGCCTCCTGCCGTGGCTCGCCATGGCGCTGCTCGCCTCTCCGGCGCCGGCCTCGGGGCCTCCCGCCTGCGCGGTGGGCGCGAGCAGCGGCGCGGTGCAGGCCCCCCAGTTCGTCCGCAACCTGGCCGGGCAGACCAGCTGGTTCGCCTCGCCGGTGGTCTACGACCTGGACGGCAACGGCAGCAACGAGCTCATCGCCGCATACTACGATGTCTATGTGTACTCCAGCAGCGGGACGCAGCTCGATAAGGCGACCACGGGCAGCGGCCGGGTGTACGCTCCTCACGTGGTGGCGGACCTGGACGGCGATGGCATCACCGAGGTAGTGGTGGGTCGCGGCCACGAGGTCATCGCCTGGTCCTGGATCGGCGGCCACCTGCAGCTGAAGTCCGGCTGGCCGGCCGATACCACTACCGGCGGCAATTCGCCGGAGATTCGCGGGATGGCGGCCGCCGACCTGGATCACGACGGCTCGGTGGAGGTGGTGGTCACCACTACCCAGACCGTGTCCACCTCCCAGGGCGGTGCCCAGGTGTTGGTCTTCAACGCGGATGGCGGCACCTACCAGCCGGCGGCGGGCCATCACCCGGCCTGGCCGCGGTACAACAACCTCAGCGGTGCCGGCAATGATGCGGACCGCAACGGTCCTGGGCTCAGCGGCTACGGCTGCTACG